>NZ_JAMYNL010000038.1:0-37200 GCF_040319065.1 Mesorhizobium sp. M0968
ACGCTCCCTCTCTTACGGTGGCTGTCAAACACCACCATTCTGGCACATCGATGCCGTCGAGGGGGCGTCCACCCCATCACTATCGCGACAGTGCCCCCGAGATCCGCATCGAGGGTGTCCGCGATCAAGCCTGCGGCGGCACCTGCGCCGCAGTGGTAGAAACACGAAACTATATGGTCAGGTTTCGAATATACAGGAGGTAAAATAGAAAAACTGTTAGCAATATCGAAATAACCGTCCAAATAGTAAACCAAATTATTCTCGCAATACGACTCTTTCGACGCTGTATCCATCGAGCGAACTTTACCATCAAGTAATCTAGGATGACGTCCAAATGTCGCCTCCAACGGCCATTCGCTTCGGATTTTGGCCTTCGCCCGACTAATTCTAATAAGTCAGTTGGGGCCAAGCCCATTCACTCAACAATATTCCTATCTCTATATCGTGGCGGGACAGCACCCCCTCTGGCGGAGCAACGGAGCAGTCTCACTGCCTTGCAACGGTCAACGCTATTCTCCCCCTCCCGCATCGACCACGAATCCGCCTATAGTGCCCCATGCCGATCCGCCAGCTTTCCGAAACGATGATCAACCAGATCGCCGCCGGCGAAGTCATCGAACGTCCGGCAAGCGTGGTCAAGGAACTGGTCGAGAACGCGCTGGATGCAGGCGCTACCAGAGTCGAGATCGTCACCGCCGGCGGCGGGCTGAACCTGATCCGCGTCAGTGACGACGGCTCGGGCATTCCGGAAAAGGAACTGGCGCTGGCGATTGCGCGCCATTGCACCTCCAAGCTCGCCGACAACATTCACGACATCCGCTCGCTCGGCTTTCGCGGCGAGGCCTTGCCCTCGATCGGCTCGGTGGCACGGCTGTCGATCCGCTCGCGCACCGCGTCCAGTGAAAACGCCGCCGAGATCGGCATCGAGGGCGGCCGCGTCTCCGCGGTCAGGCCGGCGGCGGCCAATCGCGGAACCACGGTCGAGGTGCGCGACCTGTTCTTCGCCACGCCCGCAAGGCTCAAATTCATGAAGGGCGAGCGCGCCGAAAGCACGGCCATCGGCGACGTGGTCAAGCGCATCGCCATCGCCTTTCCCGCCGTGCGCTTCTCCCTGGCCGGCCCGGACCGCTCGACGCTGGAACTGCCGGCGACCGACGACAGCCCGGAAGGCCGGCTGCGCCGGGTGGCGCAGGTGATGGGCGCCGACTTTCCGGACAATGCGATCGCCATCGACGCGATGCGGGACGGCGTGCATCTCGCCGGCCATGTCTCGGTCCCCTCCTTCACCCGCGCCAACGCGCTGCAGCAATACGCCTATGTCAACGGCCGTCCGGTGCGTGACAAACTGATCGCCGGCGCCATTCGTGGCGCCTTCGCCGACGTGCTGCCACGCGACCGCCATGCCGTCACCGTGCTGTTCCTGACGCTCCATCCGGCGATCGTCGACGTCAACGTCCATCCGGCCAAGGCAGACGTGCGCTTCCGCGACCCGGGGCTGGTGCGCGGGCTGATCGTCGGCGCCATTCGCGAAGCGCTGGCCAATGCCGGCATCCGCCCCGCCACCACAGGGGCCGCCGGCATGATGGCGGCGTTCCGGCCAGGCGCGGCATCCTATGCGCATGGCGGGCCGGCCAACGGTCACCGCAGCTACGAGGCCGCTTACCGGGCCTCAGGCTTTGCCGGGTTCGATCCTGGCCGTTCGCCACAGCGGCCGCTCGATATGGGCGACGGGTTCGGCGAGGACGAGCAGGCGGCCTTCGACGCCGGGCCGCTGCACAGCGCCGATGCGCGCGCCGGGCAAAACGAAGCGGCGGAAACGCTGCTCGGCACGGCGCTGGGCGCGGCGCGCGCGCAAGTGCACGAGAATTATATCGTCGCCCAGACCAGGGATTCTCTTGTCATCGTCGACCAGCATGCGGCGCATGAGCGGCTGGTCTACGAGGCCTTGAAGAACGCCCTCCACTCACGCGCGGTGCCGTCGCAGATGCTGCTGTTGCCCGAGATTGTCGATCTGTCGGAAGAGGATGCCGAGCGGCTTGCCAGGCATTCCGAGACGCTGGCCCGCTTCGGCCTCGGCATCGAGCGCTTCGGCCCCGGTGCCGTCGCGGTGCGCGAGACGCCATCGATGCTCGGGGAGACCAACGTCCAGCAGCTGGTGCGCGATCTCGCCGACGAGATCGCCGACAACGACACGGTCGACACGCTGAAGGAGCGGCTGGACAGAATAGCCGCGACCATGGCCTGCCACGGCTCGGTACGTTCCGGCCGCCTGCTCAAACCGGAAGAGATGAACGCGCTGCTGCGCCAGATGGAGGCGACGCCCGGCTCCGGCACCTGCAACCACGGCCGCCCGACCTATATCGAACTCAAGCTGGCGGATATCGAGAGATTGTTCGGGCGGCGATAAGAAACTCGCAGGGCGCAGCCCCCACCCGGACCTTCGGTCCGACCTCCCCACAAGGGGGAGGTAGGGAGCCTACCCGCCGACGCCTCGCGAGGAGCTTACCCTCCCCCTTGTGGGGAGGGTCGCTGCGAAGCAGCGGGGTGGGGGTACGAAAAGAGCCGCTGTACAGCGGCTCTTTTCGAGTCAGGCACAGCCCCAAACCCTTTGCTCACCTCTTCAAATTCACCACGATGACGCCGCCCAGCGCCAGCGCGCCGCCGAAGATGCCAAGCAGCGTCGGCACCTCGCCCAGCCAGAAGAAGCCGATCAGCGTCGCCATCGGCGACACCAGATAGAGGAAGTTCGAGGCACGCGCCGCGGGCAGGCGGGAAAGCGCTGTTGCCCAGGCAGCGTAGGCGATCAGGCTGGGTACGATGCCGAGAAAGATGACGGCGCCGAGCCCGGCGGTGTCGGCGACCGCCGCCTGCGCCAGACCGCTCGGCAGGAACGGCGACAGGCAGAGCGCGCCAAGCACCATGTTCGAGGCCGAGATCGTCAGCGGGTGATGGTGGGCAAACAGCGGCTTCTGGACGATGGTGTTGACGGCCGAGCACAGCGCCGAGCCGAGGACAAGCAGCGCACCATTGTTGAAATGCAGCCCTTGCCCCTCGCCCATGGCGATGATCCCGATACCGGCGAAGGACAGGAATGTGCCGGCCCAGGCGAGGCCCGAGAAGCGTTCGCCGAGCAGCGCCATGGCCATGATGGCGGTGAAGATCGGGCTGACATTGATGATGAAGCCGGCCGCACCGGCCGAAACGGTCAGCTCGCCGAAATTGAGCATCACCGTGTAGAGCGCGACGAAGACGGCACCACCGAAGACAAAGCGCCAGAGTTCATCGAGCCTGGGCAGCGCCGGCCGCTTGACCGCGAGGAAGATCGCCGCCGGAACCGCGGCGATGGCAAAGCGCAGCGCGCCAAGTTCCAGCGGCCCGAAAGCGGCAAGGCCGGCGCGGATCGCCGGAAAGGCGGAGGCCCAGCCGACCACCGTCAGCGCCACCGCGATGGCAGCCGTGGCATCCATGCGCTGTGTCGTATTCAACGTGCCGGTGTAAGCGCTCATCTGGGTGTCCTCGCGATCCAATGCCATGAAGTAGAGAAACGCTATTGCGGGTCGGTTGACAAACGAACAAATCGAGGATCACCTGTGACTATGGATCACAGCTTAGACCCGATGCTGCCGCTCGAAACGCTGCGCGCCTTCGACGCCGCGGCTCGGACCGGCAGCTTTTCGGCGGCGGCCGAGAAGCTCAACATCACTCACGGCGCCGTCAGCCGGCAGATCGCCAAGCTCGAGGGTTGGCTCGGGCTGAAAGTCTTCGATCGCGGCGCGCGCGGCGTCTCGCTGACCATCGAGGGCAACCGGCTGCATCTGCGCACCACCGAAGCCTTTGCCCTGATCGCCAGCAATTCGGATCGCTGGGTCGAGCCGCGCGGCACGGCGGTGGTGCGGCTGACCTCGATCCCTTCGGTCAGCGGGCTGTGGCTGATGCCGCGTATGGCGGCGCTGGAGAACCACCCGTCCAAGCTGCGTATCGTGCTCGACGTCGACATCCGCCAAGGCGATCTTGCCGACGAGGGCATCGACCTGTCGATCCGCTGCGGGCGCGGCCGCATTCCGGGCCGGATCTCGGTGCAGCTTTTCGAAGAATATGTGTTCCCGGTCGCGTCACCGGGACTGGCCAGGGAGATCGGCCGCGGAGATCCCGCCCGGCTGCTCGACTATCCGGTGATCAATGATTCCGACGCTTCGGCCTGGCGCGCCTGGTTTGCGGCGCAGGAGATGGACTATCGGCCGCGGCCGCACGACCGCCGTTTCGAGGACTACAACCTCGTGCTCGACGCCGCCGCGCACGGGCTCGGTATTGCGCTGGCACGTCCGCCGTTGACGGTGGACCAATTGAAATCGGGCCGCATCGTCGCCGTAGACGAGCGCAGTGCGCTAAGCCCGATATCCTACTGGCTCGACCGGCCGCTGGGGCGCCCGCGCGCCGCCGCCGCCGAACTCGCCCGGCGCATCGCCGTCCAGGCCGGGCTGGCAGCGGAGAAGATCGAGCAGTTTATCACGGCCGAGGAATGAGATGCCGGCATCCGCTTTGCCGGCTTGACCTCGCCGCAATTTGTGGCGATGACATCGTCATGAATTTCGGCACCACCCCATGATGAACCGTTTCGAAGGACCCGGCGGCAAGGAAGCCCGCATCCGCTATCTCGACGGCGACTTCCAGGTGACCAGCCCCGGCGCCTTCGTACGCTGCGCGGTGACCGGCGAGAGCATCCCGCTCGACGAGCTTAAATACTGGAGTGTCGCCAGGCAGGAACCCTATGTGAACGCCGCTGCCTCGCTGCGCCGCGAGATCGAAGCGCATCCGGAACTGCGCCGCCGACGCTAGTCCAGCGCAAATGGAAGCAGCCCCGTTGCGATCCTGCGCCCTCTGCCGCGGCGTCAGGCCGGCAACACCGAAACCTTAGAGGCCATGAAATAAAAAACCCGCCTCAAGTTCGAGGGCGGGCCACCGGCGAATCATCACCATACCCAAATTACTAGCATAGCTGCCGGCACAAAGCAAGAACAAAATACGTTCGGCCGGCGGAAAGCCGCAAATTCCAGTCCCGCATTGCCTCGGTGCTCACGCTTCTGGTCAGCCTTTAAGCCGGCGCTGCCGCCAGGCATCCAGCGTCTCGTCGATGATGCGTTGCGGCACATGGTCGAGCTCGAAGACGGTGTCGATCTCCAGCACATCGAGCCCGTCGAGGAATTCCGGCGGTGCCGCGCCGTGACGCAGGCGGGCAGCGTCCTTGGCGGTGGTAATGAGACCAAGCCCGGCTTTACGTGCTGTCGCCGCCAATTCGGCAAGCTCGTCCGCACTGTAGAAATGATGGTCAGGAAACGGTCGGGTCAGCGCAAGCTCGCCGCCGGCCTCGGCTACGGTGTCGAAAAACCTGTCGGGATGGCCAATGCCGGCGAACGCCAGGAACCGCCTGCCGGCCAGCGTCACCTTGCTGCTCGGGGCAGTGTGCGCCTCGAAGATCGGCCTGCCGGCGCGCGCTGCCTGGCGCACGACCGTATCGGCCGCGGTGCCCTCGCCCATCTTCAGCAAGGCGCTGGTGAAGACCAATTGGTCGACGATCTTTGCCCGCAGCGGCCCGCCGGGGATGACGCGGCCATTGCCGATGCCATGTCGCGCGTCGACGACGACGAGCGCATAGTCGATGTGGATGCGCGCGCTCTGAAAACCGTCATCCATGATCAGGAAATCGCAGCCGAGCTTCTCCAGCAGAAGCCTGGCGCCGGCGGCCCGGTTCGGCGTCACCGCGACCGGGGCGTGTTCGGCCAGAAGCAGCGGCTCGTCGCCGACATGCTTGGCGGCATCGTGGTGCGGATCGACGATATGCGGCTGCGCGAAGGAGCCGCCATGGCCGCGCGACAGGAAACCCGGATTAAGCTGCATGCGCCTGGCCTGCTCGGCCAGCGCGATCGCCACCGGCGTCTTGCCGGTGCCGCCGACGGTGAAGTTGCCGACGCAGAGCACCGGCGCCTCGACCTTTTCACGCGGCGCGTGCCGCATGCGGCGACCGGCGACAAGCGCATAGACGGCGGAGAGCGGCGACAGCGCCGTGACCCGCCAGTCCGGCTCTTCCCACCAGAAGGGCGGCGCTTCCGAGGTCACGTCAGCGCCCGTTCGCGCCCTTCAGGCGCGACTTGACGACCAGCGGCTGGATATAGGGCTCAAGCGACCTGAGCGTATGCGCCAGCGCACCGCGCATCTCGTCGACCGTCGCCGCACCCGCCGCCATCATCTCATGGCGGGCCGCCTCGTTGGTCAAAAGGAAATTAACGGCGCCGGCCAGCATATCGCGGTCGCGCACCAGCTTGGCGCCGCCGCTATCGAGCAGGCGCTGATAGGCCTCGCGAAAATTCTGGACGTTGCGGCCGGCAAGCACCGCGGTCTCCAGCATGGCTGGTTCCAGCGGGTTCTGGCCGCCCTCGGAAGTCAGCGAACGGCCGACAAAGGCAATTTCCGTCAGCCTCAGATAAAGCCCCATCTCGCCGATCGTGTCGCCGAGCAGAATATCGGTGTCGGCGGTGATCCTGTCGCCCTTGCTGCGCTGCGCCAGCTTCAGGCCCATGCCGGAAATCTGGGCGGCCAGCTGCCCGGCGCGATCGGGATGGCGCGGCACGATGATCGTTAAAAGCCCGTGGTGGCGCTTGTGCAGCATGGCGTGAACTTCGGCGGCGACCGCCTCTTCGCCGTCATGGGTCGAGATCGCCGCCCAGGTCGGGCGGCCGCCGATCTGGCGTTTCAGCGCCGCCAGTGCCCGCTCGTCGGCCGGCGGCGGCGCGGTGTCGACCTTGAGATTACCGGATACAGTGACCGGCCGGGCGCCGAGCGAAAGGAAGCGCTCGCCATCGAGGTCCGACTGGGCGACGACATGGGCGAGATTTTCGAACAATGCTTCGGCAATGTTGGCGCGCTTCTTCCAGGACTTGAAGGAGCGGTCGGACAGCCTGCCGTTGACCAGAACCTGCGGCACGCGGCGGGCGCCGAGTTCCAGGATGGTCATCGGCCAGATCTCGGATTCGGCGATGATCGCCAGGTCCGGCTGCCAATGGTCGAGGAAGCGGCTGACCGCCGGCTTGAGGTCGAGCGGCACATATTGGTGGATGATGCGGTCGCCCAGCCGTTCTTCGGCGACCTGCGCCGAGGTGACCGTGCCCGTCGTCAGCACGATGTTGACGCCGTAATCGAGAATGCTCTCGACCAGCGGCACGACGGCGATGGTCTCGCCGACGCTGGCTGCATGGATCCAGATCACCGGGCCTTCGGGGCGCTCGCGTCCGGCGACGCCGTAGCGTTCGCGCCGGCGAATGCGATCCTCCTTGCCTCTGGAAGTGCGCCAGGCGACATAAGGCCCGGCCAACGGGTAGGCGGCCGCCCCCGCGAAACGGTATGCGGTCAGGAAGGCGCGCGCCCAGCGCACACTCATTTCGAACCGTCCACAAGGCGATAGGCCTCGGCGGTCGCGGCATTGAGCGAGGCCGTAACCTCCTGGCGCTTGCGTTCCATTTCCACGGCGTCGGCGTTGGCCGGCACGAAGACAGGCGTGCCGACGACGATCGAGGAGCGGCCGAAGGGCAGGTTGATCGTCGTCTTGTCCCAGCTGCCCTCGATCACCTTGCGGCGGCTGGTGGCTATCGCGGCAGGCAGGATCGGCCGGCCGGACAGCCGCGCCAGAAGGACGACGCCGAGCCCGGCATCGCGCGGCGTGCCGTGGGGAATATCAGCAATCATGGCGACATTCTTGCCGGTGGCGAGCGACTTTTTGAGGGCGATGAGCGCCTTGGCCCCACCCTTGTCGAGATGCCTTGCGCTTTCGCGCCCGCCAGAGCCGCGCACCGCCTCGATGCCGAATTTCTCGACCATCAGCGCGTTGAGCTCGGCATCGGCGCTGCGCGATACCATGGCAACCAGCGGCCGTCCCTTGGGATAGTAGGCCGGGGTCAGCAGGTGCTGGCCGTGCCAGAGCGCGATGATGCCAGGCTCGAGCTGCGCATAGGCGCCGCCGGAAAACTTGGCCGATCCGTCGACCATGCGGTTGGTCAAGCGGACAAGGCGGACGAAATACGCAAACAGCGCGGCAAGCACATTCTTGACGATTCGCGACTGCGCCAGCGGTTCGCGGATCTTGCGCCAGAACGTCTTCGGCTTGCGACGTCTGACCGCCGACCGCGGGGCTGATCGCTTGACCGCTTCATGGTTCATCGATGTCAACCGACAGCCTTGTTTTCGGGGTCGAGGAGGCGGTGCAGGTGAACGACGAAATAGCGCATATGAGCGTTGTCGACGCTAGCTTGCGCCTTGGCCTTCCAGACGGCGTGCGCCGATTGGTAGTCCGGATAGATGCCGACAATATCGAGCGCGTCGAGATCGCGGAATTCGGTGCCGCCCAGCTTCTTGAGTTCGCCGCCGAACACCAGGTGCAAAAGCTGCTTCTTTCCGTCTTCAGCGGCCATGTCGATCCTTCACATATCGTGAGTTTGGGACAGGTCTAGACCAAAGCCGCCGACTTTGGAACTATTGATAGTGGTCAATTGTCAGCCCGGCGATGACGCCGGCGAGCACGGCGAGGAGTTCGCCGCTGCCGGCGGCGAGCGGTCCGTGACGGATCACTTCGCCGGCATAGAGCGGCGCGCGGCCATGCCGATCGAGCAAGGCGCCGCCTGCCTCGCGCAGGATGAGATCGGCCGCGGCGATGTCCCAGTCATGTGCGTTGGCCTTGACGAAGGTGGCATCGAGCTGGCCGCCGGCGATCATCGCCAGCCGGTAGGCGAGCGAAGGAATATAGGGCACGCGCTTCAGCCGTTTGTGCCATTTCGCCGGCATCAGGTCGATCATCGCCTTCGGTCCGGCGATTTCGGCCGTTTCCGCCGGCGGACGCACGCTGATGCGCCTGCCGTTCAGGAATGCGCCCTCGCCCGGCAGCGCCCAATAGATTTCGCCCTTCGCCGGGCAGTCGAGTACGCCGGCAAGCGTTCGGCCGTTCTCGACCACAGCGACGCTGACGCACCATGTGGGCAGGCCCTCGAGGAAGCCGCGCGTGCCGTCGATCGGATCGACGACGAAGGTGCGGCGCGCGACAAGCCTTACCGGGTCGTCGACGGTTTCCTCCGACAGCCAGCCATAATCCGGCCGGGCCGCCAGCAAGGTCTCGCGCAGATATTTGTCGGCGGCGTGATCGGCTTCGCTGACCGGCGAGGTGCCGCCCTTCATCCACACTTTTGGATTGTTGTTGAAGTATTGCATGGCGATGAGCCCCGCCTCGCAGGCGGCATCGCGCAACAGCTGCAGGTCTTCAGTAGCGCCGGCCGAGACGGCCGGGTCAAGCTCCGGCAAGGGTCATTCCTTCGATCAAAAGCGTGGGCGCGGCGGTGCCGAAATTGCGGTCGAGATCGCTCGCCGGAACCATGTTGAGGAACATCGTCTTCAGATTGGAGGCGATGGTCACCTCGGCGACGGGATAGGCCAGCTCGCCATTTTCGATCCAGAAGCCGGAAGCGCCGCGGCTATATTCGCCGGTCACCATGTCGACGCCCTGGCCGAACACTTCGGTGACGTAGAAGCCGGTCTTGAGCGACTTGATCAGCTCTTCCGGCGTATTTTCCCCGGGCTCGATGGCGAGATTGGTCGACGACGGCGAGACCGACGAGCCGCTGCGCGAGCCGCGCCCATTGGTGACGAGGCCGAGTTCCCGAGCTGCCGAAGTCGACAGGAACCAGTGGTTGAGCACGCCCTTGTCGACCATGAACAGTTTTTCGCCCTCGACGCCTTCGCCGTCGAACGGGCGCGAGGCCTGTCCACGGCGCCGGAGCGGCTCGTCGGTGACGGTGATTGCGGCCGAAGCCACCTTCTTGCCCATCATGTCGCGGAGAAAGCTGGTCTTGCGCGCCACCGCGGCGCCATTGATGGCACCGGCAAGGTGGCCGGCAATGCCGCGCGCCACACGTGGATCGAACACCACGTCGACCGGCCCGGTCGCCGCCTTGCGCGCGCCAATGCGGCGTACAGCGCGCTCACCGGCCTTGCGGCCGATGTCTTCCGGCGCGTCGAGATCGGAAAAATGCTGGCGCGAGGAGAATTCGTAGTCGCGCTCCATGCCGGTGCCCTCGCCGGCGATCACGCTGGTCGAGCGCGAAAAACGCGAGGCGACGTAGTGGCCGACGAAGCCGTGCGAGGTGGCGAGCACCAGGCCGCCAAGCCCGGCACTGGCGCCACTGCCGGCCGAATTGGTGACGCCGTTGACGGCAAGCGCCGCCGCTTCGGCGGCAAGCGCTGCTTCCTTCAACTGGTCCGCCGACACCTCGGTGGCGTCGAACAGATCGAGGTCGCGCGGCTTCTTGACCAGCAAGGCCGAGTCGGCGAGGCCCTGATAGGGATCCTCGGGGGACACCTTGGCCATGGCGACCGCGCGCTCGGCCAGCATATTGGGGTCGGATGCCGCTGTTGCCGAAACGCTGGCTACCCGCTTGCCGACGAAGACGCGCAGCGAGACGTCCTCGCTCTCGGACGCCTCTGTGCCTTCGACCTTGCCAAGCCGCACCGACACGCCGGTCGAGCGGCCGCGTACCGCAACGGCATCGGCGGCATCGGCGCCGGCCCGTTTGGCAGCCTCGACCAGGGCCGCGACGCGATCGGTCAGTTTCGCTGCGTCGAGCGTATCGGTCATGCGCATGATCCTGTTATTTCCGGCCGGCTGAAGGGCAGCCGCTGCTGCACCATCTATTGTCCCGATGCCGCTTCTGCAATGGGAGAAGCGGACAATCAGGAGGCATCTAGCCCCAGGTCGCCGCGACCGATCCAGAGATGGTGCGTCCTTCCAGACGCACAAAGGACGGCTTAGATCCGAGGTGGCCGTGACCGAAAGCCGCGACGGCGGCACCGCTGCCGGCGACGAGTCGAAGATGCGGCGTGTGCGACCGTCAGCCTGTAGAGTTGGGATCGGCTGGATCCACCCACGGGCGGCCCAACCGTGTCACCATCGCCGCGTACCCGAGGGCACCTGCCGCCCAAAGGAAGATGCCAAGCTCTTTGACAGCGTCTTCGGCGATGTCGACCGCCGAACCCGGGCTAGGAAACAGCTCTCCCAGCTGGTCGATCGCTGCTGACATCGCGAGTAGGAAGCCTGCGGCCACAAATACGATCGAGCCGTCGAATGTCTTCCGTCGCAGCCGAAAGAACCAGAACAACCCGGCGACGGCGTAGGCAATCATCGTAACAATCTCTGGTATCGCGACAAACGGCAGCACGTCCTCATGGATCAACAACAGGTCATCGAGGCCCATGACCAAGGTAAGGCCGCCGAGAAACGTGCAATCCCATCGGTGCGTGAGCAGACCGGCAAACAGGGTCGCCGCGCCGGTGCCGATCCACAGTGAAGCACCTAGGGACGAAATCCACCCCGTATAGAAGCCGACATCGGCGGCTGCAGATGGATCTCGATAGAAGATTGTAGCGTCCAGACCAAGAGTTTGCGCGACGAACAGCGCGGCCAAGAGCATCACAACATTAATCGCCACGGCCGCAAGTATGACCAGGCGCCAGGACATTGTCCATTCGCTGCTATGTTTTGCGTTCAGCGCGTTTTTGTCTGGCATTGTGCCGAAGGCCATTCTGAGTACGACGGCCGATAGCTCCGCGGCGCCGAGAACCCCGCCAGCACTATGCCGGCCCACCATGATCGTGGCAACACACGGAACGGTTGCAGCGTCTCGCACATGACGAGGTCGTCGCGGTGCAGTTCCTGGCCAGCGCCAACCAACGCACCATGCCGCTCGAAATGTTCATCGGCTTGCGCGAAAAGCTCTCCCCGGCAATAGCGCCGCCGCCACGCTGATGATGGGGCTGTCGATAATCCTCCTGGTCGTCGCCAATCTTCTGGCTCGACGGAGCCGGCGGCGGCCTGGACCGACCATCTAATCCTGGCTTTCAAGCCGGGCGAGATCGGCTTGTCCAACCTTCCTCAGGGACCAGCCACCGGCGTCCAGATCACGTCGTCGATCCTGAGCGCGCCGGTGGCGAGCATCACCAGCCGGTCGAAGCCTAGCGCCGCGCCGCTCGCCTGCGGCATGATGGCGAGCGCGGCGAGGAAATCCTCGTCGATCGGGTAGCGTTCGCCATAGACGCGCTGCTTCTCATCCATTTCGGCGGCAAAGCGCCGGCGCTGCTCGGCCGGATCGGTCAATTCGCCAAAGGCGTTGGCGAGCTCGACGCCGCAGCAATAGAGCTCGAAGCGCTCGGCGGTGCGTGGATCGTCGGCGCTCGGCCTGGCCAGTGCCGCCTCCGAGATCGGATATCCGAAAAGAATGGTAGCGCACCCCTGCCCCAGCGCTGGCTCGATTTTTTCGACCATCACCCGGCTGAACAGGTCGGCCCAATTGTCGTCGGGCGCGGTCCGCAATCCGGCCTGGACCAGGGCGGCATGCAACCCCGCGCGGTCGGTGCTGCCATCGGCTGCAACCGTCGCCAGCAGATCGATGCCGGCATGGCGCATGAAGGCTTCGGCGACGCTCAACCGTTCCGGCCCGGCGAACGGATCGGCCTCGCGGCCGCGGAAGCTAAAACGCTTCGCTGCGGCCCGTTCGGCCGCCAGCGCTACGAGCTCGGCGCAATCGCGCATCAGGCTCTCATAGGTCTCGCCGACACGGTACCATTCGAGCATGGTGAACTCAGGATGGTGCAAGGGGCCGCGCTCGCGGTTGCGCCAGACAGCCCCGAGGCTGAAGATGCGCTCCTCGCCGGCGGCAAGCAGCTTCTTGCAGGCGAATTCCGGCGACGTGTGGAGGTAGAGCGGCTGGCGCTGCCCGTCCGGCCCGATCGCCTCGGTGGCAAAGGCCGACAGGTGCGCTTCATTGCCGGGCGAGACCTGCAGGGCCGATGTATCCACCTCGACGAAGTCGCGGCGGGCGAACCAGTCGCGCATCCCGGCGGCAATGGCATTGCGCAGGATCAGCCGCGGCCGGCGGTCGGCGTGGACATGCGGCGTCCACCACGGCGAGGCGGCGGTCATCGGCTTCAGGGGAATTGCACAGAGGGCTGGCGATTGCGGCCAAGATGCGCTAGGCCGCACGCAACGGCCTCTCCAGCCGATTTGCGCCAACAAATTTTATCAGGATGGAAACCCGTGAAGGTCATCGCCAGCTCCTTACGCAAAGGCAACGTCGTCGAAAAGGACGGCAAGCTTTATGTGATCCTCTTTGCCGAAAACATTCATCCTGGCAAGGGTACGCCGGTCACCCAGCTCGACATGCGGCGTATCTCCGACGGGGTAAAGGTTTCCGAGCGTTACCGCACCACCGAGCAGGTCGAGCGCGCCTATGTCGAGGAGCGCGAGCACACGTTCCTCTACCGTGACGGCGAAGGCTTTCACTTCATGAATCCGGAGACTTACGACCAGGTCGCGGTGCCGGAAAGCGTGGTCGGCGACATGGCGCCCTATCTGGTGGAAGGCATGCCGGTGCAGATCTCGCAATACAACAACATCGCCATCTCGCTGGTACTGCCGCAGCGCGCCACTTTCGAGGTGGTCGAGACCGAGCCGGTGACCAAGGGCCAGACGGCGTCCTCGTCCTACAAGCCGGCAACGCTGTCCAACGGCGTGCGTACCCTGGTGCCGCCACACATCAGCGCCGGCACCCGCGTGGTGGTGATGACCGCCGATGGCGCCTATGTCGAGCGCGCGAAAGATTAAGGCGCGAAGTCTGACACGCCTCGCCGAAGGCGTCGCGGCGGCCGGTCATCGTCTACCGCTTTGTGCCAGGGGTTTTCGAGCATTGGGACGCTGCACGCGGACCGAAGCGTCAACGCCCTGCCAGTTCTTTCCTATTGCACGACGCCAGCGGGCAATCTCTGAGCCTCGAGCAACGCCGACCGTCCCTTTCGCCAGGTGCCAGGTGGAATGCCGACGAACTTTTTGAAGGCGCGATTGAAGGCGGCTTCCGACTCGTAGCCGACCTCGGCACCCGCTTGCGCGATGCTCATTTCAGGGCGTTCGAGCAAGCGTCCTGCCAGTTGTAGACGCCAGCGAGCAAGATAGTGCATGGGCGAGACCTCGACATAGTGGGTAAAGCGGCTCGCAAACGCCGTGCGCGAGAGCCCTACTTCGCGGGCGAGCCGGTCCAATGTCCATTCCTCCCTGGGGCGAGCGTGGATGAGCCGGAGCGCCTCGCCGACATGTGGATCCCGTAGGCCTGACAGCCAGCCGCGCGAATCGTCGGGCAGGGTCTCGAGATGGCGGCGGATGATCTCGACAAACATCAGCTCGCTCAGCTTGGCGAGTATCGTCTCACAGCCCGCCCGCCCACTGCCACCTTCTGCCAGCGCCAGCCGAAAAAGGTCGATAACCCAGCTGCTTCCATCGGCGGGCTTGCGGGCGCACAGGATGGCCGGCAATGCGGCCAGGAGAGGATTGAAGGGACGTGCATCGCAGCCAAGATACCCGCAAATGAACCGGGTCCGCTCGTCTCCGCCGCCACCATGGATCACCGCGAACGGCAGGCTCTCGTCAATCGGCCGATAATACATCGCCATATTGGGCCCGCCCCGTGCCCCGGGCGAGGAGCTCAAGACGTTCGGAACACCACCGGGGAAGACAACGACATCACCGGCGTTCACGAGCACCGGGGGCACCGAATCGTCTCCCAGCGCGGCCCAGCACGAGCCCGACATCACGGCATGAAAAGAAATGATGTGCTCTGCCTCCGGCATGATGGCGGCGGCAATGTCGGCCGTGCCCGGCGACTCGCCGACCCAGGGAGAGCTGGCGTCAACGTCGAAATAGATCGCACCGGTGAGGCGAACGGCTCGGAGCACATCGGAAAGGACATCCATGCACTACACCTCCGGAAACGATCGGCTACTCCCTTTGACAACGAGTTTTTCCGCCAGGCATCTCGAACTATCCGGCAATATGGCCGCCCGAGCAACTATCCATCCGGTCTAATCCTACTCTGAACGATCGGGCAACAGAAATGGACGATGTGACATTTGCGGGAACAGCGGACGGGATTAGCGTTTCATCGGCCGGCCGACAGGTCCAATAACAGGGAGGAATGTCATGAACGATGAAGACATCACCAAATTCGCAGCAAGCCTGCGAGGCGAAGTCATCCGCGCCGGCGACGCCCGCTATGACGAGGCCCGCAAGCTCTACAACGGCATGATCGACAAGCGGCCGCTGATCATCGCCCGCTGTGTCGACGTCGCCGACGTAATCACAGCGGTGAATTTCGGCCGCGACAACAATTTGCTGGTTGCGGTACGTGGCGGCGGCCATAATGGACCAGGATTGGGGAGCTGCGACGACGGTCTGGTGATCGACCTGTCGGCGATGAACGGCGTGCGCGTCGATCCGGATGCCCGCACGGCGCGGGTAGGCCCGGGCTGCACTCAGGGCGACCTCGACCATGCCACCCATGCCTTTGGCCTGGCCGTACCGGCGGGCATCATCTCGACCACCGGGGTCGCCGGACTGACGCTGAGCGGCGGCCATGGCTATCTGACGCGCAAATATGGCCTGACCATCGATAACCTGGTCGAGGCCGATGTCGTGCTTGCCGACGGAAGCTTCGTCACCGCCAGCAAGGAGCGGAACCCCAACCTGTTCTGGGCGCTTCGCGGCGGCGGCGGCAATTTCGGCATCGTCACCAGCTTTGTGTTCAGGCTCCACCGGGTCAGCATGGTCTTTGCGGGGCCGATCGCATGGGATCAGCGCCTCGCCCGCACCATCATGCAGCATTATCGCGAGTTCCTGCCGAACGCGCCCGAAGAACTCGGGATCTTTCTCGGGCTCAAGACCGTCCTCTCGAGCGCACCCTTCCCGGAAGAGTTTTGGGGACAGCGGATGTGTCTGCTGATGTGCTGCTACAACGGCCCGGAGGAAAAGGGCAGAGAGGCGCTGGCCCCGCTGCTCGATGCGCTGCCCGCGCCCTGGTTCAACTGGATGGGAACGATGCCCTATCCCGCGGTGCAGAGCATGTTCGATGGGCTCTACCCGAAGGGAATGCAGTGGTACTGGCGGGGCGATTTCGTCAAGACGCTGTCCGACGAGGCGATCGACGCCCATCTCGAGCAGGCGGCGAAGACGCCGAGCGAGCTATCGCTCATGCATCTCTACCCGATCGATGGTGCGGTCCATCGCGTCGGCAAAGACGAGACACCCTGGAATTACCGTGATGCGACCTGGTCGATGGTCATCGCCGGGATCGATCCGGACCCACAGAAAGCGGGGCCGGTGACGCGCTGGACCAAGGCCTACTGGGAGGCCGTGCATCCGTTCGATCTGGGTGGCGCCTACCTGAACTTCATGATGGATGACGAGGGCGATGCAAGGCTCAAGGCGGCTTATGGCGACAACTATGAGCGCCTGGCTACGCTGAAGAAGAAATACGACCCTAACAACCTCTTCCGGGTGAACCAAAACATTCGACCGGCTGCTTGACGGCGGCTCTTGTCAGGCCGGCAAGCGTACCGGCCGGCCCAGCTAAGGCTCGGCCGGTACGATAGCTTGCCGGTCAGGACGCTCTGATCCAGACCAGCATCTCGCCGGAATCGTGGTGTCCCGGGCGAAATACGGCACGGTGACTTTTGCTGCCTCGACCGCCGGTGATTTTTCAAACGCCTCTTTCCTGTCAACAGCCGACAGCGTGACGCCGCCGGGCACGTTCGAGAGCTGACTACATTTGAAACCAGGCCAGACGACCGCCGAGTGGCGTCCAATGAGCCATGCCGGGCTGCTTTTCAGGCTACCCCGCGCTTCTGATCGTGGTGGGCCGCGTACTGTCCATGCACAAGTCCGGACCTGTTTGGCGACACCATCATTGACTGGATCGTTCGCACATGATCGACAAAATGACCCGGAAATGACCGAGATACAAAGCTTTCCTTCAGTTGTGCATCAATAAGCCGCGACAATTTTTTAGCAATCTTTAGGCAAATTCTCAGGTTTATCGACAAACAGCAGACAATTCGGCAGCAGACAATTCGGCACAACGGTCTTTACTGGATTTATGTGGATGGCAATGCATCCCTACTTGACACCGGGACAAGCTAAAGAGCTATGCTGAACATCGGTCGCAAGTTTGCGCGGAGGGAATCTGTTCATGGATTTCATCGAGAGTTGGTTTGGTATTTCCCCTGACGGCGGCGACGGATCGACCGAAGCTCTCTACATACTTGCCGTTGTCGCAATATTGGCGCTCGCATTCCACAAGCACATCGTGCAATTCGCGCGCGGTTTCTTCGCGCGGAAATAGCCCGCGTACCGTTCGAGCCCAGCTTTATTCGTCTGACCAGAGTACAAACGGCACCAGTCGTCTGACACGCCAATTCACTGTTGCCGCGCGAATCCCGTTGTTATCAGAGCGTTGCCCTGCGTTAGCTTCAGAGGGGAAGTCGATGCGAGGAATAGCGGCAATCCTGCGAGCACTGTTCTCCGCCTGGATTCCGGCACTGATCGAGATGGCTCGCCGTTTCTGTCGCCGGTGGCGGCTAGGGGGTGACCGCCGGGTCGACCAGAAAGGGTCCCGGGCGCATTGCGTACCGATCGATCACCCTGCTTTCTGCCGGCCTGACCCGCTGATCTACGATCAGTATTACCTGATCGGCCTTGGTCTCGCGGTCACCTGGGATAATCCCGATATCGAGCTACGCCAGGGTGGTGTGCCCGTTCCCGCCGGCAGGTTGCAGGCGGACACCGACTACGAGGTGCGGGTTCGCGTCTGGAACGCCTCCCCGGATGCCGTCGTCGTCAAGATGCCGGTCCATCTGTCCTATCTGTCGTTTGGCATCGGAACCGTGTCGAATCCGATAGCCACCAGGCCGGTCTCGGTCGGGGTGATCGGATCCGCCAGCCAGCCTGGGTTCGTCTCCTTCGACTGGCATACGCCGCGGCAAGCAGGTCACTATTGCCTGCAAGCTTTGCTCGACCCCGCCGATGACGCCAACTTCGCCAACAATCTCGGGCAAGAAAATACCGATGTCGGACTGGCGCAGTCGCCAGCAACATTTCAATTCGAGTTGCGCAACGCTACCCGTCGGCCGCATCGGTACCGGTTCACCGTCGATGCCTACACCATTCCGCCGCTCGGCCCCTGTCGCGACGACCGGCAGCCAACGGAAGAGACCGCCAAGGCGGAGCAAAAGCGCCGGCTGGCGGCACACTTGCCGTCGGCTCATCCCCTGCCGCCGGGCTGGAAGGTCGAGATTTCGCCTGACCTGCCGTCGCTGGCGCCGGGCGAACAGGTGACGATCACGGCGGTCGCTACGCCGCCGGACGGCTGGACCGGCCGGCAGGCCCTCAATCTGAATGCGTTTGACGAGGGTGACCGCGCCAGCGGCGGCGTCACCTTGACCGTCCTCAGCAGCTTGGAGCCGTGATGGCCACCGACGACAAATCCTGGACCAAGTGCACGACCGCCGACGAGGTGATTTCGGTCAACCAGTACATCAGCGCGGCGATTACCAGCGGCATATTCGCAGCCGTGATGGTCGTGGTGGTGGTCGCGATGGGCGAGCCGTGGTGCATACCGATCGCGCTGGTGGTGACTGAGATTGTGTGGATTCTCGCTTATTGCGACTGGTGGCTCAACAAACGGCTGGTTTGCCTGGGCGAGCCGGTGAGTATCGTCGGCATGGTCATCAGCATCGAGCCGCCGTCGGAAAAGACCTGGCCAGGAAGCCTGGACTCCGACTACAGCCTCAATTTGCTGCTGCCGAACAACCCGGTGGGCGTCTCCCAGGCCGTTGCCGCCGCCAGTGCCCCGTTCGGCTATCTGATGGCCGAAAACGCAATCACCTCCTCGCACGGCTTTCTGTTCACGGGGAACCCGGCGGAGGACAAGGTGACCGGAGTAAAGTCAGAGGCGCTGCATGTGGAGTTAGAAGGGGCATCGATCCATGACCTGCAGACCGTCAACATCCTCGCCCTAGCCGCGGCATTGATTGCGCTGGCGGTATGCATGTCGGGCGTCGGCGCGGTCGTCGCCTACGTATTGGCGCTTCTCGCCTTGCTCGCTTCGCTGCTCGGCGCGGCCTTCAGCAGTTCGGACACCGCCAGTCCGAGCGATGCCGGCCTGCCGAGCATCGAGACCAACAAGGGCGACGGAACCGGAGCGACAATCCTGGGGGTGACCGGCCGGTGGGTCTATGATGCCGGACACATCCACGACAGCTTTCATGAAGGCCACAACGAACTGCATCCGGTCCAGCAGGCCCAGATTCTGGGACGGCCATGGGACGGCGACTGGCCCGACGATATCGACGAAATCGTTCGGGGCTACCAGGACGGCTACGCGCAGTCTCAGGATCCGCTCACCAAGGCGCAACAGGCCCGGCCCGGCTCCCGGTGGTCGGTCCATCCCTATGTTGACGGCTGCAACGACACCGTCCGGCCAGATCAGCCTCCGCACTAAGCCAGTCAGGCTGTTGGACACGATAGTTCGAATCCCGATACCGCGCTGGTGTACTCGGCCCTTGAGAATCCTTCAGCCTTCGGCAACATGGCGGCAAGGCTGAGAGCATGAGGATGAGCAAGGTCATTTCCGCCGCATCACGGCGTTCGCCGCGCAAGACATCGATGGCGCTGACCGAGGCGCTGGTCGCCCGCACCTTGCGTGCGGTCGAGGATGCCGGGCCGACGCCGGGCATGGTCTACATGACCGATGCCGATTACGCGCGCATTCGCGACGAGGTGCTGGCCGGCGCGCCGGGCGGGCCGGTGAAGCTGTTCGCCTATGGCTCGCTTCTGTGGAAGCCGGCCGGCGAGGTCAGGGGTGGCGAACGGGCCGTGGCGACGGGCTGGCACCGTTCGTTCTGTTTTACGGTGCAGCGCTTCAGGGGCACCGTCGAGCAGCCCGGCCTGATGATGGCGCTCGACCGCGGCGGCCAGTGTCAGGGCATGGTGTTCGAGGTCGCCGAGCCCGTGGCGGCCAATCTCGAAACGCTGCTGCGACGTGAGATGACCATCCTGCCGGCCGTCAACGTGCCGCGCTGGCTGCAGGTCAGGACGGGCGACGGCACGGGCCAAGCGCTTGGTTTCGTTGTCGATCCCGCCAATCCGCGCTACGCCGGCAAGCTCGAAAAGCGAGCGATAGCGGCGACCCTGGCCACGGCCGTCGGCCATTGGGGTTCGGGCGCCGAATATCTGTTCGAGACCATTCGCCATCTCGACGCCTGCGGCATCCGCGACCGCAATCTCTGGCAGTTGCAGGAACTTGTGGCCGAGGAGATCGGTCGGGCGCTGCGGTCGGGCTTCATTCGTCCCTGAGCCAGACCAGCATCTCGTCAGGCTCCCAGGCGAAATCGATGTTGTGCAGGTCGACGAGATGTCCCGCGCGCTCGCCGATGGCAGTATCGAGCATCGTGTGTCCTTCCTTCGGTTCTATGCCAGTGTGTTCGCCCATGCGCCGACAAAGGGCGGCAGCATGATGCACGTCTGCTGCTCGACAGCCTCGTTGCGCAGCCGCTCGGCGAGGGTATCGACTTCCACCTCGGCGGCGGTTGCGGTACCGACTGCCTCGGCCATCGGTAACAGGCTGCGCAACGTGCCGGCAATGTAGTCGTAGATCGGCGAGTCGGGTCCGCTGCCGGCGAGGCCGGCGGAGTTCATCCGCGGCGCCGGCAGCCCTGCGCCGGCGAACACCATGGGCAGCCTGCCACCCATGTCGACCTCGAAACCCGCGCGCTCGATCGTGTCGATGATCCAGCCGCGGCATTTGCCGAACAGCGGCGCCTCTGGAAAACTGCGGGTGAGCGGCATCGCCATTTCCTGGACGGCGACGATGCCGCCAGGCCGCAGGAAACCGGCAAGCCTGCGCAGGGTTGCGGCCGGGTCGGGCAGATACATCAGGACAAGCCTGCCGATCACCGCATCGAAGCTCCCGTCGGGCGAGAATGTATCAAGCTCGGCCGTCGTGAAACGTGTCCAGTAACACTGGCCGGATTCAGTGGCGCGCCGCTCGGCAATGTCCACAGCCTCTGCCGAGCGATCGACACCAAGCACGCTTCCCGCCGGTCCGACCAGCCTTCCGGCCAGCAAGGAGACATCGCCTACGCCGCAGCCAATGTCGAGCACGCGCATACCGGGTCCTATGCCCGCACTGCGCAGGACATGCTCGGTAAGGTCGTGAATGAGCGCTCCCTGCAGCTCCAGGCGCTTGAATTCGCTTTGCGTGTAACCCAACGCATAGGGACGCGGATCCATGGGGCTCTGATCACGGCCGGTCTTCGGCGCATGTTCGGCAAGCAGATTGTACATGTTTGACTCCATGATCGATTTATCCGGGATTTGTGACCGCTGGGCAGCCTGATGACCGCCCGGGGCCCGACCGTCACCATCGGAGATCGGTGCTACAACGTGATTTCCGGAATCGGGAATTGCGTTACGAATGAAACAGGCGCCCGTGCCTGGCGTACCACGCAAGCGGAGAACCACCCTGCGCCCGGCGTTCGGACGCCACTATGATTTCGGCGCCCGCGGAACGAACACGATATGCGGCGTCTTCGGCGGACGACCGGGCGGCACATAGTCCGGAACCGGCGTATCGTCTGCCGGGAGCGAAAGCACATATCGGTGGATGGCGCGCAGGTCGGGCTCGCTCATGGCGCGCAGGTTGAACCATGGCATGGGCGGGCGCGTCTCGATCGTGCGCGCGAACTGTACCCAGTCGTCCTCGTCCATGGTCCGCAAAAATTGGCGAAGATTGGTCGGGTAAGTCGTACCCCAGGGCCCGTTGAAGCCGAGCGAATCGCCGATCAGCCATCGATCCTGCGGAACGTTGCCGGCCTTCTCCAGGTACCCTGGCGTGTGGCAGTCATTGCAGCCGCCGATTTTCACCAGGTATCGACCGTGCTCGATCGAAGCGGTCGCGGACGCCGCGCCGACCTCACCCTGGTTGAGCGTTGCGGCGGTGAATGCTGCGGCCAGGCCAAGGGCGGCAATTGCGATTAGAGCTCTTCGTGTCATCAGCTTCTCCGCTGCTATTTGACGCCGACGATCATCGAGTGAGGCCCGGCGAGATGCTCGCAGCGGACCTCCGCAAAGCCCGCCTCCCGCATCCAGCCCATGCCGTCGGCGCGCGTGTAGTCGAACCCGCCATTGGTGTTGACCAGCATGTTGAGGCTCATCAGCAGACCCGCAGCGTTCTCCCGTCGCTCGTCATCGATGATCTGGTCGTAGACGATGAGCACGCCTTGCTTCGGCAGCGCGGAATGGGCCTTTGCCAGCAGCGCGCGCTTCACCTCCAGGTTCCAGTCGTGCAGGATATGACCCATCACCAGCACGTCGGCGGAAGGCAGCGGCTCGGCAAGGAAGTCGCCGGGATAAAACCGAAGCCGGTCTGCAAGTGCGTGCCGCTCCACATAGGCCTCGAACACCGGCCGCATCGGCGGCAGGTCGAAACCGCCGCCGGTGAGATGCGGATGGGCGCGGCCGATCTCGACCGGAAGCCTGCCTTCGGCTGTGCCGATATCGATGAAGGTACAATAGTCCGCCCAGGGAAAATGCCGGGCGAGCGCCTCCGCCACCTGGAGGCTGCCGCCGGTCATCGCCTGCGCGAACATCTTTACCTTGTCCGGGTCCGAAAACAGCATGTCGAACAGATCTTCGCCGTCCTGGGTGCCGTTTTGCGGTTTGCCCGTCCTGAGCGCGTCGGTGAGCGAGCCCCAGTTCGCGTAAAGCAGCTGACCGGCCCTGGCGAGCATCCCGCCGACATAGGTCGACTTGTTGCGGTCAAGGTAGCGGTCAGTCACGGGCGTGTTGCAGTAGACGTTGCCCTCGCGCTCAAGCATGCGCAGCGCAACCAGCGCGTCGAAGAAATCCTGCGCTGCCCGCTCATGCAGTCCGAGCCGGCTTCTCAGCGTTTCCCCTTCGAGGGGTCCGGCCGCCAACTCCGTGAAAAGGTCAAGTTCGACGGCGCTCAGCAACGTCTTCGATGCCCAGAAGCCGAGGCCGAGTTGCATAAGGCTTTCGGGCGACAGTTCTGCGACGTCATTCGCCTGTTTCGTTACCTCGGTGATGGTTGCGTCCATAAGATTTCTCCTTCCTCAAGAGACCATGACCTTTCCAAAAAGCCGGTTCCCGGTTTTTCGGGATCATGGTCTGGGCGCGGGAGGACCATCGACTGGCCCGGCTACGGGTCGATTTCAGCCAGGTGGGATTTTGGTTACGGTTGTAACGAAGAAATCCGGCCGGCCGTGATCAGCCTGAATGCAGATGGCGGGCAAGACATTGTGCGACGGCGGCCGACAGCAGCGGCTTCTTGATGACTTCGCTTATGCCGGCCGCCGTCAGTTGGCGCGACCGCAGCTGACGGCCGTAACCGGTCATCAGCACGACCGGAAGGTCGGGCCGGATCTTGTGCAACCGGCCGGAGAATTCGATCCCTGTGATGTCGGGCATGACCTCGTCCGTCAGCACCAGGTCGAAGCGTTCCGGATCGGTGCGAAATGCGCTGAGAGCCGCGGGGCTGCGGTCGAACCCGACCGGCTCGTAGCCGAGCGCGGCGAGCATTTCCTCCGCAAGTTGCATCAGCGGCGTGTCGTCGTCGACGACGAGGATCGTCTCGCCGTTGCCATGCTTGACCGGCACCTCGGCGGCGTCGCTCTCGTCCTCGTTCTGGGTTGCTTCGGCGGCCTCGATCCGCGGAAAATAGATCTCGAAGGTCGTGCCTTCGCCGGGCTTGCTGTTCACGTCGACCGCGCCTCTGTGCGCTATGACGATGCCGTGCACCGTCGACAGGCCGAGCCCGGTGCCTTGCCCTGCCGGCTTGGTCGTGAAGAACGGCTCGAAGATACGCTCGAGCGTCGCCTGATCCATGCCGCTGCCGGTGTCCCTGACGGCAAGGCGGAGGTAGCGCCCGGCAGGCAGGTTGCCGTGCGATAGCATCCGCGCCTCGACGAATTCCGTCGTGTCGAGACCGATTTCCAATGCGCCGCGGTTGTTCATCGCCTGCGCCGCGTTGGTGCCGAGGTTCATCACCACCTGCTGAAGCTCGGTCGGATCACCCATCATCGCCGCATCCGCGGCTGCAAGACGCGTCTGCACTGAAAGCGTGGCGGGGAACGAGGCGCGCAGCAGGTCGATCGCTTCGGCAACCACGGCTTCCGCCCGCAGCGCGTGATGCTGCCGCTCGTGACGACGGCCGAAGGCGAGGATCTGCTCGGTGACGTCCTGCGCCCGCCTGCCGGCCTGCATGATCTGCTGGACGTAGCGCCGCGCGCGCGACTCCTTCAGCAGCACCGCCAGCGCCATCTCGCTGTAACCAAGGACGGCACCGAGGATGTTGTTGAACTCGTGCGCTATGCCGCCGGCGAGCGTCCCGATCGCTTCCAGCCGTTGCGACTGATTGAGCCGCGCCTGCAGTGCCTCACGCTCGCGTTCGTTGTGCTCGCGCACGATGGCATTGGCGAAAATCTCGGCCGCGGTGCGCAGCAGTGCAATGTCGTCGTCGGCCCAATGCTTTTCGTGCGTGACGGTATCGAGAGCCAGAAAACCCAACCGCTCGCCGGCATGCCACATCGGTATGCACAGCCACGATCGAAACTGGTGTGCCTGCAGCGATGCCTTCTCCCGCCCCTCGGGAAGCTCGCCGACGCGGGGAACGTCGATGCAGCCCAGCCGCTCGTGGTCGGCCAGCGCCCAGCGTGAAGCCAGCTCGATCATGTCCCTCGACAGGCGGGCCGGCCTGCTCCCGCCCGGACGGCGATAGAAGTAGCCGCCGGAAGGATCGGCGATGTGGCTGACGAAAATCTGGGCGCCGTCGAGCCCGGCGTGTTCGACCAGGCGCGCGAGGCCCTTGCTGATGCCGGCGCGGATGCGGTCACGCGGCAGATTGATGAACTGCGTGGAGATCGAGGCGATCAGGCCCTCGAATTCCAGCCGCTCGCGCAGGATCCGCGCGTTGCGGCGCAGGCGGGCGAACAGGTAGGCGACATAGCCGACGAGGCCCAACGCGGCGACATAAAGCAGCGTCTGGAACAGTTCGGCCCGCGCCGCGGCCCGCCCATGCGCACCGAGATAGACGTCCTGCAGCGCGCGAGCCCGCTCGCTCGTCGGCGCGGTCTGCAGGCGGGCGACGAGATCGTCGACCGCCGGAAGCCTGGTGACGATAAGCCGGCCGTGGGAGACAAGCGAGAGTACATCGCTTGCAGGCACGGCATCGACGGAGGGCCTTGCCAGCCGGTCGAGTGCGGCGGTTACTGCTTTTGCCGCATCCGGCTGGGGATCGCTGATAAACCGCGACATTGCGACCATCAGGGCTCCTATCTCGACCGCTCGAAGGCCGTCACCCTCGCTCGTGAGACGACCGCTCATATAGTTGAAAAAGTTCAGCGAGTTCTGCAGCAGCGCGTTATCGGACTTGAACCTCTCGACGAGCGCTTCCTCGTCGCGGATCGCGGCGATGACTTCGGCGATCCGCTTGTCGATGTCCGCCCGTGTTTCGCCGCTTGCTGCGTCGCGGGCAGCCGGCAGCGTCTGCGTCGCCTCATCCAGGGTCTCGATCGACCGCACAAGCGGATCGTAGCTGCGCAGCAGTCCCGCGCGTGCCCTTAAAACATCGCGTTGGAGTGCGGCGTTATAGAGGATGACCGTCCTGAGCGCATCGAGCGTGCGCTCGTGGCGCGCCGCATCGGGAGCCGTGCCCTGCACCAGGAGGTAGGTCAGGGCGATGAGCAGGCAGGCAACGATCGGCGCCAGGATGCGTAGCGACTTCATTGCTGCAGACGATCGGCTGCGCTGGTCAACGGCCGGCCGCGATACTCGCCCGTCAGTGTCCCGAGGAATTCGACGATGAGATCGGCATCGCGCTGGTCGAGCTCCCGGCCGAGTTGGTTGCGCGCCATGATCTTCACCGCGTCTGCGAGCGATGCGGTGCGGCCATCGTGAAAATACGGCGCCGTCACCGCGACGTTGCGCAGGCTGGGAACGCGGAACACATGGCGGTCGCTCTCGGCGCCGGTAACGGCGAAGCGGCCGAGATCCGCCTTGGTCAGGGTCTTCTGGCGAGCGAAGGGATCCTGGAAGATGCCGAATTTCTGAAACAGATTGCCGCCTACGTTGGCGCCCTGGTGGCAGGCGACGCAGCCATACGCTTTGAACAGTTGATAGCCGTGCTCTTCGTCGGTCGTGATGGCGTCGCGTTCGCCCTTGAGATAGCGGTCGAAACGGGCATCGGGCGTGATCAGCGACCGTTGAAAGACAACAAGCGCATCGAGCACGCTTGTCCGGTCGGGAATGGCGCCGTAGACCCTCGCGAACCGCTGCGAATACTCGGCATTCGAGCGCAGCTTGGTCAGCAATTCCTCCCAGCTCGTATTCATCAGCCTGTCATCGAGCAGGGCTGCCTCGTTCTGCTCCTCGAAAGTGCGGAAATTGCCGCGCCAGTTCAGCCGAAAATCGAGCGCCGCGTTGAAGACGGTCGGCGTGTTGAAATCGAGCGGCTTGCCATCCGCCGCCACGGAACGGGCCAGACCGTCGTCGCCGCTGAAATCGAGCCTGTGACAGGAACTGCAAGCGACGACATCGCCATGCGAAAGGCGGGCATCGTTGAACAGGCTCTCGCCAAGCGCGATCTTCGCCCGGTCGGAGGGGCCGCTGGCCGTGATCGGTGCAATCGGCTCGCCCATCGGCGGGCCCGGCTGATTGCTCTGGGCCAACGCAAAAGGTGCCGCCATTGCCAGGCAAAGCGGAACAAAAAGCCCCGCCCGAACCTTACCAATCTGCTGATGTGCCATCGAGCGAGCCTGTGGCAGGGTGTGCGATCACGTAGATCATCGGCGTTCACCAATAAATCGCCGAAAATCGACGTTTAATAAAGCAACGGCTCGGTCATGAGTTCCATGCTTGCGGACGGTGCGAGATGTCAGCCGAACAAAACATTCGCCACGAACAGCAGTCGAAAGGCAGTATCGAGCAGCCAGCGGCGCCGAAGCATATCCTTGTCGTCGACGACGACCCCGAAATTCGTGATATGCTCACCAATTACCTGGAGAGCCAAAACTTCAGGGTTAGCGCGGTCGCCGACAGCCGGGCCATGTCGCGCGTCCTCAATGAAAAGCCCGTAGACCTGATGATCCTCGACATGCGGCTTGCCGATGAGGACGGGTTCGACATCATGCGGCAACTCGGCAGTCCGCCGGAAGCGCCCATCATCATCATCACCGGCCACAGGTGCGACGAGGTGGATCGCGTCGTCGGCCTGGAACTCGGCGCCGACGACTACATCACCAAGCCCTTCGGCCTCAGGGAGCTGCTGGCGCGCATTCGCGCCGTGCTGCGGCGATCGCGGTCGACGCAGCCGCAGCCGCGCGGCAAGAAACCCATACGCTATCGTTTTGCCGGCTGGGAGCTCGACATGCGGATGCGGCGCCTAAGGTCGGCGGCGGGCGAGGCGACGCCGCTGACCGCCGGCGAGTTCAACCTGCTGGCAGCCTTCCTGAAATCGCCGCAGCAGATCCTGAGCCGCGAGCAGCTTCTCGCTGCCAGCCGCGTGCACGACGAAGAGGTGTTCGACCGCAGCATCGACGTGCAGATATTGCGGCTGCGCCGCAAGCTCGAGGTCAATCCGAGCGAGCCGAAGCTCATTGTTACGGAGCGTGGCGCCGGCTACATATTCGCGACTGCGGTCGAGGTACTTTGAGCCGCTGCCGCGCCCAGCCTACCCCGCGCTTCTGAGCCAGACCAGCATCTCGCCGGGGTCGCGGTTGTCCCAGGCGAAATACGGCACGGCGGTGATTTTCGCGCCCTCGAGCGCCGGCGGTTCGGTGCGGTAGAGCCCCTCTTCCCAGTTTTCGAAAGCCTCCTTTTTGGCAATCGCCGAAAGTGTCACAACGCCGCCCAGAAGGTTCGGCTGCTGATGCGCCTCGATGTCGGCCGTGCGCGGCAGAGCGATGCGGTGCAGCTGGCTGGAATTGTCGGTCTCCTCGACGCAATAGATCAGCGGGCCGCGCGCCAGTGCGACGCGGCCGATATCCTGCCGCACCTGCGGGTTGGCGTAGAGGCGGTCGACGGCCATTTCGAGGTCGAGCTCGACGCGGTCGCCTTTGCTCCATTCGCGGCGGATCGCGGCATAGCCGTCGCTGGTGATCGCCTCCAGATCGACATCGGCGCCGTTGACCTTGAGCGCTGCCTTGCGGCACCAGGCCGGCAGGCGCAGGTGCAAAGTGAACGCGGTCGGAGCTTCCGGTTCGACAGAGATCGAGACCGCGCCGTCCCAGGGATAATTGCTGGTCTGGGTGAGCTCTATCTGCGTCCCAGAAATATCGAAACGAGCCGTGCCGTTTCCATATAGATGGACGGCGAGTGCGTCGTCCGACAGGCCGTAGAAATAGCTGCCGATCGAGGCGACCATGCGCCCGACATTGGGCGGGCAGCACGGGCAGCGGTGCCACTTCCAGCGGTGGTGGGCGCCGCGGCTTTCGAGCGGATTCTCGTAGAAGAACAGCGAGCCGTCGAGCGACAGGCCGGAGATCGAACCGTTGTAGAGCGCCCGCTCCATGATGTCGGTGTAGCGCGCATTGGGGCCCATGCCGAGCATGCGGCTTGCCCAGAACACCAGGCCGACCGAAGCACAGGTTTCGGCATAGGCGGTGTCGTTGGGCAGGTCGTAATCGGCGGTAAAGCCCTCGTTGTGCGACGACGGCCCGAGGCCGCCGGTGACGTAGAGGTTCTTGGTCATGAGGTCGTCCCACAGCCGGTCGAGCGCCACCCGCAGCGTGTCGTCGCCATATTCGGTGGCGATGTCGGCCATGCCCGAATAGAGATACATCGCCCGCACCGCATGGCCGACGACCTTGTCCTGCTCGCGCACCGGTTTATGCGACTGGTTGTATTCGTAGGTCTTGAAATGATAGGCCTTGGGGTCGGCGCCGCGGGCGCGCGCCTCCTCGTCGAAATAATGCGGCTGCTGTCCCCGCTGATCGATGAAATATTTGGCAAGCTCCATGTATTTGCGCTCGCCCGTCACCCGCGCCAGCTTGACCAGCGCCAGCTCGATCTCCTCATGGCCGCAATAGCCCTTCTTCTTGCCGGGCTCGGGACCGAACGTCTCGGCGATATGATCGACGTAGCGGCACATGATGTCGAGCAGCTTGCGTTTCCCCGTGGCCTGGTAGTAGGCGACGGCGCCTTCGATCAGGTGGCCGGCGCAATAGAGCTCGTGGCAATCGCGCAGATTGGTCCAGCGCAGGCCGGGCTGGATGCGCTGGTACCAGCTCGACAGATAGCCGTCGGGCTGCTGCAGCTTTCCATACATGTCGATGACGGCATCGATCTTCTTCTCGAGCTCGTCGTTGCGGCGGCGATAGAGCGAATAGGCGGCGGTCTCGATGGTCTTGCCCCAATCGGAGTCCCAGAACATCTGCGTCGTCACCGTCGATCCGGTGAACTCGTTGCCGGCGGTGGCCGCCTCGTCCGGCGACGGTGAGTGGAACGGAATGACGACGCCGGGCGACGGCCGGTCGGGGTCGATCTGCTCGAGCATGCGCGCCTCGACGCAGCGGTCGTAGAGGATGCCGGCGGTCTTTGAGGCGACGGCATCGACGCGGTCGCCCCAGAAGCCGCGCACATCGACCTGCGGCACCGGCAGCGGGCGGAAGGCGAGTTTCGGCTTGGCGCCCTGACTGGCGGATTGCGATGCGGTCATCAATTTACTCCGGTTCGGTTCGATTGGTCACTTCACGGCCCCTGCCATCAGGCCGCGGATGTAGAAGCGCTGCAGCAGCAGGAAGAGCACCAGGCACGGCACCATCATCACGGTGACGCCGGCCTGCACGGCGCCCCAGTCGATCGCGCCGAAGCGGCCGGACTGCAGCGCGGTCATCATGATCGGCAGCGTGAATTTCGACTGGTCGGTCATCAGCACCAGCGCCGCCAGAAACTCGTTCCAGGCGCCGAGGAAGGCGAACAGCGCGATCGTGACGATGCCCGGCCAGACCAGCGGCAGCATCACCCTCAAGAGCATGGTGACATTGTTGGCGCCGTCCATGCGCGCGGCTTCCTCGATCTCGCGCGGCACCGCGTCGAAGGCGTTGCGCATCATGAAGATCGAGAATGGCAGCTGCAGCGTGACGTAGACGCAGACCAGCCCGGTCAGCGTGTTGTGCAGGCCGATTTTTGTCAGCACCAGGAAGATCGGCGTCAGGATCGACTGGAACGGGATCATGATCGTCGACAGGATGACGACGAACAGCAGGTTCTTCAGCGGAAAGCGGAAGCGCGAGAAACCGTAGCCGGCGAGTACGCTGACGATCACCGACAGCACCACCGTCATGACAGAGACATAGATGCTGTTTTGCGCCGGCAGCCAGAGGCCGTCGCCGAAGGTGTTGAGCGTGGCGTAGTTCTCGAGCGAGATGCCGCTGGTCGGCCACGGCGGCAGCGGCGGCTGGCGCGCCTCCTGCGCCGGCTTGAAGGCCGAAAGCACCGTCCAGGCGATCGGCGCCAGGAACAGTATCGACGCGATGATGCCGGTCGAGTGCTCGGCGATCTGCATGCCGATGCGGCGTTTGCGGCTGCGGGCCTGCGCCATCAGTCGACCCCCTCGGGATTGCGCAGCAGTCGCAGCTGGATCAGGCTTAGCGCCACCAGGATGACCAGCAGGACCATCGAAAGTGCGGCGCCATAGCCGAGCTTGAACGACACGAAGGACTGGTTGAAGATCCAGTAGACGGCGGTCAGCGTCTGATTGCGCGGGCCGCCGCGCAGGATGATGTAGAACTGGTCGAAGGCGAGGATCGAGCCGGCGACCGACAGGATCAGCGCCAGCGCCAGCGTGCGGCGCATCAAGGGCAAGGTAATCGCCCGGAACCGCGCGAATGGCCCTGCCCCGTCGATCATCGCCGCTTCCTGCAGGTCCGGCGGGATCGATTGCAGGCCGGTCATCAGGATGATCATGGTGAAGCCCGCCACCTTCCACACGACCATGGCGATGATCGACCAGAAGGCCGGCTGGAAGGTCGCCAGCAGGTTGAATTTCTTCTCGGTCAGGCCGAGCTCGAAGGCGGCCGGGCTGAACAGGCCGGAATCGACATTGAGCAGCCATGACCACAAAAGGCTCGCCGAGGCGAAGCCGATAACCGCCGGCATGAAGAAGGACGTCCGGTAGAAGCCGGTCAGCTGCCGCGGCCTTTCGATGAACAGCGCCAGCGGAAAGGCGACGGCGAAGATCGCGATCGTCACCACCACCGTGTAGTAGCCGGTGAACTTCAGCGCGTTCCAGAAACGGGTATCGCGCAGGATCGCCCAGTAATTGTCGAGCCCGATAAAGCTGTGCGCGCCCATCAGCGGCCAGTTGTGCAGCGACATCCAGGCGGTCATGCAAAGCGGCACGATGAAGAAGACGACGACCAGGGCGACGGCCGGCGCGACATAGAGCAGGCCGATCCACTGCCGGCGGCCGGCGCCGACCAGTTTGTATGCGCGCGCTGGCGCGGCGGTGGTTGCTGTGATGGTGGTCATCGCTGGCCTTCTCCTTCTCCCCTTGTGGGAGAAGGTGGATCGGCGCGAAGCGCCGAGACGGATGAGGGGTGTTGGAAGGAATGCCGTCCGAGCCAAGCTGGAGCACCCCTCATCCGTCGCCTTCGGCGACACCTTCTCCCACAAGGGGAGAAGGGGGAGCCAACGTTGCGACGGCGTACTGTGATGGTGCTCATGCCTGTTGTTCCATTGGCGCTACGTCCCCCTCCCCCTTGAGGGGAGGGTCCGGTCGAAGGCCGGGGGTGGGGTCCTCCGCGAAGCGCGCCGACATCAAAAGAGCGTCGAGCACTGCCGCGATGACCCCACCCGGACCTGCGGTCCGACCTCCCCTCAAGGGGGAGGTGGAGCCGGCGCCTTACTTCTGCGGCGCCGAATCGATGATCGACTGCATGGTCTCTTGTGCGTTTGATATGGCGCCGTCGACGTCTTCGCCGAAGAAGACCTCGTTCATCATCTGGTTCCACGGACCGTTGGCCGAGTTGATCAGGTCATTGAACACCACCGAATAGGGCGTGCGGCCCTTGGCCATGGCTTCGGCGGCAACCTTGTAGCGCGGGTCGAGTTCCTTCAGCGCCTCATTGGCGATGTCGCCGCGCACCGGCAGGCTGCCGTATTTCGCCAAAATGGTCTGGCCCTCGAGCGAATAGGCGAAGTCGAGGAACTCCTTCACCACCGCCACCTTGGTGGTGCCCTTGGTGACGACGAAATTGTCGCCGCCGGCAAACGACGACCAGCCGCCATCCTTGCCAGGCAGGAAGGTGATGCCGTAGTCGATGTCGGGATATTGCGTGTTGAGCGCGCCGATGGCGAAGGCGCCGGACGGCGAGATGCCGATATTGCCGGTGGCGAAGGCGGCAAAGAAGTTGGAGCCGGTGTCGGTCTGCGCGCCTGAAGGCACGAGGTCCTTCTTGACCATCGAACGGTAGAGGTCGATGGCGCCGCGCATCTGCGGCGTGTCCAGCGTCGCCTTCGAGCCGTCCTCGGTCAGGATGTCGCCGCCCGAGGCCCAGATCAGCGGCGTGAAGGTGAAGATGTTGCAGCCGCCGCAATTGCCGGAGAAGTAGAAGCCCTTGATGTCGCCGCCGAGCGCATTGACCTTTTCGGCGTCGGCTTCGATCTCGGCCCAGTTGGTCGGGCCCTTTTCCGGGTCGAGGCCGGCCTGCTTGAACAGCTTCTTGTTCCAGATCAGCACCGAGGAATCCGCCGAGAACGGCAGCCCGTAGATGCGGCCCTTATAGGTGCCGGTCTTGACATGCGCCGGCGACAGGCTGGCGAAATAGGGCAGCGATTTCGCCCAGTCGGTGATGTCTTCGAGCTGGCCGGCGGCGGCGAAGGACGGCGTGTAGATCAGGTCGAGCGACAGCGCATCGGGCGCCGTGCCGCCAGCGGCGGCAGCGCCGTATTTCGGGATGATTTCGGCGTTGGGGATGATGTCGAGCTTGATCTGGTTCTGATGCCCCTTGTTGAAGGCATCGACGACGCGCGGCATGAAGTTCGAGCCGTCGGCGCGAACCCAGATGTTGGCGGTGTCGGCGGCGGCCGAGCCGGCTGTCGCCAGGGTGCCCAAAATGCTCGCGGCGATGGCGAGCCCGGTAATGGTGGTTCTCATGCTTCTCCTCCACATGGTTTTAATTTAGCGTTTTAATTTAGCCGCGCCCCCAAGCGGGTGACTATCGACACGGCCCGTTTCGTTCAGCCGTCCGGCGGACGGCCGCATGACTGACGCACCACCAGCCGGCACGGCAGTTTTCTGATGCCCGGCAAAGCGGGTTCGCCGCCGACGAGCGAAAGCAGGGCAAGGCCGGCCTCGCGCCCGAGCGCGGCCAGGTTCATGTCGACGGAGGTCAGCGGCGGGCGGGTTGCCTCGGCGACGATCTGCCAGTTGTCGAAGCCGATGACGCCGACCTCGTCCGGCACGCCGATACCGCGCTCGCGCAAGGCGTCGATGACGCCGCGCGCGATCTGGTCGTTGCCGCAAAACACCGCATCGGGCTTTTCGCGCGTACCGTCGAAACCCTCGCCGTCGAACAGCTTCTTGACCGCCTCGTGGCCCCAGGCCTCCGACCACGGGCCGAGCAGCGGCTCCATGACCGGCAGGCCGTTCTCGGCCAGCACCGCGCGATAAGCCTCGGCGCGGGCATGCACCACGGCAAAGCTTGCGGGACCGCTGACATGGGCGATGCGCCGCCGCCCGAGCCGGCAAAAATGCTCGACCGCCAGCCGCGCGCCGCCGGCATCGTCGGAGACGAACGCGATGGCGCCGGGATCGGGCTCGGTGAATGCGTAGATCGCCGGAATGCCGAGATTGGCGAGGTCGACCGGCAGGTGGCGGTCGATGCGCTTGCCGGTGGCGATGATGCCGTCGACGCGCTTGTCGAGCATGGCATCGACATGCAGCTGGGCAAGGCGCGGGTCGTCCTCGACATTGCACAGGAACACCGAGACGCCGGCATCGACCAGCGCATCGGAAACGCCGGCCATCAGCGGCAGCGAAAAGCGGCCATAGGTGTCGTTGGTCAAAAGCCCGACGGTAAAGGAGCGCCGCCTGAGCAGGCTCTGCGCCAGGCTGTTCGGGCGAAAGCCAAGCCGCTGCGCCGTCTCGCGAATACGGGTCCGCGTCTCGGCCGTCATCCGCCCCTGCCCGTTCAGCGCCTTTGAGGCCGTGGCCACGCTGACGCCGGCGAGCGCCGCCACCTCACGCAGGGTGACGGGCTGCTTGGCAGAAACAGGCGTTGGCTGCGCGTCGGACGCCATGATTTGGATATCGATCCTCCCATTTGAGAAAAGCTTTTCTCTTACCGGCCTGCGAGGCGCTGAATGGTGAAGTCAGCGGATGCCGGCAGAGTTGGGAAAAGGTTTTCTCAAAAGGAAGATTAGGGGAAGGATGCAAGGATGGCAAGAGGGAATGGCCTGGTTACAGGCATGTTCGGCAGTCAACTACGACTCGCTGCCCTGGGTCCAGGATCTGCCATGGCGGCCCGAAGGAAAGAGGGCGAGCACCTTTGGCGTGCATTGCCGTTCAGCGGGCACCGCGATGGAATAATCGCGGTGCCGCAGTCTACCCGCAGAGCTAGCAGTTCTCAGTCTGTGGATCGCACGCCTTGTTTTTCTGTTTCTGTGGCTTGGGCTTGACCGCCTGCTCGGGCTCGGCCTGCTGCTGCTCGGCCGCTGGCTGCTCCTTGGCCTTCCGCTTCTCAGGCTTGGCAGCCTGCTCCGGCTCAGCCTGCTGCTGCTCGGCAGCGGGCTGCTTCTTGGCCTTCCGCTTCTCAGGCTTGGCCGTCTGTTCGGGCTCGGCCTGCTGCTGCTCGGCGGCGGGCTGCTTCTTGGTCTTCGGCTTCTCAGGCTTGGCCGTCTGTTCGGGCTCAGCCTGCTGCTGCTCGGCGGCGGGTTGCTCCTTGGCCTTCGACTTCTCAGGCTTGGCCGCCTTGCCGGGCTCGGCCTGCTGCTGCTCGGTGGCCGGCTGCTCCTTGGCCTTCGGCTTCTCAGGCTTGGCGGTTTCTTCGGGCTTGGCCTGCTCGGTCGTTGCAGCGCCTTCGGTCGGCTTCGATTTCCGGCCAGCCTGAACCTGCTTCACCTCTTCGATGTCCTTGAGCTTAGCTGGTTTGGCCTTAGGGTCGGCTTTCACCTCGCCCTCAAAGACAGCGACCGTATCGTTTTCCAGTTTGCCGGACTGCTCGGGCGCGTCGGTCTTGCTGACCTTGACGGCAGTCACCTTCTGGTTCGTCTCCTTTTCGATCACATCGACATCAATGACTTTGTTGATCACCACGTTGTTCTGGATCGTCACGTCGCCGGCCGGTTCGGCCGCCTCGACAATGCGCACAAACTCCGGCTCATCACGAATAACGACCACAGAAATGTCCGCGGCAAGGAATTCGCGGGTGGGGACCACAACCCAGTAATAATCCGGCGTCGTGTCGAAGGTCACCTCGATTGAAATCAAATCCGGATCGCGGCGGGGCGGCAGCGGCGCCCAAATGATGTGCTCTCTGTCACGACGCCAACTCACCCATGCTGGCGCCCAGCGAGTGCCCGGAACCCAGTACCAGCCGATATCGTCGGCATAGCCCCACCGGCCGTAATGGTACGTCGCCCAGCCGAATGGCTCGTCGGACACCCAGAGCCAGCCATACTGCTCGGTATAGACCCAGTGTCCAAGCGTATACGGACGCCAATCGTCAGGCACATCAACCGGCACGAAAACGGTCGCTCCGTGATACGAGACCCAATCACCATAGGAAGACAGGTCTTCGTAGAACGTGCTGATCGAAACGGTGGTGGCAGCCCTTGCCTCGGACAAAAGCGACAATGGCGCAATTGGGTTGGGAATCTCGACGACCGTGAGCAGGCAGGCGGTTACGCCGCCCAGCATCAGTCGCACCGCATTTTGGGCAAGGACGCGTTTCATCGTAATCTTCCTCCGAAACAGATCGCCCTTCATCGTACAAACCCGCCGGCTGCCGGATTGTTCCACTTTGCTGACGTTACCCGCATCCCCTCCCGCAGCGGCTTGGCATCGCACGATGATATTTGGGATCAGAGTTGCTTCATGAGGGCGGTGACCGTCACAAATGCGCGCCGAAGGCGCGGCGATAGATCGTTGGTCAGCGGGCCCGACGGTAAGGGAGCCGCCGCAACAGGCTCTGCGCCAAGCTGTTCGGGCTAAGGCCAAGCCGCTGCGCCGTCTCGCGAATACGCGTCCGCGTCTCGGCGGTCATCCGCCCCTGCCCGTTGAGGGCTTTTGAGGCAGTGGCGACGCTGACGCCGGCGAGTGCCGCCACCTCGCGGAGGGTGACCGTGGTCTTGGCAGGCGTAATTTGGATATCGGTCTTCCCATTGGGACTGCGGGATGCTGAGTGGTGAGGTCAGCGGGTGCGGGTGGGCCACTAGAGCCCCCGATGATGCGATGTCCGGCAGATGAGGGGCTCATCACTCTTGATATCACGATGCAACAGCAGCTAGGACCGGCCCTATTTGTTACGAATGGTATCGATGTCGGATTGATCGCCCCGGCCTCGTCGTTCCAGAAAATGAAGGAGCAACGATATGTCTGAAAAGGAAGTCTTGTCTGTCATCCGGGGCCAGGAAGACGCAACTGCCAAGGGGGACGCCCGCGGCAACGTCGATGCCATGGACCCGGATGTCGTGGTTTTTGATCTGCCGCCGCCGCTTGCCTATCGAGGCGAACAGGCACGCGACATCGAAGGGATAAATGCTTGGTTTGCAACTTGGCGCAACGGCGTCACCGTTCACATGGCTGACCCGCAGCTCATAATCGACGGCGATCTTGCAGTGGCCTTCGGCCTGTCGCGCATGACTGGCATTAAGACCGATGGCACAAAGGTCGACTCCTGGAGCCGGCGAACCATCGTGCTAAGGCGCGTCGCCGGTTCTTGGAAAATCATCCACGAACATGCCAGCTTCCCTATGGCAATGGACGGAAGTGGGCGCGCTGTGACGGATCTCTTGCCGTAGTTCCGGAACGCCTAACGTCCTCAACAGGGATGTCGTATTTCACGCGGCAAGGGTTCGTAGGTGAACGGTCGATTTGGCGGCCCGTTGCTGACAGTCAGCCTTTCGGCCGGAAGCGGCCAATCGCCAAGTATAGACAAGTATAGAAATGACCCAACACCGGCCGCCCTTCGCGAGTGTGCTCCACCCATTGCCCTAGCGAATAGCGGCCTGACCGCCGCAGCCACGACCCGCGCAAGCCCTCCTGAACCCCAGCT
>NZ_JAMYNL010000039.1:0-36217 GCF_040319065.1 Mesorhizobium sp. M0968
GCCGCAACAGAGCGGAAGGCGCAACGATCTCCGCCGGCGCCGATCGCACCGGCGCAGCAGCGCCGACCACGCCGGCAAGATGCGCCCGCTCGACAATCCGTTGGCGACGCCCGCGGCACAAGGCATGATCCGCCACCACCTCGCCCGCATGACGCACGATAACGCGGCCGCCCAGCACCACGACTTGGACGCTCTCCCCGATCAGCCGCCAGGGAACCGAGTAACTGTTCGTGTCCAGGTCGATTGCGCAGTCCGCCTGGACCTTGCGCACGAGATCGCGCAGCTGCCCAAACGGTGCCCGTCCGCCCAGAGGGCGAAGCGCCATGGCTTCTTCGGCAAAGCGCTCCGCAGGAGCCACGCCGGTCGTGCCATGCACACGCTGATCAGCAATCTCGCGTGTCCACCGGTCCAGATGCGCCTCGAACGCCGCCCAGTTCACGAACCGGCGGCCGGCAATCGCATTGCGCTTGACATAGCCGACCCCGCGTTCGTCCTTCCCCTTCGTACGCGCCCGGTAGGGCGCACAAGCCCGCGGCGTAAATCCCCAGTAGCGGGCAAAGGTGTGCAGCCTCACATTGAACCGCACCTCCCGCGTCGTCGCATCGTGATGTTCGACCAGCGCCTTCGGATTGTCGAACAGTACTTCCGTTGGAACCCCGCCGAAGCGAAGGAAGGCTCCTTCCATCCCCTCGAACCACTCCGCCTGGCGCTCCCGAAGCGAGGGACGGATATGCAGCCGACGCGAGTAACCCAGCGTTGCTACAAACAGGTGCACCCGAACACGCTCGCCGCCGACCCACGCCCGCGTGTCGCCAAAGTCGATCTGCATCTGATGTCCCGGCGCCGTCTCAAACCGAACCGTCGCGCGCTTCTGCGCCCTCAACTCCCGACGCCAACCCTGCACCCGAAGCTCCACCGAACGAAGCCCTATAACGATCCCATGTTCGCTCTCCAGTTCCTGGCGCACCACATCGGCGTTGCCGCCATGGCGGAAGAAGCGCTCCCGCAGCCAATCGTCCAGCCCGTCAAACGCGGTCCGCCGCACAGGCTGCGAAACGGAAAAGTCCCGCCCTCGCGCAGATACCGACGCACCGTGTTGCGCGCGCATCCGAATTCCTTCGCAAGTCGCTTCGCTCCCCAGCCAAGCTCATGCAGCCGCAGCATCGCTGCCACTTCTTCAGGCTGAAGCATCTCCTCCCCCCGCATCGTTCTCGACAATGCAGGAATCGCCGAAATCTCAACCGTCATCCATGCCTCCTCTCATAACCGAGGGGTCAGTTCTTCATTTCGTCAGGGGGTCAGTTTCTCAATTCGGCCGACAGGTGGCCAACATCAAAGGACTTTTCGGTTTGGCAGCATTGGGGCCGAGGAACGAACATGAAGTAATCGCGGAAGCGGTGGCCACCTGAGATGTGGCGGCGATGTTCGAACATCTGGCCGGCTGGCTGTCCTCCGATAGGATGAAGAACGGGCTCTCGATCGACACCGGGCCCAGCCACCGAACGGAGGACAGCCATGGAACACTATATCGGCCTCGACGTATCCATGAAAGAGACGGCAATATCGATCCGGCAGAACGGTAAGAGGATTTGGCGGGGCAAGTGCGCATCCGATCCGCAACTGCTTGCGGCGGTGATCCGCAAGCGCGCACCGCATGTCCGGCGGGTTGTGTTCGAAACGGGCCGCTGTCGGTGTGGTTCTACCATGCGTTGACGGCAGAGGGCCTGCCGGTGATCTGCATCGACGCGCGGCATGCCAAAGCCGCGCTCGACATGGCCGCGAACAAGACCGATGCGAACGATGCCGATGGCCTGGCACATCTGGCCGAGGTCGGCTTCTACCGAGAGGTCCGCGTCAAAGGTTTCGACAGCATGCTGATCCGCACGCTGATCACCGCGCGGCGCCAACTTCTTAAGATGCGTTTGCAGATATCCAATCAAATCCGTGGATTGATGAAGACGTTCGGCCTTGTCGTGCCCAAGGGCGCCGGAAGCGTGTTCGAACGCAACGTTCGCGACCTTCTGCGGGGTGAAGAAAAGCTGGCGCGCATTGTTGTGCCAATGCTGCAGGCATGGAGTGGTATCCGATACCAAATCGCAGGGCTGAGCAAGCAGCTGCCAGCGATGGCGCGTAACGACCAGCATTGCCGTCTGCTCATGTCAGTGCCCGGTGTAGGCACCGTCACAGCCACCGCCTTTGCCGCAGCGGTGGAGGATCCGGCCAACTTCAGGAACTCGCGCGCCGTGGGCGCATGGGTGGGCCTGACCCCGAGGCGCTACCAGTCCGGCGAGGTCGATAATGATGGTCATATCTCGCGCCGTGGCGACAGTCAGTTGCGCGGACTGCTATATGAGGCGGCCGCGGTCATCCTGAACCGGTCGACGGATACCAGCATCCTGCGAACCTGGGCGTTGGAGCTGAAAGATCGGCTCGGCTTCAAGCGAGCGGCCGTGGCCCTGGCGCGCAAGCTGGCAGTCATCATGCATGCGATGCTCCGGACGGGCGAGTTGTTCGATCCGCACGGAGGAAAACCCGCCGCTGTCTGATCCTGCAGACGTTTAGCTACGACCATTCTTCAGGCCATTCCACCGATAGCGTTCTTACAGGACGCACCGAGTCGTCCCTGCCGGGACGTGGCTGAGATCATTCCGCGAAGCGGGAAGCAACTGCCTCGTTTAGCAGATTGCGTAACGAACATAGGAAGATCTCACCTGCGAAACTCATCCTGCGGCGATCATCGCGTCGACCGCGTAGACGACCCTGTACCCGGCATTCGGACGAACGAGAATCGACAGAAAGGACGACGGCCTTGCACTCACCCCCTTGACGGTCGAGCGATTAGACGACCCGCTGCGCGGGAGGGGCGCCTGCGGTTGAGGTAGAGATCAAGAACCGGTCGTCGCGCTCGCGTTGAGCGTCGTTCGGCTCGAGCAGAGCATGGCGGGCTTCTTCAACAAGGAGCCTGACCATGCACCATCCTATTCTCGATGCCCGGATCAGCCCGCTGCGCCAGCGGCTGATCGACGACATGAACATGCGGCGTTTCTCACGCGAGACGCAGCGCAACTATCTCCGCGATATCGGACGCCTGGCGACATTCCTCGGGCGTTCACCAGACACCGCTACCGCCGACGACCTGCGCCGGTTCCAGATCGAGCAGCAGGAGGACGGCGTTCCCGTGCCAACGATGAACAGCATCGTGTCGGCACTGCGCTTCTTCTTCACCCACACGCTCGACCGCCCGGACCTGGCGCGCAGGCTTGTCCGGCTGGCGCATCCGCGCAACCTGCCCGTGGTGCTCAGCCGCGACGAGGTGGCCCGGCTGCTCAACGCCACCACGTGTCTCAAGCACCAGGCCGCATTGTCAGTCGCCTATGGCGCGGGCCTGCGTGTCGCCGAGGTGTCGATGCTGAAGGTTGCCGACGTCGACAGCGAGCGCATGCTGCTGCGCGTCGAGCGTGGCAAGGGCGGGCGCTATCGCAACGCCATGCTCTCGGAGGACCTGCTCTTGTTGCTGCGTGAGTGGTGGAAGGTCGGACGTCAGCAGGGCGTGATGCACCGCGACGGCTGGCTGTTCCCCGGACAGCACGCGATGAAGCCGATCAGCACGCGGCAGCTCTATCGCATCGTCGTCGAGGCGGCCCAGGCCGCCGACATCGCCAAGCGGGTCGGGCCGCACACGCTACGCCACAGCTTCGCCACCCACCTGCTGGAGGACGGCACCGACATCCGCATCATCCAGGTCCTGCTCGGGCATGCCAAGCTCAACAACAGCGCCCTTTACGCGAAGGTGGCGACCCGGACGGTGCGTGCCGTGACGAGCCCGCTCGACAAGCTCGGGCTGTTCAAGCCGGGAGAGGTCTCGCCCGACATCTGAGCCGTGCGCGCCTCGATCGAGGTCGCCGACATCTTCCGTGCTGCCGGACCCGTTTACCGGGCTGCCCATGCAGGTCACCTGAGCCTCGCGCCGTCGCGGCGGTAGTCCTTGTAGCGGAATGTGACGCCGCTCTTGTCGAAGGCGATCAGCCGGCGGTTCGAGATCGCAACCCGGTGGGTATAGCGGGACAGATAGGCGAGCACCGCCTCCGGCCCGGCGAACGGCGCCTTGGCGTACACCACCCAGTGCTTCTTGCGGACCGGCGACAGGTGCCGCACGAATGCCTGCCGCGCGGACAGGTGCGCCATCGATCCGAAGAAGGCGAGCCGTCCTGCGTCGTGCAGGGAGTAGAGCGTGGCTTTGGAGCCAGGGGCGCAAGCAAGATTATGTGGCGCGTCGGAAATCACGGTGACGTTTTTCCCGGGCAACTTCTGTATCCACGTACCACAGGATCACCGCGCTGATCGAAGTTGATGGCCTTCCCTTGTCTTGCCACTGCGTGAACGATCAGCTCAACCAGCTCTTCATCGCTGCACTCGCAGGCAGGGAGCCGATTTCGAATGTCGGCAACAACTACGGCCGTTGAGATGACGTCGCAGCTGCGGTAATCAGAAAGAACATGCGATAAGGACTTATACGTTTCGAGCCTGATAGCGTTCTCTTCCATAACTGATACCCCCACCGCGGCGGTAGAGTTCCCGACCCAAAACCGGAGCTCAAAAATCTGCTTGCACAGCTTATTAATTACTTTGGGACAGCGCTGTCGACGTTAAAAGCAGTCGTTGGTACGGTTGCAGTCGCTGTTTCCTGGCCTACATCCCTATAGCGGCCGGACTGCCGCTGGCGGAGACGACCGGTTGCCACGCTTCTTCCTGCATCTAGTTCTTGCCGGACGGCGACGTCTTGATCCGGAAGGCAGTGAGTTCCCTGATAACGAAAGCGCCATTCGCGAAGCGATTCGGGCTGCCAAGGATCTCATGGCAGAGGAATTGCGCGCGGGGAAACCTTTGATACGTGATGCCTCGTATGAGGTGGCGCTCGACGATGGGACGGTCGTCGCGATCGTCACCTTCGCCGCCGCTGCCGATTATGGCTAGATTTTACCGAGCAGCCGCTCGTATTCATGTTCCGGCTCGCTATAGGTGCCGTCGGCGATCTGCAAGAGGCCGTGACGATCCCGGATAAGAATTTCGCCCCGGGTAGCCCTGATCAGTCCCTTGCCCTCAAGTTCCTGGATGGCGACGGTCACGCCGGGGCGCCGCACGCCGAGCATGACGGAAATGAACTCGTGGGTGATGGCAAATCTGTCAACCCTCACCCGGTCCTGGCACATCAGCAGCCAGCGCGCTAACCGTTCGTCTAATTTCGACCGGGCATTCACCAGGGCGGTGTAGCTGGTCTGAATAAAGAGCGTTTGGACGTAGAGAAGCAGCAGGGCCTTAAGCGTCGCGCTTTCGGACATGGCTGCCGACAACGCTGACGCAGGCACCTGGAAGCCCTCCCCGACGATCTGCATGTAGGTGTCGTGTGCGGCGTGATCGCCGCCAAGCACCACCAGTGCGCCGGTCATGCCTTCCAAACCTATCAGGCCCACTTCCGTATCGCGGCCTTTCGGAATCTTAGCAACGACGGATGCGATGCCGCTTTCCAGGAAATAGACGTATTCGATCGGGGACTTGGCGGTTTCAAGGGGAGTGCGCAACGGCAGATCCACCCGTTTCAGATGTGGCTCGAGTAGGTCGAGGTCTGCGCGAGAAAGTCGCTTCAACAGGGCATTGCGATAGGTGATGTTTGGCTGGTTAGACATGACTCCACCCTCCATAGGGCAAGAGCTCAGTGATCTCCCAGCCGTTCGCGCCCGTGAAAACGTGCGAACGATAGGTCACATATAGGTTCTGCGGGCAACAACGCCTAATCACGTTAGGCATTTACGGTCGGGCACCCGGCTTCTCCGCCGCGCGTGAAAAGGGGAATTCCAAGACCAGCACGTCGCGCTCATCGAAGATTTCGAACGAATTGCCGGTGAGGACCGGCTTCCCGGCCAACAGTCCTTCGGCCAGGATTTCCTTGGCGGACGCCATGGCATCGTCTTCTACCACTTGCAAATTTGCGCACTCCTGCCCCTCTGGATCCTTGAGGAGCTGGCCGTCCCGGGTCCGAATGTGAAAGAAGAATCTCGGCATGGTTGCTCCGCGTTGCTCGACTTTTAAATGCGGCACGCATGTTGAATAGCGTCGGAAACGTACCAAACGTGGATATCCACGCGGCCGCGTGAACCCGTCGATAGCTTACTCAGCCAGGGGTCTCCGTTGAGATCGATCTGTCAAACCATACGCCTAGACCATGTGCGACGGCGCTGGCTGCTATCAGGTCATCAAAGGCTTTTCCGGAAATCGGGCAGTTCGGGAGTACCTCCCGAATTGCGGATTCTGCCGTCGAGGTAGAAATGACGTCATGTCGCTTTTTTCTGGTTTCGACATATTGCTCGACCAACATTTTCAGGCGTCTTCTTGCAATCTGATCTGCAAACATCGGGTTTCTCCTGCCGGCCGAGGCCGCATTCGTTCGCGGCGGCATACTTCGATTGGTGAACCCGCGACACGAGCGTTAACTCGATTGGCCAAAGCTGCTGTCGGGTAATTTGTTCCGGATAGCCGACGCTTGGTAATTCCCAGACAATTGAGTGGTTGGCGGCTCTCTAGCGCGGTCGCCCGAATGTCAGCTTTCGGGCACTCGCAAAGTAGAACTCTACGACCGATTTGGTCATCGCGGGAGCCCTATTGCCAGCTTCGGGTCACGACGAGAAGTCTGCGGTGACGCCGCCGGCATTTTCCTCAGTTCTCTAGACGACGGGGTCGCGGGTGCAACAATCTGTTGCACAACTCTGCTATCTCTAACGCCCATGCCTGACCCGAACTTCCTCACGCCTGAAGAAGTCATGGCTCGCTATCGGGGACGGGTAAGCGAAGGGACTCTTCGAAACTGGCGTTGCCTGCGGATCGGGCCATCGTTCCTCAAGATCGGCAAATCAAGCCTCTATCCGAGGGGCGAGTTGGATCGCTGGGACAAATCGATCCTCGTCGTCTGCAGACCCACACGTGCACTGCCGCTGGAAAAGAGTGCACCGCCAGAGTAGCAGAGAGGCGGTTCATTCGGTCCAAGAGGCGTTGGTTAGAGAAAATGGGCGTTCGGAATCCGTGGTTGATCGGGACGTCAGAGTGCTGAGCAAACGCGATCATGCCCAAGCGTGGAAGATCACAAGTGGTCACTCGATACATGCCCCAGTTGACGGCACCACTTTTCCGCAAGAAAGTTACAAGCGATTGATAATAACATGAATGTGCCACAGTGGTTCGACGCATAATGGTCCCGCTGCATACCCGTCGGGGCATGCTGAGTCACGCTGTGTCACGCCTTAGTCAAAATTCGCTTTGAAATGGGTGACTTGAGCATCTATGTCGCGCACGCCAAACTGGCGCGCGACGGTTGATAGAAAGCAAAAGTGGCCAGTGTCCACCGGGGGCGTTATTGGGGAAAGAAATGCGCCCTTCCCTGCCCCACAATGCGACGCCGATTTCACGCCCCTGCCTGCGATCGCCACGACTGAAATGGGCCGGTAGCGGCAGGCAACTTCGGGCTACGAAGTTTTCAAGACGGGACATTCAGGTCGGTGCGGGGATCGTCCCGTGCTTCAAGAACCGCCCCTGATCAACCCAACACAGCTCATCCGCGGTCGCCGCCGGGCGGCCGAGACTAGGCCGATGCCTTCGAGACCCGGATAACCATCGGCGGCATCACCGACGAGCGCGAGGAAATCTGGAATCATGGCGGGCTCAACTCCGAACTTCTCGCGTACACCGGCGGCATCGCGAATTTTCTGGGTCCTGCGCTCTATCTGGACCACATGGTCACCGCGCACACACTGCGCGAGATCCTTGTCCGGCGTCCAGATGCACACCTTCTGCACGCGCATCGGTAGCCGCGCTGTGCGCCGCGGAGGCCAGCGCGTCGTCGGCTTCCAGCTCGATCATCGGCCAGACCGCCACTCCCATCCCCGCCAAGGCTTCCTCGAGCGGGTCAAACTGCGCGAGCAATGCCGGCTCGATGCCATCCCCGGTCTTGTAGCCGGGCCAGAGCTGATTTCTAAACGATTCGACTACATGATCGGTAGCCACCCCAATGTGTGTGGCGCCATTCTCGATCATCTCCAGCACTGTGTTCAGCACGCCGACGACGGCGCCAAACGGCTTGTCTTGGCCGTTGTTGAACCGGCGTTGGCCGTAGAAGGGCGAAACAACTCGTATGTGCCGTCTACTAAATGTACGATCATTGCAATCCTCGAGGAAACAGCATCCGGCCCGGTTTCTGGTGTTCGAACTTAGTTATAGAGACACCTGGGCCAGCGCGAGCATCGTCGTGACATGACCCAAAGGCGACAAGTCGACCAAAAAGGTGGGAAGCTCGGCGAAACCCCTCTATATCGACAGCGATGGATGCATCGAGCGACCACCCGCCGAACGACGAGCTTCTCTCGGACATCCAGCGCCTGTCCTTCGACTATTTTCTCAAAGAGGCCAACCCGGCGAATGGCCTGATCGCCGACCGCAACACCCCGGGGTCACCGGCCAGCATCGCCGCCGTCGGGCTCGCCCTGTCGGCCTATCCCGTCGGTGTCGAGCGCGGTTTCATGACGCGCGCCGCCGCCGCTGAACGGACGCTCGCCACGCTTCGCTTCTTCTGGAACGCGCCGCAAGGGCCCGAAGCCGACGCAACGGGCCACAAGGGCTTCTACTACCATTTCCTCGACATGGAGACCGGCCGCCGCGTCTGGAAGTGTGAGCTGTCCACGGTCGATACGGCGCTTCTGCTTGCCGGTGCGCTGGCCGCCGGCGCTTATTTTGGCGAGGACGATGAATCCGAACTGGAAATCCGGCGGCTTTCAGATGCGCTCTACCGGCGCACCGACTGGCGATGGGCGCAGAACGGCGGCGCTACCGTCACCCATGGCTGGCGGCCTGGAAAAGGCTTCCTGCGCTATCGCTGGCAAGGCTACGACGAAGCGGTGATCCTTTATGTGTTGGGCCTCGGCTCGCCAACCCATCCGCTGCCGCCCGAGAGCTATGCGGCCTGGCTATCCACCTACAAGTGGAAAAAGATCTATGGCCGGGAATTGGTTTACGCCGGTCCACTCTTCATCCACCAGCTCTCGCATATCTGGATCGATTTTCGCGGCATCCGCGATGCTTCCATGCGCAACCACGACTGCGACTATTTCGAGAACAGCCGCGAGGCAACCTACCTGCAACGCGACTACGCCATTCGCAATCCGAAGGGCTTCAGCGGTTATGGCGAGAATTGCTGGGGCATTACCGCCAGCGACGGCCCAAGCCCGACAAAACGTCAAATCACGGTCGGTGGCCGCCGCTTCTTCGGCTATCTGGCGCGCGGTGCGCCATTCGGCCCTGATGATGGAACGTTGTCGCCGTGGCAGCGATTACCTCATTGCCCTTTGCGCCAGAGATCGTTCTGCCGGCACTGCGCTATTTCCATGAGATCGACCTGCAAGAGGGCAACCCTTACGGCTTCACCGCAAGCTTCAATCCGACAATAGCAGCCGCCGACGGCCGGCCATGCGGTTGGGTATCGCCGGACCACGTCGGCATCAATCAGGGGCCGATCACTCTGATGATAGAGAACTACCGCTCGGGCTTCCTGTGGCGCCTGATGCGCCGCGTGCCGGCCATCATCGCGGGACTGCACCGAGCCGGTTTTTCGGGCGGATGGCTATAAGAAGTCGAGATGACAAAGCTCCCCGATTGGTACCAGGACTTTTGACTGCTAGCGCATGCCGCATTTGCTGCGAATCTCGGTTAGCGGCAGTGGGTGATGGGCGCTTTTATAACGCCAGTCACGAATGTCTGAAACGGGTAGGTCACGATTGCGGACAGGCGCCTTAGGCTGGGATACACGAGAGCGGACATTCAGGTCGTCGCGAACATCGTCGTGACCTGACCCATTCAGGACAGTCGAAATCACGGTGAACGGGTCCGCTTGCGCCGGTTAAGCGAACGTACGGCGTGCTACGAATCTCGCCTGGCTGGTCCTGGGCGGACCAGAGGAGCTAACGTCTATGCTATAGCCCTCCATGGCCCTCCTGAATCCCTGGGTTTGGACACCAGTTCGAGCGGAACGCCAGAGAGATGCCCTGAGGCGCTGCTGTCACGTGGGATGGCTGCCTCGCAGGCGCCGCCCTCCGATAGCTCATGGGCGGCTTGAGGCGGCGATCGCGGGATAGTCGGTATAGCCAGCGGAGCCGCCGCCATAGAGCGTCGCCGAGTTGAACTCCGTCAGCGGCGTGCGCGTCTTCAGCCGTTCCACAAGGTCGGGATTGGCGATGAACGGGCGCCCGAAGGCGAAGAGGTCCGCCTTGCCCTCGGCGAGCCGCGACGCCGCGAGGTCGAGGTCATAGCCGTTATTGGCGATATAGGTATTGTTGAAGCGCCGGCGGAGCGATCCGAAGTCGAACGGCGCGACATCGCGATCCGCCCGTGGCGCCCTCGACGACATGGATATAGACGATGCCCAAAGCATCGAGTTGATCGACGATAAGTCGAACTGCGCCTGGGGCGCGCTGCTCGAGACGCCGTTGGCGGGCGAGACGGGCGAAATCCGGATGCCGGTATGGGCTTGGGCAGTTGGATGCCGACGAGCGAGGCTTCGTCGGTGATCGGGGCGGGCGTTTTGTATCCAACAGCCTTCATAACAGGCATCTCCTCATACTTGAGACGCAGATAAGCCGTATCTGCGCGGTCCGTCGGCGAGGCATTCTGCGTCAGGCGACGCGGGGCGTGAGCAGGACTTCCAGGCCGATGTTGCGGTACATCTCACGGCGCATGCGGTCGGCGACGCCATTGACGATCTCGGCCCCGTCTTGCGACGGATCGACGTGGACCCGGAACGGACGCTTGCCGAAGGGCGCGCCGACGACGCGAACGATCTCGCGGGCCACTTGTGCCGGATCGGCGTCGGCGGGTTCCAGGTCCGCTAGGCCCTTCAGCGCTTTGTCGGCGATCCCGGCGTAGGGGCCGGATTCATACTCTGCGACTCGGGCCGTATCGGACGGCGAACCGGAGTGAGCGAAGTGGTTGGTGCCCTTGGTGAAGGCGCCTGGCACCATGATCGTCGTCTCGATGCCCCACAGGGCCAGTTCAGTCGAATAGGACACCGCCAGGGCGTCCATGGCCGCCTTGGCGGCGAAGTAGGGCGCCAGGAAGGGCGGCGTGCCGCCGCGCGTCGAGGACGAGCCGACCCAGACCAGCAGACCCTTGCCCTGGCCGCGCATGTGCGGCAGCGCGGCGCGATTAACCCGCTGCGCGCCCAGCATGTTGACGTCGTACTGCTGGATGAACTGGTCCGGGGTGAAGGCCTCGGCAGGGCCGAATACCATATGCCCGGCATTGTGGACGATGACGTCGAGCCGGCCTACGTCCTTCAGAACATGAGCGATACCGGTCTCCGCCGAGGTGTCGGACTGGACGTCCAACTCGATGGTGCGCAGGTCGAGGCCATGCTCCTTCGACCAGGCGGCTACTTCGGCGACGCGAGGCGCGTTGCGGCCTTCGGTCTCGCGCATGGAGGCATAGACCGAGTGGCCGGCTTCGGCCAGGGCGCGTGCGGTCATGAGGCCGAAGCCCGACGAGGCGCCGGTGACGAGAATGACTTGCTTGGACATGGTGATGGTCTTTCTTCTGGATTTGGATGAACTTATGGCTGTGTTGTGGTCTTTGGCGGTCGGCTGGGATCAAATGATCCCGCCATTGGCGCGCAATATCTGGCCGTTGATCCATGAGCCGTCTGGCCCCGCCAGGAAGGCGACGGCGTTGGCGATGTCTTCGGGCTGGCCGAGACGTTCAAGCGGCGCCAGCTTCGCGAGGCGGTCGATCAGCTCCTGCGGCTTGCCGTCGAGGAAGAGCTTCGTGGCGGTCGGTCCGGGGGCGATCGCGTTGACGGTGATGTTCCGGCCCCGCAATTCCCTCGCGAGAATGGGAGTCATGGCCTCGACCGCGGCCTTGGTGCCGGCATAGACGCCATAGGTAGGCTGCAGCAGCCCCACGACACTTGAGGAGAAGTTGACGATGCGACCACCGTCGCGCAGGCGCTTGGCCGCTTCGCGCAGCGTGTTGAACGTGCCCTTCAGGTTGATCGCGATCTGGCGATCGAACAGCGCATCATCACTCTCAGCGATCGTCGCCAGATTCATGATGCCGGCATTGTTGATCAGCACGTCAACGCCGCCGAAAGCGGTCTCGGCGGAATCGAACATGCGGCGTACGGCTTGTGCGTCTGAAATATCGCACTGCGCAGTAACCGCCCGCCCGCCGCCCGCCGCTTCGATCCTGGCGACCACCGCATCCGCCGAGGCGGCGTTGCCGGCGTAGTTCACCACCACGGTGAAGCCGTCCTTGCCGAGGCGTTCGGCGACGGCCGCGCCGATGCCGCCCGAGGCGCCGGTCACGATGGCAACCTTCTGTGTCTGATTGGTCATTGTCTGTCTCCTTCTTTGGGTGTCGTTGTGGCTCCTGATGACAGACAGATGCACCTTTCGCTTATGTAGATAATCATGCATTATCCGGCATCACTATCCGACAGGTCGTATTATGGATCGTTTCGACGCCATGCGCGTCTTCACTCGCATCGTCGAACGCAGGAGCTTTACCAAGGCTGCCGATGACCTCAGTCTGCCGCGTTCATCCGTGACAGATGCCGTGCAAGGGCTGGAGGCGCGGCTCGGTGTGCGGCTGTTGCAGCGGACCACCCGTCAGGTCCGCCCCACACTGGATGGCGAGGCCTATTACCAACGATGCGTCAGCCTTATCGCTGACCTGGAGGATGCCGAGGGCGCTTTCGTCGGCGCTAAGCCGTCAGGCCTCATCCGCGTGGACGTGCATGGCACCCAAGCGCGGCACTTCCTGTTGCCCGGTCTGCCGCGCTTTCGCGAAATGTACCCCGACATCCGCCTGCATTTCAGCGAGGCGCATCAGCCCGTGGACCTGATCCGGGAAGGGTTCGACTGCATCCTGAGAGCGGGCGAGCTGGCCGACAGCGCGCTAATCAGGCGGCGGCTGGCTATTCTGGAGCGGGGCACCTTTGCCAGTCCGGACTATCTTAATCGGCTGGGCATGCCGAACACACCCGACGACCTTAATGGCCATGAAATGATCGGGCTGCTTGCGCCCGACACGACCGAGGTCGTCCCTCTCGCTTTCCTCGTGAAAGGAAAAGTGAACCGCATCACGCTGACTGCCATGATGACGGTGACCGGCCCGGAGACGAACGTTGCCGCCGCCTGTCTTGGCCTTGGGCTCATTCAGGTGCCGCGCTATCGTGTAGTCTCGGAGCTGGCGAGCGGCGCGCTTATCGAAGTCCTAGCCAACTTCCCACCGACGCCCTTGCCAGTTCACGCGCTTTATTCGCACAAGCACCAGCTGTCGCCGCGGCTGCGAGTGTTCATCGACTGGGTGGCGGAGCAATTCCGCGACAAGACTGCACCGAAAATATGATACCTTCCCCCAAGAAGGGCGCAGACGATGCTCCGATTGTTTGCAATTGTCGTCGATTCGTGAATGGTAACCTGCGCACCAGACGCAGCCTAGTCGTCACTGCCGCCAACTATCTGCCGGTGGGACGCCCGCGGGCTCGCGCATTGGCGGCCACTATCGCGCAGATTCATAGCGGCGTTAGAGGGCTATAGAGTAGACAAAGTTCTCATCTTCATCCCGCACGGCCCGCCACGAAGTGGCCTTATGTCAAGTTTTCCGCTGATAGCGCGCATTCGTGCTGCGGACACCGGGAGTCCGAACGGGTCAAAGGCGTGAATTTGAGACGACATCACGGTCTCAATCAGCGCGGATAGAGATTTCAGTTTCGAACGGAAACGGGAAGCTGAAATTGGCTCGCGGAATTACCGGTTCAATGAAACAGGCAGTCCAGCGAACTTTCAGCTCCGTCCAGGCGAAAAGGACGGAATTCGACATTTGCGCGCGGTATCGAAAGTCCGGACATTCACGCCGAGGCAATCGACCTTCATGGCAATCGAGTCGAGGCTGACGTTGCCGCCGCTCGCACAGGGCGCTCATTCCGCAAAACAAGTGTAAGAAGCGCGCCTCCCCTAGCTTTGCGGCGGGGATAACCCATCAGTTCACTCTTTGTTCTTTTCCGAAAGCGCCTGGCGAGATATAGTCTAGCGTGTCCACAGATTCCTCAGGGAGCAGCGCGCAGATGACCATCCAGCCCATCATACCATGCTGCAGGGGGACAGAATTCTCAATGAACCGATAATCAGCTGCCCAAGCTGCAAGACGGAAATCAAGCTCAATGAGTCGCTCGCGGCCCCTTTGATTGCCGCCACGCGTGAAGAATACGAAATGCGCCTGGCGCAGAGCAAGGCATCGATGGCTGCCAGAGAAGAGGAGCTCAAGCGCCAGCAGGCCGAGATCGTCGCCGCCAAAGAGGACATCGCCAACCAGGTGGCTGGGCAAATCAAGCTTGAGCGTGCCGGAATCGCGGTCGAGGAAGCCCGCAAGGCAAAATTGCTGCTTTCGGTAGACCTGGAGGACAAGGATAAGAAGCTTGCCGAGCTGGAGGCGACGTTGAAGGCGCGCGACGAAAAGCTCACCGAGGCCCAGCAGCAACAGGCGGAATTCCTGAAAAAGCAGCGTGCGCTTGACGACGAAAGCCGGGAGATGGCGCTGACCATCGAAAGGAAGATCCAGGAGGGGCTGGACGCCGTTCGCGTCAAGGCGAGGTCGGAAGCGGAAGACGGGCTCAAAATGAAGGTCGCGGAAAAGGAAGAACAGATCGCAGGCATGCAGCGTCAGATTGAGGAGCTGAAGCGCCGTGCGGAACAGGGTTCCCAGCAGCTGCAGGGTGAAGTTCTGGAGCTTCAGCTGGAAGCCCTCATTGCCGGCCGGTTCCCAATGGACGTCATTGAACCGGTTGCCAAGGGTGAGTTCGGCGGAGATGTCCTGCACCGCGTCGTCGGACCGGCCGGCCAGCCATGCGGCGCCATTTTGTGGGAATCGAAACGCACCAAGAACTGGAGCCAGGGTTGGTTGGGGAAGCTCAGGGCTGATCAGCGGGCCGCAAAGGCGGACATTGCGCTTATGATCTCGGAAGCTCTGCCTGCCGGTGTGGAAACCTTCGATCTTCTGGACGGGGTCTATGTCGCCCATCCCAAATGCGCGATGCCGATCGCAATCATGCTGCGACAATCACTCATCGAGCTGGCGAACTCCCGCCTCGCCCAGGACGGCCAAGCCACCAAAATGGAGCAGGTCTATGGCTATCTGACCGGTCCGCGGTTCCGCCATCGCGTCGAGGCCATCGTCGAAAAGTTCTCTGATATGCAGGAGGACCTGGCCAAGGAACGCAAGGCCACAACACGCCTGTGGGCCAAGCGGGAGGCTCAAATACAAGGCGTAATCGAGTCGACCGCGGGGATGTACGGCGACTTGCAAGGCATCGCTGGAAAGGTGATGCAAGAAATTGACGGCTTGGAGGTCCTGGCCATTGAAACATCTCCGCCCGGTGCCGAATAGGCAATCGGTATGCAGCTCAACAGGAAAACGATTGGCAATCTGGAGCGGCTTCCCCAGACATACCCATCGGACTCCTCGGATAGGGTAAGCAAGAAGCCCGCCCACCCGAGGCAATCGTCGTGCCTAGCCGACGGCCTCTTATCTAAGGTCTTGACTCGTTAATCGCCATATGGCTATATAGTCATATGTCAATATATGGACCCACCGGCGACCGTCTGAGCAAGGCATTCTCGGCCCTCTCCGATCCCACGCGACGCGCGATCCTGGCCCGCCTTGCGACGGGCGAAGCCACGGTGTCGGAACTGCTGGCACCATTCGAACTCAGTCAACCCACGATCTCCAAGCATCTCAAGGTGCTGGAGGATGCGGGTTTCATCGAACGCGGACGTGATGCGCAGCGGCGACCGCGCAAGCTGGTGACAACGGCTCTCAAGGATATTGCCGACTGGGTAGAGCCGTTTCGCAGCCAATGGGAAGACAGGCTCGACAATCTGGATCGCCACCTCGAAAAAATGGGCAAAAAGGAGAAGTAGCATGCTGGCAGGGATCGCGAACACCGACCTGATACTCGACCGGGACAAGCACACGATCATTCTGACGCGCGTGCTTGCTGCGCCCTGTGAACAGGTCTTCGAGGCATGGACGCAGCCGGAGCATGTGGCATGCTGGTGGGATCCATCAGGCGAACCGCTCGCACAATGCGAGATCGACCTGCGTCCGGGAGGGGCCTTCAGGTTCGTCAACCGGCATCCCCCTGGCGCCAACCAGTTCGCTGGCGTCTATCGCGAGATCGCACCGCCGCGTCATCTCGTCTTCGAAGCAATGGGGGCGATCGGGCGTGTCATTCTCGACGAGACTGGCGGCAAGACGTTTCTGACGGTGAGGATCGAGTGCGGCTCGGCGGAACGGTTGGAGCAATATCTGAAAATGGGCATCGACACCGGAACGGCCAAGACATTGGACAACCTTGCCGCACATATTGGCGCGATGGCACAACGGACATCCAGCTCTCCGTCAACTGCTCCGAGCAGCGGCGAGTAACATTAGATGCAACAATCAATCTGGACAGCGGCAGATGCGGCTCTGGTGGCGTATGCCATCACCTGCGTCGTTCTATGCCTTAATCTTCTGATGCTCTGGGCTTCCAGCGGGGCGATCCGCGCGAAGGGTGGCGTGGCAATCAATCCGGAGGATGGGGCTCGCTATGGTGTACCCGTGTCAGAAATTGACCCGCCAACTGTCGCGCGGCTCCTGCGCGCACACCGCAATGCCGAGGCCACGATCTATCCATTTCTGCTGCTGGGCCTGCTCTTTGTTTTCACGGGAGGAAAGGCAGCAATTGCAATTCCCATTTTCGCAATTTTTGTAGTCGCCAGGATCGTACATTCGATAGTCTATCTGAAGGCCATGCAGCCTTGGCGCACGATCGCTTTTGCAGTCTCCCTGCTCGCAATCGTTGTCCTGATGGGCGCCGTAGTCCACGATTTGCTCTTTGCCTGAGGTAGAACCGTATGTCAGTACCGAAAGCTCCAATCCTGTCGTTCACGGACGTCGTCGCCATCGAGGCCTGCGTGTCGACTAGCGAAAGACTGACGAGGACGTCTGTTTGGGGTCGAACTTGCCTATTGGGAGAGCGGACATTCGCGGACCGCCACACTGCTATAGTCAATGCTATGGATCGACTCCAGCACCTGGTGCACGCGCGGCGGCCGTGATGATTTTGTCGGGATCGTCGGTCCAGACGAAGGGCTATGACTGCAGCTTGTGGTCGATGACGAAGCGGTTGATAGCGGAAACCAACCTGCCCTCAACACAGGACTGGTGATAGCCGGCGCACCGCCTGTCGTGCTGCCGCCATCGGTGCTCTTCGTTTTCTGAAGCGCTTTTTCGTGGACTCAATCGCAAGAGCATCGTCAGGGCGACCTGCGGTTTTCCACTATTATGATCGGCTCGTGCCCGAATTTTCTATCAACGTCGCCGCGACTCGAGTATTAGGTTCCGCTTATGGAGCGTCGACACGCCATCCGAAGGATCAGGGACGGACTTTGGGAAGTCTATGACATAGACAATGAAAAGGTTGTCTTGGTGGACAGCGTAGCTCTGACCAATTTGCGGGACGAAGAGGCACTCGATGCGTTGGAGTTGCTAATGGGTGGATTTCTTGTTGCGAGCAGGTTTCCAACGCTCGGTTGATGGTTTCTCCAGGGACACGTTCGCGCGCACGTCAGGCGAAGGCACCTCAAGCCTCTCATTGTGGGTTCCATCAGAACCGCAGGGCACGAGCTTCCAGCGCCAGTTGCCCTGCGGCGGGACGTTGGGGTGGCACCAAGCAGGCAGGAAGGACATCGCCATTACGCACCGATTTACGCGGCAAATCTTGGCTCGGGAACTCCCGTTACGCCGAGGCCGGTGATGGCAAAAAGGCTGCCGCGTAAAACTCCGTCGCCCGGAAAGCGCGGCAGCGGCGGCTTGGCCATCGAAGTGACGTACAGGGTGTCGAGCCTCGGCCCGCCGAACATGACGCTGGTGATCTTCTTGACGGGCATGTCGATGATGCGATCAACGCTGCCGTCGGGCGCGTAGCGGACCAGCCTGCCATCATAGACCAGCGCGTTCCACAGGAATCCTTCCGCATCGACAGTTGAGCCGTCAGCCGCCCCTCCCCGGCTGGTATCGACACGCGTGAAAGTGCGCCGGTTGGTGGCGGCACCGGTTGCGATGTCGTAGTCGTAGGCCCAGATCTCGCCGGTCCAGGTGTCGGCGAAATAAAAGGTGCGGTCGTCCGGGCTCCAGCACGGACCGTTCGAGCAGATGATGCCAGAATCTATTCTGGTAACGGAGAAATCCGAATCGAGCCGGTAGAGCCCGCCGGAGGGTCCCTCTTCCATCGTGTCCATTGAGCCGGCGAAGAAGCGGCCGCGCCGGTCGACCTTGCCGTCATTGAGCCGGTTCATCGGCCTGTCCGGCTCCGGATCGTGAATCGGCGTCACCTCGCCGGTGGCGAAATCAAGCAGATGGAAACCGCGCTGCAGCGATACCACAGCGCCGCCGCCGTCCTTGCGCAATGCCATCGAACCGATCTTCATCGGCACGTCCCAGCAACGGATCTCACTACCGTCGGCGGTTGCCCGAAACACACGCCCGTCGAAACTGTCGATCCAGTAGAGGCGCTCCTGTTCAACGTCCCACAGCGGTCCCTCGCCCAGCGTGGTCTTCACGTCCACCACGACTTCGATCTTCATGCCGTCCTCCTCTGTTCGAACCTTGCAGAAACCGGTCAAAACGCGACCTGATCGCCGCCCTTCAATGACAGGATTTCGCGGGCCTCGTCGGGCGTTGCCACTTCCATGCCGAGGCCTTCGACGATCTTGCGGGCAAGCACCACCTGCTCGGCATTCGACTTGGCAAGCCTGCCCCTACCGGCCCAAAGACTGTCTTCGAGCCCAACGCGAATGTTGCCGCCAAGCGCTGCCGATTGTGCCGCGATGCGCAACTGGCTGGCGCCCGCACCCAGCACCGACCAGCGGAACTGGTCGCCGAACAGGCGATCGGCGGTGCGCTTCATATGGGCGACGTCTTCCGGGTGCGTGCCGATGCCGCCGAGCAGGCCGAACACCGACTGCACGAAGAACGGCGGCTTCACCAGCCCGCGATCGGCGAAATGGGAGAGGTTATAGAGATGGGCGATGTCGTAGCACTCGAACTCGAAGCGGGTCCCATTGTCGTAGCAGGTTGCCAGTATGTATTCGATGTCCTTGAACGAGTTGCGGAAGACCAGATCACGCGTCGTTTCCAGATGCGGCTTTTCCCAATCGAACTTGAACGTCTCGTATTTGTCGGCGAGGTGATAGAGCCCGAAATTGATCGAGCCCATGTTGAGCGAGGCGACCTCCGGCTTGAACTGGGCGGCGGGGCGCACACGCTCCTCCACCTTCATGTAAGGACTGCCGCCGGTGGTGATGTTGATGGCGGCATTGGTGCCTTGCTTGACGCGCGGCAGGAAACGCGCGAACGCCTCTGGCGTCTGGTCGGGCTTGCCGGTCTCGGGGTCGCGGGCATGCAGATGCAGGATCGCCGCACCCGCCTCCGCCGCCGCGATCGCCTCGCGCGCGATCTGGTCCGGCGTGATCGGTAGATAAGGCGACATAGTCGGCGTGTGGATCGCCCCCGTCACCGCGCAGGTGATAATGACCTTGCCGCTGGGTTGCTGGGCGCCGGGCTTGCGGCTTGTTTGCGTCATTGTCCAAACTCCTGATCCGACTTTTTCTTGTGCGCCGCCAGCGCCATCAGCCGGCGGTCGCGCCAGACCTGCCGTTCGCCGAGTTCTTCCCGCGGCAGGCGCTTGCGGCGCTCGGCCTCGATCGTCTCCATGACCTCGCCGGCCCAGTCGACGCGGCGCAGCATCTGCGGGAAGATGTTGGAATAGATCGCCTGATAGCGCTCGACATAGTCGCGCACACCACCGGGTGCATTGAGGTCGATCGTCTCGAACGGACCCATGAACGACCAGCGCAGCGCCAGCCCGTCGCGCAGGCCAGTGTCGACGTCCTCGACGCTGGCATAGCCGTCGGCGACGAGCCGAAACGCCTCCTCCAACAGCGCGCCTTGCAAGCGGTTCATGATGAAGCCGTCGAGCTCGCGCTTCATCACCAGTGGCGCATGGCCCGCCTCGACAAGAAACGCGCGGGTCCTTTCCACCGTTTCGGCGGAGGTCCATGGCGCCGGCACCACCTCCGCTGCCGGGATGAGATAGGGCGGATTGATCGGGTGCACGACGAGGCAGCGATGGCGCCCCTCAAGATGATCGGTGAATCTCGACGGCAACAGCGCCGAGGTGGAACTGGCGATCACCGCCTGCGGACCGGAAAGTGCGTCGATGCGGGAGAACACGTCACGCTTCACCTCGAGGTTTTCCGGCGTGTTCTCCTGGACATGGACGGCATCGGCCAGGGCCTCGCCAAGCTCCTCCACAATGGTGATGCGGCCAAGCACGGTATCGACCGCCTGTCCCCGCAGCAGATCGTTGGCGGCAAGGTCGCCGAGCACCCCAGCGATATAGTCGCGCGCACCGCTGGCCGCGGCCGGCGCCTGGTCCCACATGCGCACATCATGGCCGGCACGAGCGAAGCTTATCGCCCACGCTCGCCCGATGAAGCCGCTTCCGACAATTGCTACCTTCGCCATGATCTCCCCCTCAGAGTGTCTCGACGTTGCCGTCGACGCCGAGCGACTGGCCGGAAATGTTGATGCCCGCATCGGAAAGCAGGAAGGCCACCATCGCCGCGACATCGTATGGGCTGGTCATGCGGCGCAGCGAGATGTTCTGCAGATAGCGTTGTGTCATCTCCTCGTTTGAAACGCCGAGCTGCTTTGCCCGGTCGGCAATGACCTTGTCGATGCGCGGTCCCTCTATGATGCCGGGCAAGATGGCGTTGACCCTGATCCCATGCGGTCCGAGTTCCTTGGCAAGGCTCTGGGTCAGGCCGACAACGCCGAACTTGGCAGCCGAGTACGGCGTGCGGAACGCGTAGCCATGGCGGCCGGCGGCCGAAGACATCGAGATGATCGAGCCGCCGCCCGCCGCCTTGATCAGCGGCACGGCACGGCGCGCGCACAGGAACTGGCCGGTCAGGCAGATATCTATGCAGCGCCGCCAGTCTGCCGGATCGATCTCATCGACCCCGCCGGTCGGCCCGGCAATGCCGGCATTGTTGATCAGGGCGTCGAGCCCGCCGAGCTTCTCCTTTACGGTCTCGAACAGCCGGTCGACATCGTCGTCGCGCGAAACGTCCGCTTTGACTGCGCCGGCGAGTGTGAGCCTCTCTGGAGCGGCGGCCAGCGCCTCGTCGGAAATGTCGCAGATCACGACACGCGCGCCGAGCCGCGACAGTGTCTCGGCAATGGCAAAGCCGATGCCGCCGGCGCCCGCCGTGACCAGCACGCGTTGGCCTTTGAGCCCGGTCAGGAATTCGTCCGCCGATACCGGTGCGCTGGAGCTCATTATTCCATTCCTTTCATTGAATCCGCCTTTCGCGCAGCGCCATGACCGCAGCGAGCACCACCAACCCGAACAGGATCGCCCGCGTTGCATAAGGCAGCGTCGTGCCGGCGAGCAGCATCTGCAACGCCGTCAAAAGCAGCACGCCCCCCAGCATGCCGAGATAGTGGCCGCGCCCGCCGGTGATCAGCGCACCGCCGACGACGACTACGGCGATCGAGGGCAGCAGATAGTCGTCACCCATGCCGAGGCTGGCCTGGCCGGAAAAGCCGGTCAGCATGATGCCGACGAGCCCCGCGCAGACCGCCGACAGCACATAGACGAGGATGAGCGTGCGCCCGACCGCGATGCCGGAGAGCTGGGCCGCGCGCAGGCTGTTGCCGATGCCATAAACCCGGCGGCCGAAAGGGGTGCGGCCAAGCAGCAGCACAGCAAAGACGACGAAGGCGATCATGAACAGCACCACCGGCGTCACAACGAATACCTTCCCGGTCATGAACCAGCGCAGCATCGGCGAGGAGAAGCCGGCCGGCGTACCCTGCGAGTAAAGCAGCGCGACGCCTTGCAGAATGCCGTTGGTGGCCAGCGTCATCACGATCGGCGAAATGCCGAGGAAGACGATGCCGATGCCGTTGGCAAGACCGATCAGGCAAGCTGTGAGCAGCACCGCCGGCAGCGCATAGGCAAGTGCACCATCCGAGCCGTTGACCATGCCGGCAAGCAGGATGCCCGAGAGACCGATCGTCCACGGCACCGACAGGTCGAGCCCGCCGGTGAGGATTACGCTGCCTTGCCCAAGCGCCAGGACGGCGAGGAAGCTCGACAGCACGAAAAGCGAGTTCCAGTAGGTGACGTTGACGATGGCGCGTCCGAGCCAGATTTGGGTGATGATCACGACCACGGCCAGGCAGACATAGGCCGGCAGCGCATAACGCAGCGTCTCGGCGTTGCGTATATGGAAGGCCGGCTGCGGCGCCTGCTGATCGTCGGTGCTGCCACGCGCGATCCTCAGCCGCCGGTCGGTGCGATCGATCTGCGAGGGCAGCATTCCGGCGCGCCATGCGGCCAATCGCGCCCGCAGCGCACGCAGTTGGCGGGCGAGCACGGAGCCATGCGACAGCGAGCCGGCAAGCACGGCAAGGATCAGGATCGTGCCCTCGGCGATCGTCGAATAATAGGCCGAGACGTTGAGTACGAGCAGGATGTTGACGACCATCATCAGGATGTAGGCGCCGAAGACGGTGCCAACCGGCCCGCCTTGACCGCCGCCCAGCCTTGTACCGCCGACGACGACCGCCGCGAACATCGACAGCAACAACGGGTTACCGACGAGCGGATCGCCGCTGCCCGTCTGTGCGCTGATGAAGACGCCGGCGAGCCCGTAGCAGCCGCCGGCTATGACATAGACCAGGAAGCGCACGAGAACGACGCGCACGCCGACCGAAGCGGCCGCGTCCGGATCGCTGCCGACGGCATAAAGCGCCGTCCCGAAGCGTGTGCCTTTGAGCCAGAACCAGGCGAGCAGGACGACGCCGATGACCACCAGCGGCATCGGTATCCAACCGGCGATAGCATCACCGAGATAGAAGGCGCCAAGATCGGGCGAGACGAAGCCGCCCGGCTTGTCCATGACCAGCAGCGTTACTCCCTGCAGGATGAACATGGTCGACAGCGTGACGACGATAGGCTGCATGCGCAGGACGGCAATGAAGAAGCCGTTGAAGGCGCCGACCAGCATGCCGACCCCAATTCCGGCCAAGGTCCACAGCGCGACACTGGTGCCGGTCGCCATCGGATCCATACCTTTTGCCAGGACGACATTGACCAGCGAGATCACCGCGCCGGCGGACAGGTCGAAACCGCCGGACAGGATGACCACGGTCTGGCCGATCGCCGCCAGCGCCGAGGTGGCGCCGCCGCTGGAGAGAAACGAAATGTCGAAATAGGTGAGCCGCCCGGCACTGACCAGATCGACGATAAGCAGGAGCACCGCAAAGACGATCGCCGCGATGATCGCGCCGCTGTGTCGCGCGAGAAGCCGCGTCAATGTCGCGGCCGGTGCCGCGGCGGGCAAACTCGTCACGCTCATTCCGCCGCCTCCCGGACCAACTCGCCTTGCCCCAGCGCCGGTCGCATGATCTCGCCTTCCGTGATGTGGTTGCCGGCAAGCTCCGCCACCAGGCGACCGTCATAGAGGACGAGCACTCGGTCGCATTGATGGACCAGCTCGGGAATTTCGGTTGAATGCAGAAGGATCGAGCCGCCGGCCGCCACATAGTCGCGCATCATCACATAGAGCTCGTGCTTGGTGCCGACGTCGATGCCGCGGGTTGGGTCGAAGAGCAGCAGGATGCGGCTCTCGGCGACCAGCCATTTGGCGATGGCGATCTTCTGCTGGTTACCGCCCGAAAACGCCCCCGCCCTCGTCCACATGGCGCGGTGGTCGACCTCGACCGCCGAGAAGGCGGACTGGACGGCCTGCGCCTCCTCGTGCCTGCTGATCAGGCCAAATCGGGTAAAACGCGCGACGACCGGCAGCGATACGTTTTGCCGGCCCGAGAGCTTCAGGAACAGGCCTTCGGTCTTGCGGTCCTCCGGCACCAGCCCGATCGCCATGTTGGGCTTGAGCGCATCGGCGGGCGAGCCCAGCCACACTTCGCGCCCGTCGACCAGGATATGGCCGCGCTCGATCTCGGCCATGCCGAAGCAGGCGAGGAACAGGTCGAGCTGGCCCATGCCCTGAAGCCCGGCAATGCCGAGAATCTCGCCCTTGCGGAGGTCGAAACCGACGCCGTCGAGCTTCATGCCGGCCTTGAGATCGCGTACGCCGAGCACCGGCGGACCGAAGACCGCCTCGCTTTCGGGTTTTGGCGGAAAGGTCTGGGCGATGCTGCGACCGATGATCTTTTCGATCACTTCTCCATCCGGGACGTCGGCCACCGGCGCCGTCACGATATGACGGCCGTTTCTGAGAATGGTCAGCGTGTCGCAGAAGGCCCGCACCTCTCGCATGCGGTGGGTGATGAACACGACCGTCGTGCCGGCGGCCTTAAGTCGCGCGATGATGCCGCCCAGCCATTCGACATCGCCGCCCGACAGCGTCGAGGTCGGTTCGTCGAGCAGGAGGATGCGCGGCTTGCGATAGAGCGCGCGCGCGATTTCGATCTTCTGGCGGACGGCGAGATCGAGGGTCGCGACCTCGGCATCAAGATCGACCGAAAAGCCGAGATCTGAAATGTGCTGGCGCACCGCCCTGCGCGCGCTCGCCCGCCTGATCAGGCCGCTCGGGCCGACAGGCGCGTAGGGCAGCAGCATGTTGTCGAGAACGCTGAGATCGCGCACCAGCGTCATTTCCTGGAAGGCTGTCTGCACGCCTTTGGCGTGCGCGGCGCGCGGCGAACCGAGTGGCGCCGGTTCACCAAGAACGGTGATTTGCCCTTCGTCGGGCCGCACCAGTCCCGACAGCAGCTTGACGAGCGTCGACTTGCCGGCACCGTTTTCGCCGAGCAGCGCGTGCACGCTGCCCGAAACGATCTCAAAGGAGACGCCATCGAGGGCGACCGTGGCACCAAACGCCTTGCGGACGCCCTCTATGCCGACAGCTGTCGATTGCGCTGACATCATGATCCCAGTCCCGGCCTGCACGGGGTGCGTGGGAGTGCCTCCAAAGCACCCCACGCCCCATTCGGAGAGCCTTACTCCTCGGGCTGGCCGACAAGGGCGGCCGCGAGACCGATTTCAGGTGTCTGGTCGGAGAAGATCGAGGCGAACCAGCCGGGGTTGGAGACCAGCGACGGTTTGAAGGCGTTACAGCCAGCCTTCATCTCCGCCCAGGTGCCTTCGTCACAAAGCTTTATCGTGTCGTTGGTGACGACCGGCAGCGGCAGGATCGTCTTCTTGGCAACCTCCTTGCCGTCAAGCGCCTCGACCGCAAGCTTGAGGGCGAGCGCGCCGGAATAGGGCGGCGATGCATAGGAGATACGCGGCGCGCCGAGCGGCGCATAGGGAGAGGCTGCGCCCTCGACCTCCGTGCCCTCCGGCAGCATCTGGATGCGCCCGCCATTGGAGCCCTCGCCGGCGCAAGGCAGCAATTCGCTGCTCTTCTTGCCGGCCTCGAGCTGCATGGAATTGGCGGTGAAGCAGCCGACCTGCATCCACAGCCCATTTATGTCGTCCCAGCTGCGCGTCGCCAATATCTTGGAAAGTTCGGTACGGGCCACCGCCTGGCTCCACATACCGACAGCCTCGCCCACGATCTTGATGTCGGGATGCTTGGCAAACACCTCCTTTGCGGCCTTGGTGCGCAGATCGTCGACCGAGGTGCCGGGAACGCCGGTCACTGCGATGATGTTGCCCTTGCCATTGAGCTTCTTGACCAGCCACTCCGCCGTCACGCGGCCAGCCTCTTCCTGATCGATATGGACGTTGTAGGCGCAGGGCTCTGTGATCTCGGCATCATAGGCAAACACCTTTACCCCCTTGTCGCAGGCGTTCTTCACCACCTGGTTGAGCGCTGTCGGCGAGATCGGGAAGATCACGATGGCTTCGGCACCTGCCTGCACCATCGCGTTGATCTGCTGGATCTGGCGCTGTGCGTTCGGCCCGGCCACCTGAACCTGGAGGTCGACCTTGTCGGCCATGCTCTTGTGCGACGCCATCGCCTTGACCATGTTGGCGGCCTCGGCCTGCCAGTCATTGCCGATGAAGCTCATGCTGAGAAATATTTTGTGCTTTCCGGCCGCCTCGGCCGCCGACATCCCAAAGGCGCAAACAGCCATGCCGGCAAGCAGCGCGAGCCGCCGGGCTTTCGATCCGATACCCATTCGAAACTCCTCCCAGTTCAGACGACCAAATGCCTCCCAAGGGCACGAAACGTGCTCCTTGTCATTCGATGCAGCTGACCGTATCATGATTTGATCAAAGATCAATGATGAAATGCTAGTGGGTAAAAGCCGGATACGCCGGCGCTTGACGCGGCAATCCGAACCTTGCATTCCGGGCACAGGCGCCGGGTAGGACAAGAGCGTCGCCGTATGGGGAAAGGTAGGCACAGATGGCTGGGGCGGCATTCAGGAAGCCGGGCGTCGAGATTACGCCGCTGTCCAGGGAAACCCTGCAGGACAGGGTTTACCGGCACGTCACCGAGTTGATCCTCGACGGCAGTATCGTTCCAGGTGAAATGGTGACGGTGCAGAGCCTTGCCGACGCTTTCGGCGTCAGCCCCATGCCGGTTCGCGAGGCCCTGCGGCGTCTGAGCGCCGCCAACGCATTGATGGTGGTTTCGGGCCGTTCGATCGGGATACCGGCATTAAGCCGCGCGCGACTCATCGATCTCAGGAACGTCAGGTTTGAGATCGAGGCGATCGCCGCCGCATGGGCGGCCGAGCGAATGGACGATCCCAGCGTGGCGCTGCTGCGCCAGCATCTGGACGCACTCGAACAGGCCAATGCCGCCGGCGACGTCAAATCCTACCTCAGGGCCAACTACGCTTTTCATTTCTCCATCTATCGAGCCGCGGGTTCGGAAAACATGCTCAACATCATCGAGAACCTGTGGCTGCAGATCAGTCCCTATTTCAACATGCTGCACGATTCTGGAAATTATTCGACCGCCAACCAGCACCATCAGCAGATGTTTGCAGCGCTGCGAGATCGCAACGCGGAAGCTGTCCGGGCCGCGGTTCGCGCTGACATCGACGCGGCTTTCACAGTGCTGATCAAACTGCTGAAGTAACATTCAGGTCGCCATAAGCGACATGCCGCCTCCATTGCTGATCAGACTTCCAGTTCTTTTTCCGCCCACTCCGCGAACTTTTCCAACTTGTCGAGCAAGCTCTCGGCTTCGGGTAGTGATTTTGCCCTGATTCCGTATTGAGCTTCGTCCTTCTCATGGAGAATGCTCCGCAACCGGCTGGCCTGCGCTGCAGGAAGGCGATTTCCAAGCGCATCGCGCATGGTTTTCACCACGGCCGCATTATCCGCGCGGTTGATCGTTCCTGCAAATCGGGCAGTGAGCGCATCGGCGTATGCTATTGCCGCATTCACGATCTGCGACATAGCCGGATTGCCGATGTCACCCGTTTCAGACATTGCACCTCCAAACGGGCAGCCTTCAAATATGAGCGGGCGATGCGCAATCGCTCCTCGCCAAAGCCTGTCTCGACTACTTTCGTCGCACCTCTTCTGGTCATGCCAACGCCTTCTGGCGAGTTTTTGTTGCGAGTTCGTCCGGGCGTGGACCCAAGACGAGCAGGGCATTTGCTTCGACGCCGCCCCACCAAGGGTCTCCCGTGCTCGACAGCCTCGCCACATCCTGCGGAGTGACTCCCACCACCGAGGGATTGAAGCCAAGGTCTTCACCGTGGGTCACCAGTGCCTCACGGATCTCTTGGAGCGCGCTTTCTAGCTTTTCGGATGGCGTAACCACTGCGATGTCGAGATCGCTGTCTGGACGGTCCTCGCCCCTCGCCACGCTGCCGTAAATCCAGGCCGCGAGTACGTTCGGCCGAACTGCGGAGACCGCCTCAGTGACTACAGCGCGAATGTTGGAATACCTAAGCGCCTCCTGCTCAAAGAGGGCTTGCAGTGATGTCGCCAGTGGATGGCGATCATTCAACCGATAAAGACGAGCCCTGCCCGTTCCCTCTGAAGATACGATGCCAATCCCCTCCAAGGTTGCGAGAGCAGACCACACGCTTGCCCTCGCAAGCCCGCTACGAGCCGCAAGCAATGGTGAAGAAAGCAAGCCGCCGTGCCGGGATAATTCCCGGAGCAATCTCACGCTTGCGTCGGTGCCGAGCATAATGGTGAGTGGATAGCGCAAAGCGCTTTGAGCGGTCGAGCGTGCCATGGCGCAAGTTCCTTCTGCTCTGGAGCCATAGCACGTCGACTGCCGGATATCAAATCTGATGTTTGGTTTTCTAAACAGATGTCCTGTTATCTGAGCTTGGCGGCTGCTGCGCCGCTATCACGAATGTATCCGAAAGATGTTGATCGCCACGTTCATCCAGTCCATCGTAGGAGCAAGAGCAAGATGCCGCTCTATCTTATCCATTTCATTATCTTCTTTCTGCTTCAGTCCGTCCAATGCCCGGTCGGCGGCGAACGGCGAGCTTCTCCTCCCGATAGAGCCGGAACAGCTTCTTGTGGTTCACGACCAGGCCCTCCCGCCTCAGCATCACGAGAAGACGCCGGTAGCCGAACCGGCGACGCTGCTGCGCGATCGCCTTCATCCGCTCGCGAAGCTCGCGGTCGTCCGGCCCGCTGGTCTCGTAGCGAACCGTCATGCGGCAACAGCCGATGGGTTTACACGCCCGCCGTTCGCTCATCCCGAAGCCTTCCTTCAGGCAAGCGACAGCTTTCCGCTTGGCCGCGGGCGTCACCATTTCTTTCCCACAAGATCCTTCAACGCGGCATTGTCGAGCATGGCGTCGGCCAGAAGCCGCTTCAGCCGCGTGTTCTCGTCCTCCAGAGCCTTCAGTCGCCGAGCCTCGGAGACATCCATCCCGCCGAAGCGGGCCTTCCAGTTGTAAATCGAGGCGTCGCTGACCCCGTGCTTGCGGCACAGATCGGCAACCGATACCCCGGCCTCATGTTCCTTCAAAATTCCGATGATCTGCTCTTCAGAGAACTGGCTACGTTTCATGTCCTGGTCCTCTCGATGGGCCAGAACGAACTTCAAACCGGATTAGATCAGAGGGGCAAGGTCACGCTCCCAGTCAGATTGGCTGGGCTCACCGCTGCTCCTGGCGCAACCGCGGCCTCCAAAATGATCGCCAACAATGTCTGCGTTCAGGCAGTGGCAACAGTGCCTTCAATGGCTGACATGAGGCGCGAGGCGGACCTGCCCGATGTTTCATGCGCCGAATGCCCGAGATGCGAGCGCAGCCATTAACCATCGATTAACTATTCGGTCGCCTTTAATTCAATTTTGCAGCATACTGATTTGGGTAGCGTGGCTGCTCAAGGAGATTGGAACAAGAGAGGGTAATTCTCCTGTTCGCGCACCAGACTTTCACTCACGACATTCGAAATTGAAAAAGAAGCGACGGAACACCGTCGTGTCATGGGGAGGCGCCGCATCATGTTTGATGAGGAGCGCCAGAATGAAGATCGAAGACGCAGTTACCGCAGTGACGTCAGAAGCGAGCGCGCTCATGTCTTGCCTCGGCCAGCCCGTTGTCGCCTACCACGTCACGGAAATCATGAGAGAGACAGACCTGGCACACGCCCGCGAGATGCAGCTCGCGCTGGTGCGACGAACCATCGAGGCTCTTGTCGATGACGGCCTGGAAGGCGTCGCCGCCGAACATTTTGCATCCGAGTTCGATGGCAGCATCGGCTTGACCTGGAGACTTCTGCACGCATCCGACGGCGTGGCGCATTGATCAAGACCAGAGCGGTCTTGGTCAAGCTCTGGGAGGTGCGCCGGGCGAAGTCAATGAGGTCGTTGGGTGTCTGGAAACGCGAACGATACGGACCCTTTCTTCGCCGGAAATAATTGCGACTTCGGTGCCGTCGGAACTGAAAGCTGCGCGTGTAAGGCCCGGTCGGACGGTCACTTCGTCTGGCTGGCAAGGGCAGAGCCAATATCGTTCCATGGACCCCGGATGCGATCGCCTTCACGAGGACGCCCCAGGAAGTGCTTCGGATCGTCTATCTCGACCGACAAGGCCGGCGTCAGCAAGGGCGGCTTCTACCCGAACGGGATGAACGGAACGCTCAAAAGCACCTGACGTTTGCGATGGAGGAAAGGTGGAATTGAATGCAGAGTGATTGGCTGCACAGCGGATTCCAAAGCCGAGAAAGATTCGGGGATCGACCTACGAATTACCTGGCGATGGGGTCCATCGGGTGCCAGTGTCGAGCGGCTACCAAGCAGCATCTTCGCCTGAGCTGGCATTGCGGCATCTCGCCTCAACGGGAGTCGCCATAGCTATTCCACCTCAGCCAGGGGCGCTACGGCCGGTCCGTTCAAAGCCGTGCCATCGACGGCAAAATGCGAGCCGTGGCAGGGGCAGTCCCAGCAGCGTTCCAACGAATTCCAATGGACATGGCAACCGATATGGGTGCATGCGGCCGATCGCTTGTAGAGCGTGCCGTCCTCATCGCGAAAGGCAGCGACTTTGGTAAGCCCCTGGCGGACGATAGCCCCCTGTCCGGGCCGCAGCTTATCGGCGGCATCAATTTCACCAGGCGCGACATACTCGGCAAAACTCCTGATCGCTGTCGCATTCTCCGCCAAATAATCGCCGATCGCGCGTGCCGTCTTGCGAGAGGGTTCGTAAAGTTCCCGCCAGGGGCTTTCCCCCCTCAGGATCAGGTCGGAAATCAATTGGCCGGCCACAACCCCATGGGTGATGCCCTGACCGGAATCGCCGGTAGCAACGAAGACGTGCCCGTTGCCGGGATTACGGCCGATGAACCCGGCGTAATCGACGGTCTCCATTACCTGCCCGGACCATCGATTGGCTTCCGCGCCGATATCGGCCACCAACCCTTTGGTCCAGGCCGCCAGGGCAGCGAAGCGGTCGTCGGCGTCGTCGGCCTGCCCTGTCTTGTGATCCTCACCACCGACGATCAGAAAGTCGGTCTTGCCTTCGCCAGGCTGCAGACGGACGTAGTGATAGGGGTCCAGCGTGTCCCAATAGAGTGCATCCGGCAAAATGTCGCGCGCGATCTCGAATGCCATCGCGTAGGTCCGATACGGCGCCTGTTTGGTGTGGAGCGCCACCCGATCGTTGATCGGCGAGTTGGTGGCGACAACGGCCGATCTGGCAGACACGGCAAAGCCCGAGACCGTGCTTACGCGCACGCCGCCGTCAGTCTCCTCGACTTTGTCGACGATGGTATCCGCATAAAGCGCGCCGCCGCGCGCGCGGATGCCGGCAGCCAGCCCGCGGAGATACTTGAGCGGGTGGAATGTCGCCTGATTGAGGTAACGAAGGACGGGCGCGTCCGAAAACCCAGCAAGCGGCACTCCCACGGTTTTCTCGACGTCGACACCGATCTTCAGAGCGGCGTCCAGTTCGCGCTCGATGACGGATTCCTTCCTGCCCGACGCCGGAAACAGAAAGCCTTCGAGGCGGCGGAAATCACACGGCATGCCCTCCGCCTCCTGAATCGATCGGATACGGTCGATAGCGGCCGACTGGCTTTGGTAGTAGATCCGCGCCAGTTCCTCGCCACGCAATTTGATCAGTTCCGAAAAGTAGTCGTCGCAGATCGATGACAGATGCGCGGTGGTGCGGGCCGTCATGCCGCTTCCGATCCGGCCGCGATCGAGCACTGCCACCTTTTGCCCGGCGATGGCCAGTTCGAACGCGACCGACAGTCCGGCAATGCCAGATCCGACGACCACGACATCGACCTGTTCACTCCGCTCGAGCGGAACTGCATCAGGCGCTACTTCGGTTGCCGCCCAAAGGGATACAGTCCTTTCGTCGCTGACATTCATGGCGGAACTTTCCGGACGCGATAGCCGGTAAACGGCCGCGACGGTTCAAAGTTCCTCGATGGCTTTTTGAATGCCTGCAGGCTATCTGCGCCTCAACTTGGCGTTTTCCTTCTGGGTCATGTGGTCGGCGGTGACGTTGCCCCCAGTTTCTATCCAGTTTTGAGTTCGTTTCCGGCGTGGGTTGTGCCCTGCTGGGCGGGTGAAGCGACGGGCGCTGGCGCGGAGCCTTTGGCATCGCGCAGCGCGAGCGACCGTCGCAGATTGAAGGTGGTGGCGAACTCGGCCGGTGTCTGCCAGGCGATTTGGGAATGCGGCCGGGCGGTGTTGGTCGGCGCGCCACAGGGCGATGGCGACGCGTGCCTGAGCCAGCGAAGTAAACAGCGTCTCGTTGAGCAGTTCATCGCGTAGTCGGCCGTTGAAGCTCTCGATGAAGCCATTATCCGGCATGATGTTCTTGGTGCCATCGTTTGTTCGGTACGTCAGGTTCGTTAAGCTTGGCGCATCCGGGCCACGGGGCACCGGGAGCACGCAAGTGCGGGCAGGCCGTCGTATGCAGATGAACTGCGAGTTCGAGCACATTATCTGGCCGCCCCTACGACTCGCCCGGATGCGCCGCGAGCACGGCTCCGTATTTGTCGTGTTGCCCGCTCGCTCCCTGTTCGTGACCAACGATGGAGGGAACCGTGCGTATTATCAGCATGGACATACACCGCGTAGCCGCCGAGGTCGTGTCATTGCTTGATGGCAAGATCGTCAAGCTCGGCCGCGTTGGGAGGAATGGCACCGGGTTCTAGCGCAGGTTCGAGAGTGGCCGGTTGCGACGTTTCAGGAGCCGATTGGCACGCGGCTATGGCAAGTGCCGCGAGGCCAAGCGTTGCGTTGCACATTCGGTGTGCCATCTTCTGATGCCCCGGCCGTCTTTGAATCTAGCGCAGGCCGACCTTATCGCGCGTTTTCACAAGCTGTGTCTACGCAAGGTAAGTCATAAGACAGCGGGTCGTCGAAGAACCCGCAGCGGTCGTGAGTGAATGCCTCCATTCGTCGCCCAAGTAGCGGCCTGGAGCGCCATTCGCGCGGCATCCGCTGGTTCATTAGGAGTTGAGCGGGAGGATCAGCAGTTGACCTTCCAGATCACATAGTGAGGCCGTTGCGACTGTATTCCTGAACCTTCGACAAACGAGTACACGCCGGTCGAACGGATTCACCAAGCTGCTGAATGAACGCTCTAGATGCATTCGACAGACGTTTGACCGACGAAAGCTTAAGCCCCCAAGATGCCGCGGCCTATTTCAAGTGCTGCGAGGCGAGTATGATCGACGCGTTGGTGCCAGGCTTCTGAATGATAATCACGACGATGGTAGTCATTCTCGACGATACAAGAGTTGCTGCCACTTATTCGGACAGGAGCTACCGGTTCGATTGAACCGGTAGCGGTGAACGGAAGGGGCACAAACACCCTTCGGCCGCGATTTCGCCAATAGCAATACCGTAGAAACGTGCCACTTTGGCGAAGGATCTGCGCCCTCCGAAGGCAGAAGTTACAGGTTCAAATCCTGTCGGGTGCAGCATTGCACAGTTCGCTTGCAGACAACTATTCCTGCTGGAATTGACAGGGCCAATCTTCAGGCCTCGTCAAGCCAGAAGGCAACTCGGTCCGGGCGTCTCCGCAAGCCATGTTGAGCTGCCACTGGGACAGACCCGCCGAATTGGAAAGATCGACGCCCTCGATACGGGTTAGAAAGAAAAAGGCGCGGTCAAAGTCTATCGGCGCGGTGAACGTCGCTCCTCGGAAGTCCGCCCGTGCGAGATTGGCAAACGAGAAGCGGCTGCCGCTGATATCGGCGTCATGGAACTGCGCACGCCCCAATTCTGCCTTTGTGAAATCAACATTGGTCAGATTGGCGCCCTGGAAATTCGAGCGCTGTATTTCCGCGCTCGCAAACACAGCGCCCTGCGCGTCCATACGGCTGAAGTCGGTCCTGTAGGCCTCGATTCTGTCGAACCGGGCGCCTTTGGCGGTCGAGTCGGCCAGGGAAGCACGCACAAGCGTTGCCTTCTCAAGATTTGCCGCAAGGAGATTGCTGTTCCTGAGGTCGGTCGAAGTGAAATCAACACCGAACAGGTTCGCCCCGCTCAGGTCTTGTCCTTCTAGGATGAGAAGCTTCTTGTCACACTCGTGCCAATTGACGCCAGGCGTCGCGGCTGCGTCGCAATTGTGAGCAGCAGTGGCGTTCTGCCAAGCAAACACAGTGCAAACCGCTAGAACCAAGCCGGATGCGCCGTAAGCTCTGGTTCGCCTCAAAGTCATTGTTGCTGGACCTCTGCTACTCGCCGACACTCAACCTTACCACATCTGCTGACACTCGAGCCACGGTGACCACCGCCGTCACAGTTAGCGCATTTCTCATATTCAAGCTTTGATGTTGATCAACCGATCAACCCGCGCGTAGGGCGCGATTTGCGAGCGCCTCCCCATATCATCGGCGGTCCAGCAGAGATCCATTTGTCACCGGCCAGGCGCATCATTCCGTAGGTATGCTTGACTAAGCCGAGGAGAGCGGTCGTTCAGGGTGGCGAAGTCCCTCCGCTCTGGACGTTTGTCTCGCTAGTTGGGAGCCTGCTCGGATGCTGACCGCCACCGCCGCCGTCCGCTGCCGACAAGCGTGAATCCGCTTGCTTCCGCACCGATCGGTACTTCCCGACGGCGAGGTTCACCCGGCACGGGGTGCTCGTCGCATACCCTGATTCCGCTGTCGCATGAACCCCACGACTTCGCTTAGCGAAGCCGAAGTTGATCTCTGCCATCTCCCAGGTCGAAGCATCAACCCCGCATATTTGTGTCGTAAGCTGACGTGCCGCGAATACGCCTTTTTCGGTTGGCGGGCTTTATGGCGGACGCGCAACCTATTCTGTATTTTTATCAACGTAAACAATGTCGTATGGCGGAGAGGGAGGGATTCGAACTCCGCGCTTGGAAAAGCGTCCCTCTCGTCTTCACCGTGCAGGCCGCTTACTCTGGGCGGCAGAGTGCCCTTCCGCGCTTCGCCAAACCTGCCGTGGGAAATGCCTTGCCGTTTTTTCCGGCGGGCTTTGATCAGATCGCGACTATTAGTGGTTTATGCTGGAACTGGTTGCGGAGGTTGGAGTCGGACCTATTTGCGCCGATCAAGAAGTCCCGTCAGCAAACGAACTCGGTTACAGCACTGTATCGGCGGTATCTCTCTACCGACTCGAACCGCGACCGTTTCTTAGGTCGCGCCTACCGTTTTGCACGCCGTCCCCTGCCCGGCCGTGGCGGAAGGTTGAACCAGTTGGGCGACTGCTAGGTTCCAGACTGGAGGTAAGGTCGGCTCGCTGAAAGCACGGCAGGTGGCATGCGGCACATGCGCGACAACGGCGGCGGAGGGTTTGAGAGGGCCGGAGCCCCGACAGCTTTCGGCAGTTCGAACGATATAGTCGAACGGCCGAAATCGGGGCGCAAAGCTGCCATTAGGCACAAAGATAACAAAAAGCATCGGCGATCGGCTGAAGCCGCTCCTTCTCAGTCTGCTGGCGAACCGCGTAACCGGGGCAGATTTCCGGGCGAAGGGGTTTGCAGGCGAGCGCGTTCGTGATTCACCCTATGCGTGACGCTACCACCGACTGATTCGTTTGAAGGCTGTCGCTCGCGGAACTCCGCGGGTTGGTTACTGCGCTGATCGGCGAAGTGCGCGGTCCAAACATGGTTCGAAGTGGTCGATCGCAGGGCCGCGTCGCACGGTGCAGAAGGCCATGCATCGTAGATTATGCGCAAACTGCTATCGCGCGCCTAGTCGGAACTCGCGCATCGAACAGTACATCACGTCTTCCGTCCCCAGCGCACCGGCGGCCTCCCCGCTCGCAATCCAAATAGACGTCTTTCAGCTGTTTGATTGGCATGTCAGCGTGAGCGAACGCGAGGTCCTGAGCGTCAGAAGCCGACAATGAAGCCGGACTGATTGCGATCAGCACGGTGCCGAGCGTCACAGGCGCGAGGGACTTAACAACTGACATGATCATTTTGAGATCCTCCCCAGGTCCCGTAGGTCAACATTCAGTCCTTGGGGGTCGCAGGTGTAGTGCCGTTCGAAGGTCCCGTCCGCGCGCCGCTGCTTGTCGAAGCCGCAATGTAAGGCTCGATCGCGCGCTCGTGGACCAGCCAAAGGGGATCTCGGCCGAGGCGTACCCACTGCCGGCGGCCAACCGTTTCGGGATCGAGGCCGAAGCGATCCTGGTGCGCTCGATCGTCGTGCCGGCCGCGCCTGCCTCCG
>NZ_JAMYNL010000040.1:0-34426 GCF_040319065.1 Mesorhizobium sp. M0968
AGGCCGCATCAGAGGCCGGACAGATGTCAGCACCCGACTACGCGCCGCTATACTGCCTTTCGAAGATTCTTCTTGCGCTCACGGGAGCGTCCACAGATGTGCTGAAGGTTCTGCAAATTCGCTGAGAGAGGGCGGTCATGGATGACGTCCAGCGCTGGTGCCAGTCGAGTATTGCGCTCACTTCGCGACCCAGCCTGTATCGTCTGTCCCGGCTTCCTTTACGTACAGAGTTGTGCCTGGTCCGCCATCGGTTCTCGTGTAAAGCGATCCGACCTGGGCTTCGACTTTACCTTCGGGGCTACCATCGCCACTCGTCCAGAAGACGTCGCCATTGCCCGGACGCACATACTGAATATAGCCGTTTGTCCATCGCGCTTTGTTCGATCCTAAATCGAAAGCAGTATCCGCTCCTGCCATCATCCCGCGCTCCCCAAAACTGCCTGAGGTGACAAGGGCTTGTTTGCCGCCATCAAAATAAACCAGATCAATCGCCGTCGAACAATCCGCCCGCTTTCCCGTGGCGCGGGCAACAATGGACCCGGCCGGCCGTTTTGTCGTGCCATCCTCGTTGCAAGAAACATAAAACGCAACGCTCACCCCGCGCCTTTTATTCAGGTCTCCCCCGTTGTGCAGTGACAGGCTTTCGCTTACGCCACTCGCAGGAGTGGCGATATGGACAGGGCCGGAGGTTGCCAGAGACTTGAAATTGCTGGCGACTCCGTTTCCTACCTGCAGCCCGTTCCCGATTAAGCCGGCACCTCGGAAGCCACCGAGACTCATATTCTTGTCACTGAAAACGGCCGGCGGCTGGTTGGGTTCACCCAGATAGCCACCGAAGACAGTTGAACTGCTGTTGTCATCTGAGACGACGATAGGACCGCCGCGAACCCACTCCAATTTGTTACTTGGCGTCCACTCGCGATATCGCCCAACTACGCCGCCGGGGCGTTCCAGTGCCCAGACTCTTTCGTTTGTGCCCGGCTCGGTCTCTTGCAGCTCAGCCAATGTCTCCGACACCGCGTAATAGCGGTTTCCCTTATAGCTACAGCAGGAAAGAAGTCCGTTGCCATGTGCGCCGCAGGCAAACCAGTCACAGCCGAGGAAGGAACTGTCGTAGATCCCAGCCCCACGATTGTGGTAGCATGTCAGGCCCATCCCGTAGCCGCCATTCACGTCAGAGCTATCTACAAAGACCCCGTGTTGGTTTCCGGCAATGTATCCGCGTTCGATCCGCCAGAAGTTGGCATTCCCCCTTCGTTCGGGCTCGTTAGACCTGCTGTCTGCAACGATGTGGATCCCATTGCCTGGAAAATTAATGACATTGACGTCTCGCAGCAGCGAGCGAGTCCGCAAACGGATACCGTGCTTGGTCCTGTCAGTGCCTCCGAGAGATCGAATGCTGATACATTCGATCAATGATCCCCCTGCACTCGAGGTGCCGGGTGCCTGGATCCTGTCATCGACTGTGTCGCTTCCATTTATCGTGATTCCGTCGGTATTCTGCGGAAAGATCATTTCAGTGCAGAAGTCACCTGCCGTTCCTGCTGCGTTGCGGCCGACCAGATGGGTTCGATTCTTGAGATTGACAGCTTTCGAGAAATAATATTGACCGTATTCAAGCTGAATTCTGCCGCCCCCATTCCGGCTGGTATTGAGCGTCGCGAGATAAGCGAGACTCGCCTGGATCGCAGGGACGTTGTCGGTCCCGGATATCAGCATCTGGTCTGGTGCGGTTCCCGCGTAGGCAGCGTCGGGCCTCCCGCCGAACATTTCAAGCACAACCTCATAAGTTTTGAGCTGCCACCGGCGTGTGCCATCATTGGAGAGAACTTGCCAGGGTGTGATGACACCGCTGTTTTCTACTTCGACCGCTAATGGCCAAGCGCCACCATCGCCAACGGCAGCATAGCCGTTCGTACGCAAAGCACTAATGCCGATTGGAACAGAGAGCGCCGACAGGCCCTCTACGGTCGCGTAAATAGGGACGTTCCCTTGGCTCACGGCGTCACTGGCAAGGCCGCTCAATAGAGCTCGCAATGCTTCGACGATATCGGAGTTTGCACCGCCTTGCGCCGCGGCATCTATCGCGGCCTGAGCGGCCTGAACGCTGGTCTGCTTTGTCTGAGCTAAATCGGCGTTAACTGAGCGATGAGAAGCCAAGGGGCCGGTCGCCACGAGGCCAAGAAAACCTCGGCGGTCTATGTTCAACATGTCCAGGTACTCCCTCCGCAGCATAGTTGGCCTGCTGGACGTAGATGCCTTCCAACTTTGGCTGGATGGTGGCGCGATTTCGCATCTGCGCAGTGCTGGTATGCGGGGCAGTGTCGGTATCTGAGGGGAAAGCCGACGTGCATCATTTTTGAATGTAGGGCGGCTTTGTCCGAAGTGCCGAGAGGCAAGCCCCGCGGATAATAACAGCTGCTTCATTTACAATGCGCGACGGATCCGCATCCAAGCGGAAAGAGTGCACCTTTCGACAATTGTGACCAGTTCTCGGCCGCAGCAATAAGCCAAGTCCTTGAAATGCTTTAACGGGCTTCGCTTAGCGTCGTGTGACGCAAGCGACGGTATGCGTGTTGAGCGACAAGGTCTCCAGGGTGTTACCGGCTACCACAGCGTCCAGCGCATCGTCCTGACCAGCTTATCGGGCTCGTTTAAGAGGGAAGAACACATGACATTCGATGAAGCAATGGAAACGGCCGCGATACCAAAACTCGTGAGACCCGAGGGTGGACAAAGCAAACGGTACGCTACCACGAATATCCCAATGCCTAGTTCTGGAGCGCCACGTTCTGAACCGGCCGGAAGGCGTGGACATAGGTGATCTTCTGCGTCGTTTGCGATATGAGCCAACGGCCGAGGACAAGGCCGCGACCGACTGGCGGCTTGCTGAAGAGGGCGAGGAAGCTTGGTCCAACCTTTGAGTTCAACTTGGTGTCGGAGGATGACACAGTTCGGTTGAGATCGCTCCGGCCGACGCATCTGATTTTCTTAGTCTAAACGCTTTGCAGGTGGTGGAAACCAGCGGTTGCGGCGTGTAGTCGCTGATGTTAGTCTCCCCTTGGGCTTTGGGGAGCATTTACATGCAAATTTTGAGGCGGGTTTGGGCCGCCGTTTCATCTGGCGTGGCGGCAGATAACCGGCTTGCGCAACTACAATCGTATAATATCTGGTTCGACTGGCTTCGCTTTCTTGCCGCTCTGGCGGTAGTTCTGACCCACACCAGGACACGGCTGTTCGTCGAATATTCCGAACTGGAAGCATCAAGCCGGACAATTTTCACAACCTTATGGTATTCGCTCACTCGTCAGGGCCACGAGGCGGTTCTGGTGTTTTTCGTCCTAAGCGGCTTCCTTGTTGGAGGCCCGGCCATTCGCAGAGCTCTGTCCAAGGACTTCAAACCTCTCGACTACGCGCTCGACAGATGCGTGCGAATTCTCGTGCCCCTGGTCCCTGCCATTATGCTCACAGGGTTTGTGGCCGCCTGGATCGGGCTGCCGATGGAGGTTTTCAACATCGCTGGCACCCTGCTTTCGCTTCAGGGCGTCGTCGTGCCCGTGCCCGAGGCAAACTACGCCCTTTGGTCGCTCAGCTACGAAGTGTGGTTCTATGTTCTGGGTGGCGCCATCGCCTACGCAATTTCGCACCGAGCCGGACTGGCGCTGTGGCCCTTGTTGGTCATGGCCGTCGCAATTGCAGTTCTGTCGCAGCTCAAAATTCTCTACACATTTATTTGGTTTGCCGGCGCGGCGGCTTTCGTTTTTCGGTCGAGCATTCCGAGGCCCGTGATCCTGATCGGTGGCGCCGTCCTGGCTTTTCTCGGTACCGCCACCTACCAGCTCACGAAGCCTAACACGCTGATTGAAGATGCAACTGCCGGCATCGGGTTCGGCATTGTGGCTGGGGAAATCCTGCTGAGCATCGGTGTCGCGCTCTTCCTCTCCAGCCTTTCGTCCGTTCGGACGCGGTTCGATAGCAACAGGATCATTCGGTGGGGGCGCCCATTGGCGGGCTTCTCGTATTCTCTTTATCTGATCCACTTGCCGGTCTTGAAGCTTCAACCAATCGTCGACTGGAAAGAGGTGACGGTCACCACCTTCAGCTATTACTTGCTGACGGTATTTGCGTGCCTGTTCGCGGCTTTCATGTTTTCTCGGCTGTTCGAGATGACAGGGCCATCAATCAAGACGATGCTCCGCAGAACCGCCACTGGGCCAACCTAAACTTCGCGTTTCCTGGGCCGTTTCCGGCACTAACTGATCCCAGTCAGATCGATGCTCTGGACGCTGTTAAAAGCCGCCGACCACCTGGAAGCCCTGCTCGTTGGACACATGGGCCGCTCTCAGGTTGGAATATAGGGCGGGATGGTTCGTGAGAATGCGCAGCCGGTGCGGTTGTTGCCCGCGCTGATGAGGCCAAACGCCCTATCGTCGAGTCCCCCGGCTTCCAGATCGAAGAGCGATCCTTATAACGTGCAGCCATACAGCACATCGGGGTGCGGCTCTCCGTCGCGCGACTGGAGGCGAAGTAGAGATTGAAACGCATGCTCAGCAATCCGCCATGACCGACGGCCGGCTAGAGACGTCGTTCGTGCAAGCAAAAAGTTCTTGCTGCACATTGTCTTAGTTGTTGTTCCTGGGAAGGATGATCTCATCCAGTGTCAATACTGAGATTTGGCTATAGCCGCAGTCGTCAAAAACGCTCAAAAGTCTTGCGAACATCGCTAGTTACCTGAGCAGAGATGCGGAGCTCCATTCAACTCGCGACCCTCAATTATGCACTTGTGGTCGCCGAGGAGGGCAGCTTTCTGCGCGCCTCGCGGCGCGCCGGGATCGATCACACCGCGCTCAGCCGGCGCATACGCGATCTCGAATACGCAATGGGAAGCAGGATATTTCATCGCCATGCTCGCGGCGTCGACCCAACCCCGGCCGGTGAGCGCTTCCTGGACCGTCTGCGCTCCGTGCTGCTCGAGCTCGACAATACTCTCACCCTGGCCAGGACCGGCATCAAAGATGAACAACAAAGGCTTTCCATTGGCTCCAACGGAATGATCCTCGCGGGGCGTGCGTTGGATGCAATCATCGCGTTCGGGCAATGCCATCCAAATGTGACTATCAGCTTGATCGAGGGCTCACACCCTGAACTTGGGGCGGCTTTGGGCAGGGCGGCGATCGACGTTACCCTCACCTCCTCTTCCCGATCGACTGGCGGCGCATTCGAACTGACATTGTGGCAGGATTCTCTGGCCGTCGTTCTTGCTTCAGATCATTCTCTCGCAACCCGTCCCGTGATCGAGTGGCGGGAGTTGGACCAGGAAACGTTGCTCGTGGGCAAGGGCGAAGCATTTCTGCTCGCCGACGCTCTTGGAAGCCGCGTGCCGCTTCCTGCAATCGTCGAACATCACGTCAGTGCGGGCATCCTTTTGCGCCTTGTCGAAAACGGGCTTGGAGTCGCTCTGATCCACGACGGAGAGGCCAACAGCGTTCCTGAAGGTGCGGTCTGCCGTAAGCTGCGGATCGGGGGCAAACCAATCCAGATCTCCAATCTAGCCCGTTGGCGCCCGGACAACGCAAACCCTGCCCTGCCGATCTTCATCGCATTTCTTCGTGATCGGTATTCGTCCTGACGCTCATGCGACCAGCATGGCCCGAACAGTCACGGCTTCAGGGTCCGTCGGCTCTGGCAAACGCTCTGTCAGCTGTCATGAGCCGGGTCAGCATCGGCGCGATCAGCTTTGCCGGATCGGCGATTGCCTGGCCGCTCTCACGGACAAGCACATCGGCACTAGACGAGACCGCGATGAACGGCGCCGGGCAGTTCGGCCGTGATCTTGACCGGACGGTCATCGGGAATGGCGGAGAGTTTCGGCTTGGTCATGACGGATCCTTCGGCGCCGCACCCGGTCAGCACCAAAGCCTTCGGCGATGCGCACCAAGTCGCTGAGCGCTGAACGGATTTGTGGCCAGGGGAACTCGGAGCATTCCTCCCATGCCTCCCCTTCGCGCAACACGGCATCGAGCTTGCCGGCCACGCCAGCGAGAGTCGTAGCGTGGGTGGTTGAGAAGGCTCCCAGAAGATCCTTCGCCCGGTCGCAAGCCTCGCGTTCGGCCCTGAGCGCAGCGGTGTAACCTGTCTCCTCGGCCGCCGCATTCCAGCGTGCTTGGTGCATTGCGAACTCCGTTTCGGCCTTCTCTCGGAGAGCGGCCGTATCCGGCCCGTTGCCGAGCACTTCATTGAGCCCCTCGATCGAGTGGACCGTTACCTGCTCACCTTCGGGCACGCGGAGGGTCACACAAGGAAAGCCGACGCTCTCGGCAAGCCTTGTCTCTAAACGCTGCTGCTTGCGGCAAAGCCGCTCGGTCTGTTTGTGGACCCTCTCCCATTCCCGCCAAAGCGCCACTGCAGGATCAGAACGCACATTCGTGCTGCCGGCGCCGCTTGCGGGCGCGTTGCCTTCGAGCGTCCACGCGGTGGTGGCCACGACTGTTCCCTCAAGCACTCGCCTGCGGGTGACGTAAGGCGGAGTCGTGGTATTGTCGGAATCACCCATGATCCGAGCTCCATTAGCTTGGGTTGTGGTCAGGCTGACTGGAGTGTTGGCGCACTCCGGCCAGCCGCCGCACGTGCGATGCAAGTGCTGTGCACGTGCATATCTATGCGCCTTTTGAAACTGAATATCAAGCCGCAGAGCGAAAATGACAAAAAAGCCGTTCACCACCCGCCTTGATCCGCCGGTGTTGGCCTTGGCGCAACAGCTTGCAGAAGCGGAGCGGCGTTCGATCACCTCGGTGATAGAACTCGCATTGATCGAGTACGCGGAACGGCGCGGAATCAAGATAAGTGCGACGGAAAGCGAATAGTCAGAAGCGGGCTGCGGACGCCGCCAAGGTACTGGATTGGCGAGCACGCATGCGATCACACGGAGCAGAAATCAGCCGACGGCCCTGCTGGCCACAAGTACGTGACTGGCACGTTTCCGGCCCCTGCCCACGCTCGACCGCCACGGACCGGCCAACCAAATGCTGGCCGGCCTATCGCAGACCGGCACGCGCACTCTTCTTACAATCTCATCGAAAACAGGATCGACAAAACTCGTCACGGTCGATCTTCCAATGCGGACGACTCGCTGCCAACGAGTTCGGCAGCTAACCGAATTGGCAGCACCAACGCGGCGGATTTCCGACCCTTATTCCGCCGCTCCGCTCTCAGCGCGATGGTTGAGGGCGATGAGGTTTTTTGCCCGGACCAGCCAATCGGGCTGCTCATTGCGGTAAGGGGGTCCGATTCTCATGATGAGACTCCGGCAAGAAGACCAGCTCGCTGAAGATGTCATCCCGTTCGATATCGCCCTAACCGAGGAGTAAGGGCAGGTACCCAGACCTAGCGCTGCATTCTCCTGCGAGAGGTAGGTTCGATGGAGACCTTGTGGGCCCGAAGGAACCATGGACATGCAGGTGGCCCGTCACCGGCGCCATGGCCCGCAGCTGCTCACGGAAATTCAGGCCGCGATGGGTCGATTCACTATAAGCGTGACTGAATCGATGAGCGCCACCAGATTCACATGGCTAACCGCCTTTGCCGTCTGCGCCACCTCGGCCGAGGTCTGCCGGCACGGACCCGGGTCCATGGCGAAGAGGTTCTCGAAGGTGATGCGCACACCATAGGGCTTGCAGAACTCGGCAAGCTCGAACAACGCTTCGCGTTCGCGTTCCTCCGCACCGGCTCGTTCGAGAACCTGGTCGGCGCGAAAATGCCCACTATGCTCGACAAGGACGCGCGCATCGATCCGATCGCAAATTCGACCAGGGCCTTGGCAGCATCAATCTGGTAACGGTAGACCGCCGGGTCCGTGAGGTTCGATGAGACGACGCGGTGAACCGTATAGCGGAAATCTAACTGCCTCGTCAGCGCGATAAGCCTCTCGGCTCTCTCGGGGACGACGCGGCCACCGACCATGAGGTCGAGGGTCGTCAGTTCCAGTTCGACGGCTTCGACGCCCATCTCGGCAAGGCTTCGAAAGTCCGCTTCAAGGCTCTCCATCTGCCATTGGAAGAGACTGAGTTAAAACCTGCGGCGATAATGTTGCTCATAAGCATCCACCAATGACGGGCGGCTAGGAATGCCAGGCCGGTCCGGATCATTTGTCAGGTGAGATGGCAATTACAGAACCGATGCCATTCTCGAAACGAGTCTTCGTCACCCCGAGTGCGATCGAGCGGTCTACGCTATTGCCAGTGGGCCTACATAAACTCGGATCGGACCGCGACGACCTCGAGTCTCACAAAGCAGACTGCCTGCCCCCGAACCTGGAAGCTCTCAAGAGCACCTCTCGTTCAGACAGATTTGATACTGAGAACCCCTTCTCAAGCTAAACTATTACAGGTTTACGCAAATCACCTTGTCATCGTGGCGAATTCATCAGCCTCCAGAGCTGGAGGAACTGGCAAGATGCGCGGCATGAGGCAAATCAATTCGACCGTCGGAGGCCCTGCCGCTGCAGAGTTTCCGGGTTTGCGTTTCATTGCTGCGGCGTGCTCGCAGATCCCAGGAAAAGACCGGTGAAGTTCGCAACACGTTGAATTCTCGGCGACACGCAGAGGTTACAGCTCGCCTTTATGTACGCCGCAACGGCTCAGATCTGTCTGGGTTCGGTCCACTCGGCGCCCGAGAGGCGAAGATTTCGGGATCGAGGCGCTTGAGCCACTGCGCGCCAGACAGAGCGATCCGATCCGTGTCATACTGTCAGGCAAGACACTAGCAATTTGGGGGCCGCAGCAAATGAAAGAAGAGAACGACGTTCAGAAGTTGGTGCGCACGCTGCGTGCTCGAGCCCCTGATGACGCAGCTGAATTGCTGGCCCGAGAATCTCCCGAGTTCATCCGCGACACACTAAAGCTGTTGCCGGACGGGCACGCCCGTAAGGTGGCCGAGCATTTGCCACCGCATATGCGGCCCATCAGGTCTCATGGCGGTGGCAAGGATTTCGCGGTCCCCGATTCGCTCGTCGAGCTTATGGACTCGATTCCCGCCAGCGTTCCTGTGGCGACGACGGTTGCCGCCGCAGTGGAGGCGGTCAGACGCGCCCAGGTGCCGACCGAGCTCACTTATCTCTACGTCACGGACGAGGGCAATAAGCTGGTTGGCCTGGTGGTCCTGCGCGATCTGATGCTGAGCGAAGCGGACGCGACGGTGGATCAGATCATGCTGCCCAGGCCGTTCGCCCTTAACGTCGGTCTGTCTTTGAGCGACGCCTGCAAGGCAGCAGTACGCCGTCAGTACCCTGTCTATCCGGTGGTGGACGCGGAGAACCGGCTGCTCGGGCAGGTTCGCGGCTGGCGCTTGTTCGAGCAGCAAATCATCGAGATTTCCGCCCAGTCTGGGCAGATGGTGGGTGTCCAGAAGGAGGAGCGTTCTTTTACGCCGCTGTTTTCAGCCTTCTTGAAGCGTCATCCGTGGCTGCAGCTGAACCTGTTGACGGCCTTCATGGCCGCTTTCGTGGTCAGTTCATTCACAGGCACGATCGAGAAGATCGTCGCCCTGGCGGCGTTCCTCCCGGTCTTGGCCGGGCAGAGCGGAAACACCGGCTGCCAGGCACTCGCTATGACGCTGCGTGGCCTTGCCCTGGGGGATGTGGACAAACGACCGAAGCTGCACCTGGTGATGCGGGAGGGCGCGCTCGGGATCGCCAACGGCGTGCTCGTCGGTCTTGTGGCGGCTGCGGCGATGTGGTTCTACGCCTCGCGGCAACCGGAATCGGCGGCCCAGGCGCCAATGCTGGCACTTGTGATCCTGCTCGCCATGTCCGGATCGTGCCTCATGTCCGGAATCTCCGGCGTGCTGATCCCGTTGGGCCTGCGCCGGGTCGGCGCCGATCCGGCGGTCGCCTCGGCGATCTTCCTCACCACCGTGACCGACATTGTAGGCATGGGCCTGATGCTGGGGCTGGCCACCATGCTCGTGCTGTAGCAAGACGCGTCCGGTGACGCGTCCCTGGGAGTCGGGGGCGATAAGCTGACCTAGTCGCGTTCAACGAAACAGCAAGAGCCAGGCCGCATCGCGCACGCGTCGTGAGAAGCACCTTCCGGCAGCTCTCCGACCCCTTGCGCAACGCGACGGAAGACCTTTGGATGAGCCGTGGGTGAGCTTGAAGCCTCATTCGGTGACCAGATACGCGCAGAATCGCGCAAACAATATTAATCTTGTCGGGTGTGCGATCCGCCACTGATGATGATTTGAGTTAGTTGCCACTGGTGCCGAATACTTCAATTATGTACAGCAACGCTGAGAAGATGTTTCGACAACCAGCGCAGCCGAAATACGAATAAACCCGATAGTTTGTTGCGCCGCTGCAACAGCTGCTGAAACTCGCATGGTCTGGTGACAGTTCAGTCGCCTTTTTCTTGGAGCCGTGCTAAATCCTTCGCACTAGTCGGGTTTGGGGTGGGTTCTCGGCATGCAATCTTCGTTTCGAACGATCTTCGGCTTCGCCGCGGCGCTGCTTTGTACCGGCGTATTGCCGGCCGGCGCACAAGGTCTTTTTACGGCATATGACGATGCGTTTTCGGCCCGCATCGCCAGTCCGTCCGACAACGGAACGCTCGCCCAGTTCGTCACGGTTGCCGTCAACGCGGGACAATACGATCAGGCGATCTCCTCAATCGAGCAATATCTGATCAAATATCCCCGCGATGCGCGCGCCCGGCTTGCGGCCAGCCGGTTGTACTATCACGTCGGCTCCTATGAATTGGCCCGGCGGCAGGTGCAGTACGGCATCGAAGTCGGCGGCCTGAGCGCAAGTGAGCAGCAGGAAGCCGTTCGCCTGCTCGCCCGCATCGAGCGCGCGTTGCGTGGCGTCACCTGGGAACTCGCCCTGACCGGCGGCGTGTTCAGCGCATTTACCGATTTTGAGCCCGGCGGGGCGCAGGACGACGACAGCTTCGTCTCGCCCTATGGGCGGGCGGAAGGCTTTGTCCGGTGGGACCTCGGCACGCCAAGCGCCGACGCTCTCGTCCTTTCAGGGTCGTTGACGGCGACACAGCGCTTTTTCACGGAAGACCTGTCGGTTCCGGGCAGCGAGAAGACTTTCATCCACGGCAACGCCGCGATCACCTGGGACAAGGGGCTACCCAACAGTGGGATCGATTCGCTGCGCCTGCTGCTTTCGGCGTTCACAGTTACGGATCGTTTCGACAGCGATATCCACGAGACCGGAATCGGCGTCAGTGGGCGCTTTCTTGTGCGCCCGACGGTCGAAACGACGCTTTTCGCAGGCGGCGGCTACATCGATCTAAGCGCCTCGCAAGGCATTTTCGCCGATAGCAGGGTTTTCTATGAGGCAGGCGGCAGCTACCGCTTCCGCAATGGCCAGGCGCTCGGACTGCGCTTTGTCGGCTCGAATGACTTCGCCTCCGGATCTGGCGAAATCGGCCACAGCTACACGGGCGAGGTCCGCTATGGCGGCCTGTTGATGAACGTACCGGATCTGTTCGCATGGTCGCACCAGATCGCCTTTTCGGCCGGCCACAGCAACACTCCCGATCTGTCCGTCGGCATCGGCACAAATATCAAGAGCGACTTCTGGCGCATTGCCTCGGAAAGCGATTTTCAGCTGACGGAGGCGCAGAAGATCAGCGTCGATCTCGCCTATCGCGAAACCAACTTCGACATCGCCAACCGCGACCGAAAATCGCTCGAAATGCTCATGAGCTACACGTTGACGCTCAATTGAAAGAGGCCGCGATGAGGACCCCGTACCGTCAGATCGCCATTTTTATCGCCTGCCTTGCCTTTGCGGCACCTTCCGCCGCTGAGACGGTCGGGTCGATGACGGCCTACCAGACCAACATCGTCCGCAACAACGGCGGGACAATGAACGTTGGGGCCGGCGTCGAACTCGGCGACCAGCTGCGCAGCAATCCCACCGGTCTTGGAATGCTGGTGTTCCGGGACGAATCGAGCGCCAAGATTGGTCCGAACACCAGCCTGACGATCGATGAATTCGTCTACAATCCGGGCTCCGGATCGGGAAAGATCGACATCGGGATGAACAGCGGCCTGGCCCGGTTCTATGGCGGCCAGGTTTCGAAAGGCGGCGTCATGCAGGTTGCGACGCCGCATATGGTGCTCGGAGCCAGAGGCGGCATCATCGAAGTGCTGGTGGCAGCCGGCCAGACCGTGGGCATTCTGCGCGCCGGCCGCATGACCTGCACGATCAATGGCAAACGGCTGGTCATCACAAACCCAGGCTACGCCTGCACATCGGAAGATGGCAAGCTGCTGACCGGCTACGGCGGAATCGACACCTTCCCGATATTGGACAGCATCGACCGGATTGCCGGCACCGGCCTGCCAGGCGAACCGGGTCCGGGACTGGATGTAAGCGCGCTTTGTGCGTCGGCACTCGGCGGCTCGCTCAAAATCTGCGACTCCACCGACGGCGCATTGCCAGGAGTGGTCATGGAGTTCCCCGACACCCCAACGCCACCCGTGGGCGGCGGCGTGAATAAGGGCGAGTGTGAGGGTGAGGGTTGCTGCAACTACTGCGAATAGGGCTGGCCGCACGACATGAGCCTCTTGGTCGGTTGGCGCTGGGCTGATTGGCGGCAAGCAGGCAGGCGCAAAGTATCCGGCCTTGTGGTCGTGCTCCTGCTGCTCGCTTGCCATTTGGCTTTTGACGGGCCGTTGTCGCGCCTGCGCGAACGCACGTACGACTTCTACCAGTTCCTCGCCCCACGCGAGGCGACGAGCAATCCTGTCGTGATCGTCTCGATAGACGACGCCAGCCTCAAGGCACATGGGCGATGGCCCTGGAACCGAGGCCTCTTGGCCGATCTGGTCGATGGCATCACCAAATCCGGTGCCGCGGTCATCGGGCTTGCGCTGGTCCTGCCCGAGGCCGACACCTCGCCTGAGGGCATCGCCGGAGACAAGCGCCTGGCAGCGGCACTGGCCAAAAATCGAACGGCGCTTGCTGTCAGCCTGGGCAACGAGGCGACGGTTTCAGAAGCAGGGCCCAAAGCTGGCTGGTCGATCGTCGGACAGGTACCCGACACACTTCCCGGCTTCGCCGGCCTGACCGGCTCGCTTGCCGAATTCTCGAACGCCGCCGCGGGCCTCGGCGTAATTCGCACCTTGCCCGATCCCGACGGCGTACTGCGCCATGTGCCGCTGCTGTGGCTTCGCAATACCGCTCAAGGCGTGCAGCTGTGGCCGTCCTTCGCGCTCGAGCTTCTGCGCCTTTACGCCGGGCAGGACGGCTACATAGCCCGGATGAATGCCGCCGGGTTCGACGCACTCAGGATGACCGGCGCCATCGTGCCGCTCGAGGCGGAGGGGAGCATCCGCCTCTGGGAAACCGCCACGGATACGCCCCGTCTATCTGCCAGCACTATCCTTTCGGGCGGCAGTGATCCGCGGCTGCGGGACGCCATCGCCATTGTCGATCTGTCGGCTGTGGGACTGACGCAGTACCTGCCCACCCCGACACGTCCAGCGCGACCAGGCGCGGACATCCACGCCGATGCAATCGGCCAGTTGCTTGCCGGGCGCTATCTGACAGAGCCGCCGCATGCGCGTACGGTGGAGCGGCTCTGGTTTGTCCTCAGTGCCGTCATTTTCATCGGACTTTCCGGAGTGCTCGCCGGGCGTGTCGTGCTTGGTGCCCTGGCTCTCGTGCTGCTGGCCGTCACGCCGTTCGTGTTCGGCGCTCTCGAATACAGCCTGCAGGGTGCACTCTATGACCCGCTGCAGCCGGCGCTTGCGACGATCCTGGTAGCCGGCTTCGAAGGCTATGTTCTCTACAGGCGCAGCGAGCAGCGCCGGTCCACCCTGGCACGGCAGTTCTCCCAGTATCTGTCGCCTTCCGTGGTGCAGCGCCTCGCAAGCTCAGACACCGAAGCGATCCTGTCCGGCGAGAAGCGCGAGATCACGATCCTGCTCAGCGACATACGCGGCTTCACGACGATGAGCGAACAACTCGATACCCAGGAAATCGCAAAGGTGGTCAACCACTTCCTCGGCATTGCGACCGATGAGATCCTCAAGCGCGACGGCACCATCGACAAGTTCATGGGCGACGCGGTGCTCGCTTTCTGGAACGCGCCGCTTGATCAGCCGGACCATCGCGAACGCGCGCTCGACGCGGGCCGTGCCCTGATCGAACGGGTGAAGCGTGAAGACGCCGCCTTCAGCGCGGACGGCCACCCCTCCATCGCAATCGGCGTCGCCATCGAGACGGGCATGTGCTCGGTAGGCAATTTCGGCTCCGAACGGCGCTTCGATTACACCGCGATCGGTTCGCCGGTGAACCGCACGGCTCGGCTCGAGTCGACGACCAAGAAGCTGGGCATCCCCCTGGTGCTTGGTCCCGGCTTTGCGGCAGGAGCATCGATGCCAGTCGTCCAGGCGGGCGCCTTTGAACTCCAGGGTTTCAAGGGCGAGGTGCCGGTTTTCACCGTTCCGGAGATGCAAGCTGCTCACCAACGTATGAGCCGCGAAGTAGAGAGCCAGCGCGGTGAGCAATCTGGCGCCCCTGCCGTGGTGGTTGGTTCGCCGCCATCCGTGCAAATGGCACCGCCTGATCTTGCACCCCGAACCCGAAGCACACGCTGACCGGATCCAGCGGATCGCGGGTGCCGATCTGCTTTGTGAACTAATACTGCTGGGGAGGCCTAGGTGTCATCAAACGGCCCTTTAATTACGGGTGGCTGTCAATCCGGATCAGCGCGACAGCCGATGAGACGCGGATAGACGGCGAAGGGATCCGTCGAGGTAACCCCGGCAATGAATGTCGAGGCCGCCGTATTTTCGAGCGAGAAGATAGGCGGTGTTATCCAGTTCACCACGAATGGCAGCACGGCTTCGTTGAGTTCGCCGGCGCCATGATGTGGAGGCAGCGCGTGGTTCAGATTGTTTATCCTCGCCGCCGGATCATGCGCTCGGGATGTTCCCAAGAGCATCCAGCCGTAGCACTCCCCGAGCTGCCCTAACGAGAGAGTTCGCTGGGCCGGGATTATGGCCGTTATGAACCTGACGTAATTGATGCAGCTGGCGCTGGCCTCGTCGGGCGCGTGGGCGGTCTATCGACATCAATCGGTCGCCGCGGATGTTGGGATGCGCATGCGTCGGCGCACGTAGCGTCGATACGCCTTGGGCATGTGGGCGTTGACAGTGACATGGCCGGAGCGACGTGTTTCAGACGCCGAGCAATTCCAAGGACTGAGCACCAGAACCGACCCTCCCGACGGATTTTCGCGAGCTGGATTCCTCCCTCCCTCCTTATCAAAACCGCCGCTCGCGAATTCGCTGGCGAGTATATCTCCGATATGATATACATATATCGCTCAGAGGATATACAAATGCCGCTCTTCATTCGCGATCCCGACGTCGATGCCATGGCCGTCGAGCTGCAGCAGATTACCAAGGCGCGCAGCAAGACCGAGGCCGTCAGAACCGCCTTGCGCCATGAGATCGAGCGCAACCGCGGCAGCGTCCCGCTGCGCGAGAGACTTGCCAAAGTCAAGGAAATGGCGCGGCGGATCGGGCCGGCCAACCCTGATTTCGATATGAAGAAATTCACCGACCAAATGTGGAGCGACGACTGATGTTCGTCGATGCCTCGGTGATCGTTGCCATCCTGAACGAGGAACCTGGCGCGGAAGAACTGGAAAAGCGGCTCGCGGCCGCGACCAAGCCGCTGTATACCTCCCCGCTCGTCCGGTTCGAGGCAGTCCAGGGTCTCGCGCGAGCGTCGGCCGAAGCCATCAAAAAAAACGCCAAGCCCACGGCCGACATGCTGGCGCAAGCCCGTGATACCGTCGACGCCTTTTTGATCGAGATCGCCGGCAAGGAAATCATGATATCCGGCGATATCGGCGACCGGGCGATCGAAGCCAGCATGAAATACGGCAAAGCAGTCGGGCACAAAGCCGATCTCAATTTCGGCGATTGTTTTGCCTACGCTTGCGCGAAGGCTCACCGGCTTGCCCTGCTTTACAAGGGCAATGACTTTTCACAAACTGATCTGGCGTAAGGCTTTCCTGGCCTTGCATCGCGGCGCAAGAGCCGATGCGCCCTTTTGCATGCTTTGGGCGAATCGTCGTCTTTCATGGTTAAACGCAATATTACGAGGAACGTTCGCTGGAGCACTGGTTTTCTTCGGCACGATCACCGTCCAGGCACAGCGGGCAGACGGCATCTTCTGGGTGCTGCGATCGGGTGCGCCATGGCGCGATCTGCCCGAGCGCTACGGCCCACGCACCACCTGCTACAATCGCTTCGTTCGATGGCGGAAAGCAGGTGTGTGGGACCGCCTCATGCATGGCATCACCAAAGCCCATGATGCAACGGTGCAGATGATCGACACCTCCATTGTTCGCGTCCATCAGCAGGGTGCGATGGCAAAAAGGGGAATCGAGATCATTGTCTCGGTCGTTGCCGATGCGGGCTGACGACCAAAATCCATGCTCTTGTCGACGCCGAAGGCAGGCCGATCAAGCTGACGCTCACGGCAGGTCAAATGAGTGACATCGCCTACGCAGCGGACTTGATCAAGGATTTGCCCGAGGGTGCCATGCTGCTCGCCGACAACGGCTATGATGCCAACACCTTGCGCAATGCCGTCACCGAGCAAAAGGCATGGCCAACATCCCGCCCAAGGCCAACCGCAAGGACCCGATGTGCTTCAGCCCCCTCCTCTACAAGGCCCGCAACCTCGTCGAACGCTTCTTCAACAAGGCCAAGCAGTTCCGTCGCATCGCAACTCGATATGACAAGCTGGCAGAAAACTACCTTGCTGCCCTAAAACTCGTCTCAACTCGCAACTGGCTACGCGGTGATGAGTCTACGTCCTAGCGTTTTGCGTGCCCTCCCCGGTTGTCATTCGCCGCGCATGGTCGCCTGGAAGGTCGGCAGGTGCTTCTTCTGTGCCTCGAGCATTTTCTCGCGATAGACGCCATAGATGACGTCGGTGTCGTGCAGTGTGACGCCGGCAATTGTCGGCGAGGCAAAAACCGGCAGTTCGATGCCGCGTTTCGAAAGCGCCTCGGCGGTGCGGGCGATCAGCTCATGCGCCAGGATCATGGCAAGCACGGTCGACGAACCGGAGACCGGACGGCTCCAGCCCTCGACCGGCACGATGGCATCCTCGATCGGCGAGCAGGTGTCGATGACAAGGTCGGCGGCATCGGCAAGCCGTTTGCCTGAAGAGTGCGTCGCCGGCTTGTCGAGATTGTTCTTGCTAGTTATCGCAACGACGAAGATGCCGCGTTCTTTCGCATAAAGCGCGGTGTCGATGCCGGACGAATTGCGGCCGCTGTGGCCAAAGATGATGATCGAATCGCCTTTGTTCAGCGGCTGGTGGTCGAGGAATTTCTCGGCGTATTTCTCGGTCCGCTCCAGCCACAGAAGTTCGCGCACGCCGCCGGCGCCGAGCACGTTATGCCACATGACACGCGGGTCGGTCAGCGGATTGAAGCCGACATAGCTGCCGTAGCGCGGAAACACTTCCTGGACCGGCAACACCGAGTGGCCCGAGCCGTAAAGATGAACCAACCCCCCGCTCTCGAGGGTGTCGGCAAAGCGGCTGGCCGCTTCGCCAAAGGCTTCGGCATTGGCTTTCGAGGCCTGTTCGATGAGGGCGGCAAGGCGAGGTATGTAGAGATCGGACACGTCGGTACTCCTGTTATGTGTCGGCTTCGGTAATGGCTCAGCTTCTTGCGGTTGGCGCGGCGCGACCGGCACGCAGCGTCGAGCGGATTTCGTAGCGGTCGCCACGCATAACCGAGACGGTGAATTCGAACGGGCCACGCTCGTCGGTGGTGATGCGCTCGACCACGAAAGCGGGGCTCCCCGCAGGCAGATCGAGCAACTCGGCATCCGCCGTCCCGACCGCGCCAACACGGTAGTTTTCGCGCGCCGCGACCGGCACGATGCCGTAATGGCGTTCCAACGCTTCGTAGAGCGAGCCTTGCAACAGGCCGGCATCGAGAAAGCCGGGCACGCGCGCGGCCGAGAGTTGCGCAGTCTGAATACCGATCGGTTCGTTGTTGCCGAGCCTGAGCCGCCGGATGCGCACCACCGGATCGCCCTCCTCGATCTCCAGCGCTCCGGCCACGGCGGCATTGGCGGTGGTCAGGCTGCAGTCGAGCAATCGCGAGCCGGCGACCACGCCCATATTGCCCATTTCCTGCGTGAAGCTGGTGAGTTCGCGGGTGCCGGCGACCAGCGTGGTGGAGCGCACGAAGGTGCCACGGCCATGTTCGCGCCTGAGCAGTCCGTGCTCCTCAAGATTACGCAGCGCGTGGCGCAGCGTGATGCGGCTCACCCCGAATAGGGCGCACAGTCTGTCTTCGGCCGGAATCTGGTGGCCGGTCGCCCACTCGCCACTCTTCACGACGGCGCGGATGGCCTCTTCCACCTGATACCAGAGCGGCTCGGGCCTTCGGCGGTCGGGCAGCTGGAAGCTAACTTGGCTCATCTTATCTGCCTCCACTGTGCTCCGGCGAGACCGGCCAGCGAGGCGCCGACGAGACCGGCGCGGGAGCCAAATTCGCCGGACCGCAGCACGACATCGCGCAGATGCGGCGGCAGCTGACGCCGCAATGCCGCAAGCAGCCTCGGTCCAACGACGTCCAGCGCATCGGCAAGCCCGCCGGAAATCAGGACCGCCTGGGTGTCAAGCAGCGCGACCGCACCCGCCAAGGCAGTACCCAGCCGGCGCGCCGGCAGCTCCAATGCGTCAAGGGCGGCCGTCTTGCCACCCCGGGCCGCCTCGACCAGCCTGCCGCCATTGGCAAGCCCGATCTGGCGCGCCGCGGCGTCGAATGCCCGCCCGGAAGCGAAGCGCTCCAGCCAGCCGCCGCGGTCGTCGCCTTCATCCTCGATGTCGGCGCAGGCCCAGCCGAATGAGCAAGCGCCGCCACGTACGCCGGCGACGATGTGGTTATTGGCCAGAACGGCGGAGCCGATCCCGGTGCCGATCGCCAGCAGGATGGCATCGGACAGGTCTTTTGCGGCACCTTCGACCGCTTCGGCCAGCATGGCGACCTGCGCGTCATTGCCAACGGCAACGCGCAGACGAGGAAACAAGGCCGCGATGTCGATGCCGTCGAGATAGGGCAGGTTCGGAATCCAGCGGCAGACCGAGCCCTCGACAAGCCCCGGCACCGCTAAGCCAAGTGCCTCGACCGGACCGGCCTCGGCGCGCAACGCACCGACGCGGGCGACGAAGGCATCAAGACTTGCTGGTGCGGGCTCGCGGCTGAGCATCTCCAGCCAGCGAACATCGCCGGTATGGATAGCGGCGCGCAAGTTGGTGCCGCCAAGATCGATGGCCAGAACGCGTGTCATCGAGAGCGACTCCGACTGGCTGCCGCCCGGGCCTCGGAGCGCCAGGTCCACGACGCCACGGCGTCGTCGGCTCTGGTCGGCAGTGCGGTACAGACTCCGGTGCACGCGGCGCCAAAGCCGATCGGGCTGAGCGCAGCGTGTCGATGAACCATGCTTCGTCTCCCATTCGACATCGGCATCCTTTGCAAGCGGCGCCCGGCAGCCGAGAGGCTGCCTGTCTCCGCCGCGGCAACGAAAAGCGGCTCAGTGTCATTATAACGACATGACTTCGATCGCAAGAGGTTTTGGGGGATAGCCAGCAGTGAGAAACAGCTCGAGCCATAGCACTTAAACTCCTGTTTATTATCTGTGATCTCCCTTCACAAAACCGGAGTAAGAAAACGCCGCAACGCCGGCAGGAGCTCTCCACGAAGATAGCGCTTGCATCGTTGCTTCTGGTTGTCATAACGTCATGGACATCGCTGTGTGGCTATGCGGAGGGTCGGATGTCTTTGGCTTGGATTTCGAAACTGGCACTTGCTGCAGGGTTGTTGGCCTCGCCCACCATTGGTTGGGCCCAATCGGTCAACATCTCCTATCTGACCCACTGGTCGCCCGAAACGGTCGCTTTGCTGGACGCCGCGGCCAAGGACTACGCCAAGAGCGATCCGGATGTGACCGTCACCGTGCGCGCCGTTCCCTTCGGCGATCTCCTGACGACATTGCGTTCCCAGGGCGGCAGCTCGGACGGGCCGACGATCGGCGGCATCTATGATTTGTGGCTGCCCGAACTGGCGCGAGACAAGCTGGTCGCGCCGGCCCCCGATGCAGTTGCCGGCGAGGTCAAGAGTGCGTGGCCGGCCGGTGTCGTCAGTGCAGCCTCTGTTGGCGCCACGCTTTACGGCATTCCAAACGAGATCGACGTCTACGCGCTGAACTACAACAAGGAGCTGTTCAAACGGGCAGGCATTACAGCCGCGCCGAAGACCTGGTCCGAATTGAAGGATGCGGCCCAGAAGCTGACCAGGAAAGATGCCGGCCAGCAAGGCTTCGGCATGATCAATTCCTGGGCGGCGGGCGTCGTCCATCCCTTCGCCTCGCTGCTGGTCTCCAATGGCGGCGAGCTGGTCAAGGACGGCAAACCGATGCTCGACAGTCCTCAAGCCGGTGAGACTTTCCAGCTTTACGAGGACCTGATCAAGTCCGGCGCCAGCGATCCGGCGATGGCCACGGCCGACGCCAACACAACCGGCCCCTTCCTAGACAATTTCGTCTCCGGCAAGACCGGCATGATCATCATGGCCAACTGGTGGGAAAGCGCATTGAAGAGCGGCATGGGCGACAAGTTCTCCAATATCGCCACCGCACCCATCCCGGTCGGTCCGAGCGGCGACAAGCCGCACTCGATCTCCTATTCATGGATGACCGTCGTCAACGCCAAAGCCGGTCAGGCCGAGCAAAAAGCGGCATGGGATTTCCTGGTATGGCTGAACAGTCCGAAGTCCGGCAAGAACGGCGCATCGGCAATGTCGGATATTCTGATGTCGATGGGCATCCTGCCGACGCGGACCTCCGACATCGAAGCCCATAAGGACAAGCTCGGTTCCGAGTTCCTGTCCGGCTATGTCAGCGTGCTTGCTGACGCCAAGCCCTTCCCTGTCGTCCCGGGCGGCCAGGAGTTCAGCGAATCGCTGCAGCAGACGCTCGAGGCGTTGCAGTATGGGCAGCTCTCGGCCAAGGATGCGCAGGCGAACGCGCAGGCCGATGCCGTCTCGATCCTGGAGCGTGCCGCCAAATAGCGAAGGCGCTGTTTCGAGAGCCCGACGCTTTGGAAGCAGAGCGATGATCAAGAGCTATCGTGCCTCGGTGGGCATCATGCTGGCGCCCGCCGTGACACTGATTGGCGCTTTCATCCTGCTGCCGATGCTGCTCACCATCTGGCTGTCATTCCAGGACTGGTCGACGCAGACGCCTTTTTCCAATGCGAGCTTCATCGGCTTCGACAATTTTCGCGAAATATTCGGGCCGACCTCGGTCGGGCGGGATTTCAAGCGAGCGCTGCTCAACACCGCCATCTACACGGCATTGTCGGTGATGCTCATCCTGCCCCTTTCGGTAGTGTTCGGCTTGATGGTCCACCAGCGCGATGTCGCAGGCGGTACGGCGCTGCGGACCGTGTTGTTTTCCACCTACATGGTGCCGATGATCGCCGTGACGCTGGTCTGGTCGAAGCTCTATTCGCCGAGCGAAGGGCCGCTCAACCAGGTGCTCGGTCTCGCCGGCATCGGCCCGCAACTCTGGTTGTCCTCGCCAAGATCGGCGTTGATCTCGATCGTCGTCCTCAATGTCTGGCAGCAGATCGGCTATTTTACGGTGCTGGCCGTTGCCGGGCTGACCCAGATCCCAGGCAGTCTTTACGAGGCGGCGACGCTTGACGGCGCCAACCGGCGCGAACAGTTCCGCTTCATCACCTTGCCGCTATTGAGCCGCACGCTCTTGTTCAGCGCCGTCATTGCCATCATCAACGCCGTGCAAGTGTTCGAGCCGGTGGCGCTGATCACCCAAGGCGGGCCGGTCGGCTCGACCAACGTGCTGACCTACCATATCCGCCGAGTCGGCATCGAGCGGGCACAAGGCGGGCTGGGCTCGGCCATGGCAGTGATGCTGATGCTGTCGCTGATCGTCATTGTGTGTGCGCTGTTTGCATTCGCCAACCGGAAGGATGACGAATGAGCGCGCCGGGCCGCTCAGCATCGAGCCGGTTGGCGCGCAAACGCCTGGCGGGCCGCAGAGCACTGCTCGCCACGCTGATGCTGCTGGTTGCCGTGGCCTCCGCCTTCCCGCTGTTGTGGATGGTGCTCTCCAGCCTGAAAACGCCGGCCGAAACCATGCAGGTGCCGCCGGTGTGGATACCGCGCACGCCGACCCTCGAAGCGTACGAGAAAGTGTCCGGCGTCATCAATGTCGGTCGCTCGATGTGGAATTCGCTCGTGATCGCCACGATCACCACCGCCGGCATTCTGGTCACCAGCATGATGGCTGGTTACGCCTTCGCCAAGCATCACTTTCCCGGCCGCTCACTGCTGTTTTCGGTGCTGATCGCCACCATGTTCCTGCCGCCGATCGTCACGCTGATCCCGCTTTACCGTCTCGTCGGATCAATCGGCCTGAACGCCAGCCTTGCCGGTATTATCGTGCCCAATCTCGCCAATGCGTTTGGCATTTTCCTGATGCGCCAGTTTATAGCCGGCGTGCCCGACGATCTGATCGACGCAGCGCGGATGGATGGGGCGTCGGAACTCCTGATCCTGTTCAAGATCGTCGCGCCGAGCGTGGCGCCGGCAATCGCGGCACTGGCGCTGTTTGCCTTCGTCTATCACTGGAATAGCTATCTCTGGCCGCTGACCGTTCTACAGGGCAATGCACACGAATATCCGATCGTCATCAGCCTTAGTCGCCTGCTCAGCTACAACAGAGGCGCTCTCAACACGGGACTGGTGATGGCTGGCGCGACGCTTGCCGTGCTCCCGCCACTGGTGCTCTTCGTCTTGCTGCAGCGCTTCTTTGTGGATTCGATCGTCGGCCCGGCGGTCAAGGGATAGCGTGGGCGGCACTGCCGGCATCCGTCTGGCTGTCATCGGGACGCGCTGGTGCGCTGAACGGAGCTAAGCAGATGACCGCGTTCTGAGAGCCATCAGTTCATCAGTACAACGGGCCGCGAATGCCTCCACCACGTTAGCTGCAACTAGTGAATCGCACGCTTGGTACCCGCCCCAGGCCGTTTTCACAGCTCCCAGAAAAGCGGCGCGGCCCTGCTCGTTTGCAGACGTTCGGAAGGTCACGGGAAGGTAGTGATTGGACCCTGCGTTTAACGGTGACCTGCCTCATCTCGGGAAACTAGCCCCGATCGAGGAATTTGCGCCCCCGCGAGAAGCTCTCGCTCGAATAGTTGCTCGAACTCATGCGACGCGAGCTGGGTCAGAGCAGGACCGCGATCTTCAGCTGTTCGCTTCGCCCCGCTGCGGCTATTCCGCGCGAGGGCGTCGGCTTCGTTGATCTGGTTAGGGTTCTTTTCTTCCGCAGGTCCTTTACAACATCGAGAAAAGCCCGCAGGGCGGGCGGCACGGCTCGATGTCCGGGGTAGCAGACCGCAACTTCTTCCGGTGCTGGCGTCCACGCGGTCAGGACCTTGCGTAGCCGGCCATCGGACAACGCGGCTTCGGCGGCCCAATCCGCCACATAGGCGATGCCCAGACCCTCTATTGCGGCTTCGACCATCAGTTCCTCGTCATCAAAAACGATGGGGCCGTTTGCCCCGATCACCAGTTCCTGGCCTGCGCGTTCGAACTCCCATCGATAGAGCTTGCCGCTGGGCATACGGTGGCCGATGCAATGGTGGCGTTGCAATTCCTCGGGCGTTCCCGGCTCCCCGAAGCGATCGAGATAGGCGGGTGACGCGATACAGATGAACGTCAACGCGCGTGCAAACGGCACGGCGATCATGTCTTTGGGAATTGATGTGATGAGGCGCGCGCCGGCATCGAACCCGCTGGACACGATATCGATGAGCCGTCCCTCGACGACGATGTCCACGGTCACGTCCGGATGGGGCTCCGCCATCTGCGGAAGAACCGCGCGAACGAGAAGCCCGGCCACCAATCGCGGTGCGTTGATGCGGACCGTTCCTGCGACATTGCCCCGGAACCCCGCGACGCTGTCGAGCGCCTCGTCCAGCGAGGCGAGCGCCGGCTGAAGACGGTCGAGCAACCGGAACCCGGCTTCTGTCGGCGAGACGCTGCGTGTGGTGCGGTTCAGAAGTCGCACGCCCATGCGTTCCTCGAGCGCACGCATGGCATGGCTCAATGTGGAAGGTGCCGTGCCGATCTCGTCCGCTGCGCGGCGGAAGCTACGGTATGTGGCAACGGCGACGAAGGCGGTGAGATCGTTGAGCGACGGGCGGGGCATTGATGGGGATTTTGCATTGTCCCATGCCGATTTCAACGGCTAATGCGCGCAATGCGATTGCCCTATCTCCTGCCTGGATCAATTGGAGAAATGAGAAATGGAAAAGGCCTGGCTCATAACGGGTGTGTCTTCTGGTCTAGGCCGGCTGCTGGCGGAGAAGACCCTGATCAGGGGAGACCGCGTCGTCGGTGCCAGTCGCAGCGAGGACGCACTTCCCGACCTGCGTGCAAGTTACCCCGAACGGCTCCGCATCGTCGCAATGGACCTCAAGGACCAGAGCTCGGTCCGCGCCGCGGTCGACCGGGCCTTCGCGGCATCCGCTCGGATCGACATCGTCGTCAGCAATGCTGGCTATGGCCTGCTCGGCGCGGCTGAAGAGGCTGGCGATGTGCAGGTTCGGGACATCATCGACACCAATCTCATCGGCTCGATCACGCTCATCCAGGCGGCGTTGCCGCATCTGCGCAGCCAGGGTGGTGGTCGGATTCTACAGGTATCGAGCGAGGGAGGCCAGATCGCCTATCCGGCTTTCAGCCTCTATCACGCGACCAAGTGGGGTATCGAGGGGTTCGTCGAATCCGTGGCGCAGGAGGCTGCTCCCTTCGGCATCGAATTCAGCCTTGTGGAACCCGGGCCGGCGCGGACCGGGTTCGGCGGCAATCTCGCGCGGACCAAGCCGCTCGCGGCCTATGAGGGAACCCCCGCCGATCAGGTCCGCGAGGCGCTCCATGGGTCTTGGGTGATCAAGGGCGACCCCGACCGCATGACGGATGCAATGATCAGGCTTGCCGATCAGGATGGTCCGCTCCCGAAACGGCTGGTGCTCGGTGCCGAGGCCTATGCCGGCATCCGCAAGGCACTCGGCGGACGCATCGAGGAGCTCGACCGGCAGAATGACATCGCGGTTGCGGCGGATTTCACAGACGAGGAGTTGGCGCGGCTGTGACCCCCGGCTCCGGCCCGCTGCTCGTGCCCACCTCTTATCAAGGCAGAAAGGAACATGAGATGCCTACACGTGACGCCGTCTACCCGGCCAACCGGCACGCGTTATACGATATCCACCGCTATTCCGCAGCCATTCGGTCCGGCGATCTTCTCTTCGTGTCGGGTCAGGTCGGGAGCCGTGAGGACGGCTCGCCCGAGCCCGTATTCGCGGATCAGGTTCGACGGGCCTTCGCCAATCTGCGCGCGGTCTTGGCGGCCGCCGGGTGCAGCTTCGACGACGTCGTCGACGTCACAACGTTCCACACCAACCCGGACGAACAGATCGAGACAGTTCTGGCCGTCCGAGCGGAAGAAATCGGTGCACCTCCCTACCCGAACTGGACCGCAGTGGGCGTCAATTGGCTTGCGGGCTTCGATTTCGAGATCAAGGTCATCGCCCGCATCCCTTCGACGACGAGCAGCCAGCCGGCGGACAAGCGCTGATCGCTCGCCCTGCAGTTCTGTATTGGCTATTTGGGGCCGAAGGCAGCCTGTCAGCTTTTGGGTCCGGAGCGGAGATGCTGCGAGAACCGCGGTCGTGAACTGACCAAACAGATTAGGTTCGTTCGGTCAGCGTACCGCAAGGGAATCTCGCAGCCTATTGTGTATCTTGGCTTTCTAAAATTCGAGAGAGGTGCTGAAGGTCGAGACTCTTCATCTGTGATCGGGACCACGTGCTGCGGCTCGGGTAAGCGCCCGTCTGCACGTCGGATACGAGCTCGCGATAGGCGGCGATACGCTCTCGTTGCAGCCGCTCATATTCGGCGGCGAAATTGCGGTAGGTCTTGGCGTGGCGCGGCCTGTGGCCAGCGGTGTGGGCAGGCATGTCCTCGCTGAACAAATACTGCGCGTCGGCATTTGGGCCGGCGCTCATGCCGAGCATGATCATCTGTATTCCGGGTGATCAGTTCGGCGACCGGTCGGAGACCACCTCCAGCTCGGCGCCAAAGCAGCCTATGCCTCCACCTTCGCGTATGAGCTCCGAAATTCGTTCGGAGGCACCACTTTCAGATCTCTCCAACTCGAGGACCGGGATGTCGGAGGCAAGCACGCGCCGGAAGCGACGGGAGAACCCGTAACGGCGAATGTTGTCTTCAATCAGTCGCGCGGAACGCGACAGAGTGGTCACGACACAGAAGCTGTGAGCGACAAGGCTGATGGATGAAGCGAAGCCTTGCCTATACCGATGACGGGCTTGGTAGCGATGGCGCTTGCCGCGTCGACACCCGTATCGTCTAAGCAGGCAATGATATGGGCGTCGACATTGTCCATTTCCGCCGCGACCACCTGCTTGAGCAGGCCCGGTACGGAGAGTGCACCGTCAATGGCCCTTCGATCGCTTCAGGTCCAGCCGTTGGCATGCATGCCCACTATCTCGTCCCTGGGCCTGCCACCGCCATGGCGGCTGCGACGATCCCGCTGGTCATCGAAGCGGTCGTGTTGGGATTGATAATGGCAATTCGCATTCGGGGCATCCTGGCTTGATTCCGCTCAGTCACAAGGATGCCAGCGCGCTGGACATCCGCTCCAGCCCTCGGCGCAGCAGGGGACGCGGGCAGCCGACATTCAGGCGGATGAAACCTTCGCCGCCAGGCCCATAGACGCGGCCGTCATACAGATTGACCCCGGCCTGATCGACAAAGAACTTCTGAATTCCACCCACTCTACGATCGAGCGCGCACGCGTCCAACCAAACCAGAAACGATGCGTCGGGCCGCATGGGCGTAATGCCTGGAAGGTATTCGCCGGCGAAGTCACAAACCAGATCAATGTTGCTGGCGATGTAGGATGTGAGTTGATCGAGCCAGGGCGCGCCGGTGCTGTAGGCAACCTCCAGGGCCAGGCGGCCGAAAAAATTTGCATTTACCATGAATGAGGCCTGCATCGCGGCAAGAAGCTGCTCGCGGCGCTTTTTGCTCGCCACCGCAATGGTTGCCGAAGGCACCCCGGCGAGGTTGAAAGTCTTCGTCGGAGCGGTGCAGATGAACGACTTCTCCGCGGCATCGTCCGAGATGGAGGAGAAGACGATGTGCGGATGGTCCGACAACCTTATGTCGCAGTGAATGTCGTCGGATATGACCAAAATCCCATGGCGCTCACAAATGTCGTTCAGGGCTGTCAATTCTTCGAGTGTCCAGGCCATTCCGGCAGGATTGTGAGGATTGCACAGCAGGAACACCTTGGCGCCGCCTGCCGCCAGTTTCTCGAAGTCTTCCAGATCGAGTTCATACCTGTTGTTTTGCAGCCTCAGCCGGTTCGTGAGCAGAATCCGGCCATTTCCTTGAACCACTTCGAAATAGGGCGAGTACACGGGTGACTGAACGATGACGCCGTCACCAGGCTTCGTGAAGGTTCGCAGTATCGCAGCGACCGACGGCATGATCGCCGGCGCGGGGAGCAGGGTCTCCAGCATCGGCGACCAGTTGTGCCGGCGTGTGAACCACGATTGCACGATCTCATAGTGGCGCGGATCGCGGCGTGTGTAGCCGTAAATGCCATGGTCCGCGGCCTCGCGCAGCCGCGCGATGACGGTTTCCGGAGCACGGAAATCCATATCTGCTGTCCATAGGGAGAGCAGGTCCTGGCCTTGCACCTGAGGAGAGAACTCGTCCCACTGGTTGGCCCATTTGACGGATCCGAATTGCTGGCGATCGTGGATTTGGTCGAAATCAATTCTCGGAATATTTCGTTGCCCAACCGCCGACGCGGGCGTGTCTGCACAAGCCATGTGATAATCACCTGAAAAAATCTATTGCCACGGCCACGGCCGCTTTGCCTCTGCGGACTTCCCTATTTGAGGATTTGCGCCAGAAACTGCCGCGCTCGTTCCGACCGGGAGTTGGTGAAGAACTGATGGGGCGTGTTGATCTCGACGATCTCCCCGCGGTCCATGAACACCACACGATCGGCCACGTCCCGCGCGAAGCCCATTTCATGCGTCACGCACAGCATCGTCATGCCCTCGCTGGCGAGCGACACCATCGTGTCGAGCACCTCCTTGACCATCTCCGGATCGAGGGCAGAGGTTGGCTCGTCGAAGAGCATGATCTTCGGGTTCATGCAGAGAGCCCGGGCAATTGCAGCACGTTGCTGCTGGCCACCCGACAGCTGACCCGGGTAGCTGTCCGCCTTTTCCGCAATTCTGACGCGCTCCAGATAATGGCGCGCCAATTCCTCGGCCGCCATCCGCGGCATGTTTCTCACCCACACCGGCGCAAGGGTGCAATTCTCAAGCACCGTAAGATGGGGAAACAGATTGAAGTGCTGGAAAACCATGCCGACGTTGCTGCGAACTTCGTCGCTCTTGCGCAGATCCCCGGTCACCGCTTTGCCGTCGACGATGATCTCGCCCGACTGATGCTTCTCGAGATGGTTGATGCACCGGATCATCGTCGATTTGCCCGACCCCGAGGGGCCGCAGATCACAATGCGCTGCCCCTGTGGCACCGCCAGGTTGATGTTCCTGAGCGCATGGTATGAACCGAACCATTTGTTGACGTCACGCAGTTCAATGGCCATCGCCTTGTTGAAGGGCTGTCCCTTGGTCGATGCGTACATTGCTTGTGGCATCATCGTCGCGTCCTAAGATTTGTGGCCGCGCGCCAATTGGCGCTCCATCGATTGCGAGTAACGGGACATGCCGAAGCAAAAGCCCCAGTAGACCAGTCCCGCAAAGAGGTAGCCGGTTGATGAGATCGTCGGGCCTGCCCAGTTCGGATCGATGCGCGCCGTTTCGATGGCTTTCAGGAAATCCGCGATGCCGACGATGGCGACCAGAGTCGTGTCTTTGAACAGACCGATGAAGGTGGAGACGATGCTCGGTATGACGATCGTCAACGCCTGGGGGAGGATGATCAGGCGCATTATGTCGAAGTAGGTGATCCCAAGCGCCTTCGCCGCCTCGTATTGGCCCTTCGGGATCGCCTGAAGGCCGGCCCTCACAACTTCGGCCATATAGGCGGACGAGAACAGCGCTATCGCCATAAGCGGGCGCAGGAGACGATCAGGCGTCAGATAGTCCGGGACGAAGAGCGGCATCATGAAGTTCGCCATGAACAATACCGTGATAAACGGCACCCCCCGGACGACTTCGATGAATGTGACGCAAACCGCCTTGACGAAAGGGAGTTCGGACCTGCGTCCAAGCGCCAGGATAACCCCGATCGGAAGCGAGAAGACGATGCCCACAATCGACATCAGCAGCGTAATCAGGAGACCGCCCCAGAGCGTCGTATCGATGACAGACAAATGGAGCCAGGCGACCCCGCGCACGAGAACGAACGCGGCAACGGGGTACACAAGGAAGAATAGCAACGCCGCCACTTTGCGCCGCGGAGCCTTCGTCCACAGGAGCCAAACAATGAGGATGGCCCCGATAGCCTGTGCGAGATCAACGCGCCACCGCTCGGAAGCCGGGTACGCGCCGTATCGCAGGTAATCGAACTTCTCGGCAATGAATGGCCAGCAAGCTCCTTGGCTGTTCGTGCGGCAAGCCTCGCGGCCGCCGCTCCAGACCGCGTCGAAGATCGCAAAGCTCAGAAAGTGACGCAGCAGCCACACGGCGAAGAGGAGAAAGCATATTGTCAGCGCGCCTGAAGACGGCGTCGAAAACAGATTCTTTTTCATCCAGGTCACTGGACCCGGCCAAACGTCAGCGGGGGGCGCCATCGCTGGTATGAGCGCGCTGCTGACAATTGGCGAATGCATGGACTGATCGCTCATGCGTCACCTCTCCACGATCGCAAAATGTCGGTTACACGCGTTCATGGCCAACGACGTGGCAAGGGAGATAACGAGATAGACGGACAAGGTGATCGCCATGACCTGGACGGCGGCGCCGGTCTGGTTGAGTACCGTCCCGGCAAAGATCTGAACGAGGTCGGGATAGCCGATGAACACCGCAAGCGACGAGTTCTTGATTAGATTGAGATACTGGCTTGTCAAAGGCGGGATGATAATACGCAGCGCCTGCGGAACAACGACAAGGCGAAGCGTCTTGCCCGGCGCCAGCCCCAGCGCATACGCAGCCTCGCTCTGGCCCTTTGGCACTGCCTGGATGCCACTCCGGACAATCTCGGCGATGTAGGATCCGGTGTAGACCGACAGACCGATCAGGAGAGCGGCAAACTCTGGATAGAGTTGATGTCCGCCTTGAAAGTTGAAACCCCGCAGCTGCGGCGCGACAAACGAGACCGGCTCGCCAGCCGCCAGGAACACGATCAGCGGAAATCCTATCAAGGTCGCCAGGCTGACCAAAAATACCGGCAGCTGCTTGCCAGTTCGTTTCTGGACACTCTTGGCGCGGAACCAGAATGCAATGGAGCAGAAAACGGCCGCTACCAATGCCAGGCCCACAAGCCCCGCCCCCGGATGCCACTGGATCTCCGGAATGATGAGGCCGCGATTGTTGAGGTAGATGCCGCCCGGGATGGCGATGGACGCCTTCGGGGAAGGCAACGGCTTGAGGACGGCGTTGTACCAGAACAGCAGCTGCAGCAATAACGGGACATTGCGCACAAGCTCGACATAGGCGGTCGCCACCTTCCAAACGATCCAGTTCGGCGAGAGGCGGGCAACGCCGATGACGAAGCCAAGCAAGGTGGCCAGCAAGATTGCGAGGAAGCTGACGTAGAGGGTATTGACCACTCCCACCCAGAACGCCTGACCGTAGGTGGATAGTGCATCGTACGGTATCAGGGTTTGATTGATGTCGAAGCCGGCAGCCTCACCCCAAAAATCGAATGAGAGCGGAATCCCCCGGACCCGCATATTCGATGCGGTCTGCATGCCGATGCCCAGGGCCAAAGCCAACAGGCAACCTGCGAGCAAGAGCTGGTAGAAAACGCCGCGCACTTTCGTATCGTGCAGCGATAGGCTCCTGCGCGAGGGTGCTGGAAGCGACAAATCGGACATGGCGTGTTCCTATCGGGATCTGTGCAAGGCGCTGGCGGTAACGCGCCAGCGCCTTGCAACCATGCTTTGCCTAGCGAATCGGCGGAGCGTACTGAACGCCGCCTTTGTTCCAGAGCGCGTTCATGCCGCGCTCCATTTTCAGTGGGGAGTCCTTGCCGACATTCCGATCAAACACTTCGCCGTAGTTACCGACCTGTTTGATCACCTCGACCGGCCAGTCGTCGCCGAGCCCGATGTCCTTGCCGATGCTGCCTTCCACGCCAAGCAGACGGCGGATGCTGGGATTGTCCGACGACTTCATCGCATCAACGTTTTTGGAGGTGACCCCGTATTCTTCGGAGGCCACCATGACGTAAAGCGTCCACTTCGCCACATTGAACCACTGGTCGTCTCCCTGCCGCACTGCCGGGCCAAGCGGCTCCTTGGAGATCAGTTCGGGAAGAACGATGCTGTCGTCCGGCTTGGCCATGCGAAGCCGCGATGCGTTCAAGGTAGAGGTGTCCGCCGACAGGACGTCGCAACGCCCCTCCTCGTAAGCCTTCACGACAGCTTCCTCGTCGGCGAAACCAACCGTGGTGTACTTGATCGACTGCGAGCGAAAATAGTCGGCAAGGTTCAACTCGGTCGTGGTGCCTTGGGTGACGCAAATCGATGCGCCCTCGAGCCCCTTGGCTGATGTGATGTTGTCCGCCTTGCGCACCATAAATCCCTGACCGTCATAGAAGTACGTCCCCGCAAAAAGTATGCCGAGAGACGTATCGCGCGACGATGTCCATGTTGCGTTGTGTGCAAGAATGTCGATCTCCCCCGACTGCAAGGCGGTGAAGCGATCTTTTGGCGTCAATGGGATGAACTTAACCTTTTGCGCATCCCCGAGCACGGCAGCGGCCACGGCGCGACAATAGTCGACCACAAATCCGGTCCATTTACCTTCATTATCGGGAAGGCTGAAGCCAGCCGTGGCCGAATTTGTGCCACACGTCAGCAGGCCATTTTTCTTGACATTGTCGAGGGTTGCGGACGACGCCGAGGAGGCGGTGCACGCGATAGCGAGGGCAAGTAGGCCCTTAAACGTCGATCTCATTTCGGTATTCCCCTGTTTTTGTTGAAGGGAATGTGGCCTCAAGTATGACTATTCGTCAAATTGACTGTTCTCATTGCGAATATGAGCGCCATTCATAATTGAGGAGGCGCTCGCTCTCGGGTGAACGGGAGCTTGAGTGCTGATCGGGCTAGTTTGCTTGGGGCGGGCTAATCGAATGAGCGACGGCGCGCGCGACCTATGGTGCAGCCAACCCCGGTGCTCCGACGGTTGACCCTTGGTCTCTCTCGGTCCGCGACTCGTTGTAGATGCTCATGATTATTTCCCGGAGCCATTTGGTACCCGGGTCATTCGCCATCTGGCGGTGAACAATGAGCCAGGCATTCACATTCGATATGGCAAGGGGCGGCGGGACCAACGTCACCTCACTCCTCTCGTCCAGAATTTGCAGGATGGCATCGCCGCAATGGGTAATCAGTTCAGTGCCGCGAAGCGCCCAGGGCAGCACCAGATAATTCGAGATGGTCGCAACGACATTGCGCCGGAGACCATGCTGCTTGAGGGCGGCATCCGCGAGGCCTTCTGCCAGACCATCTGCGGAAATCTGCAGGTGAGAACTGGCCAAATATGTTTCCAGTGTCATTGCGTTCCTGGCGATCTTGCTTCCACTCCACACCGCGCAAAACAATTGATCCTGGCCAAGCTCCACCTTCAAGAGACCTGGGTCATCGCGTATTGCCGCTCCCGTCAGCGCACAGTCGACTTGTCTCAAATAGACCGATGAACCGATTTCGGGTCCGTTTGCGGGAATGACGTTCAGCGTCGCGCCAGGCGCTTGCCTCGAAAATTCCCGTATGAGCCCTGGGATGAATATCATGGCGTGATAGTCAGTGAGTCCCACGCGAAAGTTGCGTCGCGTCGTTGCTGGATTGAAGATCTGATGCCGGTCGATCGATGCGCGGATAATCGCCAGCGCGGCAGAAATATCCGACAGCAGCTCAACCGCCCGAGGCGTTGGCCGCATCTCGCCTCCATCTCTCGTGAACAATTCGTCCTGCAATAAATACCGAAGTTTTGATAGGGAATGACTTACAGCTGATTGTGTTCTTCCCAATTCGGCAGCTGCGCGCGTTACGCTCCTTTCACGCATCATCACGTCGAACACTCTCAGCAAATTGAGATCGATATCATCGAAACTCATGAGACCTCCCCCGTTTTCGTAATGCCTCGCCTGCATGCTAACATCGCTTCCAACGCGCGAACGATGCCATGGCGAACAAATGCGACGCTTCGACCTGCGGGGTCAACGTTCCCTATTGGCAAATCAATACGTTACCGGAGGGTTCGCCAACCCATTTCCTTCGCATTCTCTCGTATGGTCTGGCGAACCTAATGATCAGGGACGTCTACGACTCGCTGCCCCTTAGGCTGAGGCCAGACTGACCTGTTGGCGCTTCGGCTGCCGTGCCGAAACCAGGGTGGCGAACTGGTCCACCGCCTGCCCGGCCCGTGCCAGAACCTGCGGGTCCGTGAGCTTCCCGTCGGAAAAAGTCGCTGTCACTGCCATAGACGGCGCTTGGCACCGTCAGTGCCAAGTAAAAGCCGAACAGGGGGCGAAGCTGATGCTCGATCACCAGAGCGTGGCGTTGACCGCCGCCTGTTGCGCCGATCAGGGGCGCGGCAGGCTGTTCTCGACCGTCTGGATCACCCATTTGCGCGAATGGCCGCCGAGATTAGGCCCCTTGTCGTGCGAGTTGACGAACTTGGTCGCCACGACCCAATGATCGCGCGTCGCCTTGATGCAGCGACCGACGACTTCCTCGGACTTGCCGTTGTGGTAAACTTCGGCGGTGTCAATGAAGTTGATGCCTTGCTCGCGCGCCTTGCCGATAATGCGATATGGCTCCTATGTCATGGGAGTGAACGGCTTCCGGCGTCCGCCCCCAAAGCAGCTGCTTGCGGCGGTGACCGAGGCGCCGGTTACCGCATCGTGTCGTCGGTAATAAAGCGACGTTGCGCTCTCTGCTTTCACATCCGGGTATGCCGAAAAGTCCGGCGGTCAAAAGTCGACCAGCGGCGTGTCCACGATCTGGTGCTCGAATAGCAACGTACCCATCCGGTGAAGACCGCAGACGTGCGCATCCGGCAGCCAGGAGAACCTGAGCACCGGAGTGCTGGGGTCAAGCTTTCGAT
>NZ_JAMYNL010000041.1:0-31689 GCF_040319065.1 Mesorhizobium sp. M0968
CTCCGCTAAACACGGGGGCTGCGCGGCGGACACGCCGACGTCAACGCAATGCCACGCCATTTTGCAGAACTTGACGCACACAACTAGAGAAAGCGAAGTGAAGTCCAGTATCGAGAGCCCTCCGTCGGCGATCAGGGTTTGGCCTGTGACGAACGAAGCTTCATCACTCGCGAGGAACGCCACCGCCGCAGCGATTTCGGCCGGCGTTCCCATTCGGTATGTGCGAGGCGATATGAACGTCGGTTCATATGATTACGCTGGCATCAGCGGTTTGACGCGGTCGATAATGGCGGCGACCGCTTCCTTCGGGCTCTTGCGACCGAGGACAGCGAGTTGAACCTCCTCGAGAAACGTCGATTGAGCGCGAGCGGCTTCGGGAAAAGCCGGAAATGCCGGTCGCGCTTTGGCGAGCGCGGCAGCCTCGACCTTCGCCTGCGGCAGCGACCCGGCGAACGACGGCTCGGCATAGGTCGAGGTTCGGACGGGGCCATTGCCGTTGCGCGCCATGTCGAGTGTGGCGGCCTTGCTCGCTACGAAGCGGATGTAGCTCCAGGAGAGCTTCTTGTCCGTCGAATTGGCGGGAATGGCCATCGCCCAGGATTCAACGACCGGATGCATTTCGTGACCGCTGCCGAGGGTTTTGGAGCCGGGGAACTCGATCGCCTTGATCTTTCCCGGTGCGGTCGACTGTTCCTTGTTGTTGAGCTGCGCGTAGCGGGCGAAGGGCAGCACCGCGAAGGCAGCGCGCCCCTGCTGCATCCACGTCACCACGTCGTCGTTGCGCGTTGTGGCATAGCTGCGGGGCAGCGCGCCGGCCTTAAAGAGGTCGGCAAGCACGGACAAGCCTTTTTCCATCGCCTCCGGATCGGGGACCACCTTGAACTGCTTGTCGATGAAATCGCCGCCGAAGGCGCGGGCGAACATGACCGGGAAGACGGCGAGGTCACTCGCAAGGATCATGCCGACGACGGGCGTGCCGGACCTGGAGGTGAAGGTCAGCTTCTTCGCCTGCTCGACCAGCTCCTCCAGCGTATCCGGCGCCGCCGAAATGCCGGCCTCCTGAAGCAGCTCCTCGTTGTAGAAAAGCCCCTGCGTGGCATGGCGCACCGGAACGCCGACGAGCTTGCCGCCGACGGTCATCGACTGGCGCAGGCCCTCGGCGATATCGTCGAAATCCTCGATCGGCTCGGCTTCCCGGAGATCGTCTAGCGGCTCGAATAGCGAGGCGATCTGCGACGTCATGCGGTTGTCGATGACATAGCCGATGTTGAAATCGGTCTCGCTCAGGCTCGCCTCCCGGAATAGCCGGTCCTGGAGCGGATTGCTGTCGAGCGTGGTCCAGGATATCTGGGCATTGTTCTTGTCCTCCCAGGGCTTGATGACATTGCCGGCGGCGCCGGTCGTCAGGTTGGCTTGGTGGACGCGATGGCAAAGCACATTCAGCGTCTTTACCTGAGCATGGGCCAACCGACCCAAGGCACCCGTCGCGCCGGCGGCCATCGCCGTCGTCAGCAGGGCTCTGCGTGTCATGTGCAAAGGCATTGTCTTCCTCCCTTTCTCGGTGACGTCGTCACCCCTTGGTCGCGCCGGCGGTCAATCCGGCGACGAGAAACCGGTTCATCAGGACCACGAAGACGAGAACCGGCAGCAATTGGACGGTAGAGGCAGCAAAGAGAACGCCCCAGTCGACGCCATCGATCGAACTGATCATCTCCGAAAGGACCAGAGGCGCGGTCTTGGCGTGGTTGGCGGTGAAGATATAGGCGAACAGAAACTCATTCCACGCGAAGACGACCACGAAGACGGCGACGGCGAGCATGCCGGGCGCTACGAGCGGCAAGATGATCTTCACAAGGATCGTCAGCGGCCGCGCGCCGTCGAGGACGGCCGCCTCGTCGAGTTCGCGCGGTACCTGGTCGATGAACGTGCGCATCAGGAGCGTGCCGAGCGAGACGAAGAAGGTCGCGTAGAGCAGGATCAGCACCAGATGGGTGTCGTTGAGCCCGAGCCGATTGGCGACCGGGAACAGTGGCAGCGTCACGACGATCGGCGGGATCAGCCGCGATCCGATCAGAAACAGCACCGACCCCTCCAGGAAACGGACGCCTCGATAGCGTGAGTAGGCAAAACCGGCGAGCAGACCTGCCATGACGGCAAGCGCCGTCGCCCCGGTGGTGATGATCAGGCTGTTGACGAGCCCGTCGAAAAAGGCCGGCCAGCGCTGCCACAGCGAGGCGTAGTGCTCGAAGGTCGGTTCGAAGAAGAGCTCCGGTGGAACCGCGAAAATCTCGCGACCGGGTTTGAACGACGAGAGCACGATGAAGCCGATCGGAAACAGTGACCAGACGACGATTGCCGCAACGGCGAGCGTCTTTCCGGCACCGATGGCGAGACGCCTAGAACGCATTGGCCATGGATTCCTTGCGCAGCCGCCAGACATAGCCAGTCGCAAGCAGCAGCGAGATGACGACCATCATCCATGCCGTCGCGGCCGCCGTGCCGAACGAGTTGTAGCGGAAGCCTTCCTGATAAAGATAAACGGAAACGACCTCGGTCGTGCGTGCCGGGCCGCCCTGGGTCAGGAGCCAGACCTCGGAAAAGAGACGGAAGGCGAAGATGTAGCGGAAGAGCAGCGCGATCAGCATCGCTGGCGCCAGAAGCGGCAGCGTGATGTTGCGGAAGAGCTGGAACGCATTGGCTCCGTCGGTGCGCCCAGCCTCATAGAGCTCCTTCGGAACCGCGAGCCGTGCCGCATAGAGGATGATGAATGTGAATGGCAGGTGCAGCCAGATCGTGAGCAGGCCGACGAGGATGAGGCCGTGAGAAGGGATGAACGTCCAGTCGAGCGTCGGCAGACCAGTGTATCGCAGCATCAGCGTGATCGGGCCGACGTCTGGATCGAACAGGAAGCGCCACATTGCGACCGCCGTCACCTCGCTGATGGCGTAGGGAGCGAGCACCACGACGAGCATGACGCGCTGGAGGGGAAGCCCGGAGGCGAAAAGCAGGGCCAGGCCAAGGCCGAGCAGCAGTTCGATATGAACCGCCACGGCGACGACAAGGACCGTGTTCCAGACCGAACCCCAAAAATAGGGATCAGTGAGGACGCGGATATAGTTATCGAAGCCAACGAAGGTTGCCGATTGGCCGAATGACGAGGCTTCGAAACTCAGCCACAGGACGAAGATCGCGGGGAGCACGATGATCCCAAGCACCAGGAGGTGCACGGGCGTCGCATAGAGGTAGGCAGGCGAAAACGCGAAGCGCCGCCTCTTGGTCTCGCCAGCCGCTTCCGCCGCCCCTTCCCCCCTATGGCCGACGGACGCCTCGGAACCAAATGCCATTGCTCCTCCCTGAGCGGTTGCGTGTCAGCCGTCCCTGGCGGCAAGTGGAACGGTGCCCTCCACCGTTGTTCTGTACATTACCCGGCGATATCCAGGATAATCGTTGATGGCGGTGTGCAGGACATGGGGATTGTTCCACATACCGAGCGTCTTCGGTTCCCAACGCAGCCTGCAGTTGAACTCGGGCCGGACAGCCCGCGCCATCAGGAAGTCGATCATCGGCTTGCTTTCTTCCTCCGTCATCCCCTTGAAATTGGTCATCACGCTGCTGACGAAGACATAGCGCCGGCCAGTCTCGGGGTGGCGACAGATCACAGGATGCTCGACGACGGCATTCTCGATCGTCTGGACATCGGCCTTGACGCCGAGCCGGCTGTGGGCCGCGTTGATGGCGAAGACCCCGCGGCCGCTATGGACGCCCGTCAGGCCTTGCAGGATCTCGACCAGCCGCGGCGAAAGCGAGTCATATGCCTTCTCGAGGCTGGAGAAGCAGGTGTCGCCGCCAACCGGCGGCACCTCCTCACCGTAGAGAATCGTAATGCCCGGTGGCTTCGGTAGCCAGGCGAGGTCCATGTGCCAGTCCTCGCCGATCACTTTGCCCGTGTCGTCCGGCTCGCGCACGAAGCGCACGATATCGTCAAAACCGTCGATCGGCGTGTGCACCGGATTGCCGCTAAATGGTCCGAACCGGCGGGCGACCTTGTGGACGCCAGCGGCGTCAAGCTCCTGATCGCGCACGGCGAGCGCATGATATTTGTAGAGCGCGCGGCGAACGTCCTGGAAGGCATCCTCGCTCGCGCTCGCCAGATCGATCCCGCGAATTTCTGCACCGAGTGCACCAGTGAAGGGGCTGACCTCGAAACGGGTGAATGCATCATCGCGCAGCACGTGATCCTCCCTAATACGCGCCTCGTCGCCATCATGGGCTGACTTACCTGCAAGTAAGTAATGTGAAAGCCAAAGGCTGTCAACTCACCCTCGCTTTGATCCACCCGATGTCTAGCCTCGATCCGAGCCCTTTCCCGCATCCTGCCAAGCGGCGCGGATGATCGCGGCGAGCGCTGCGAAAGTCCTGGCGACCTCGTCGAAGCTTCCGGTGTCCTGCGTCATCGGTGGACAGGACAGAAGGGTAATGCGCAGCATGTGCACGAGCTCGTCGCTGAGTGTGTCGGAGGAAAGCTCTCCGTCCTTCACCGCCTGGTCCACCGCATGACGCAGGCTCTGATCATAGACCCGATTGACGCGCTCCAGGGCACGTTCCGCTGGTTCGCCGAGAACCGGGAGGTCGTGGCGAAGGCGCGAAAGCGGGCTCCACATATTGCGGGCTCCCTTCTCAGCGTTGAAACGTTCGTAGAAGCGGCGCAGATCCTCGAGCTGCATATCGAGACGGTCGAAGAACCGGATATCGGGGGTCGTCCAAAAGCGCTTGATGCGGGCCTCGGCGTTGGCGGCGAAGTCCGCGATCAATTCCTCCATCAGCTGACGCTTGTTGCCGAAGTGATGATGGATGTTGGCGCGCGTCGTGCCGATTGCCGTCGCTATATCGCCGAAGCTGAAACCATCGTGGCCGCGCAGGACATAGAACTCGGCCGCGACCTCTTTGATTCTGCTGCGGGTAGAGTGCGCCTCATCACCGGGAGATCCTGAAGTGTTGGCTCTCATATCCCTTCCGAAATTCATGCCGCCGTTGGACGATCAATATACGGGAGCGAGTTGCACCCCCCGTTTCATACATGGATATTCTTCTACGCACGAGTGGAAGTAATTTGCGCCAGGGGCAGACATTCGCGAAGCATCTTGGCGGCAGCGATTAGCTCGGTGCGGCGGGTGAGTAGATACGGGATGCGTGTAGCGAACTTCAATCGGGTTCGCGCCCTTGACTAGAATTCCGGGTCAAGCAGGGCAGTCAGCTTGCCGGGGGCACGCCGCAACTCAGGCAGTGGATAGTGGCTGCGCATCCGCTGCGCCAACCACTTCCCGCATTGTCACGATGGTGCGGAACGCCCTCACGTTCGAATTGGCGTGGAAGACTTCCCGCGCGAAGACATCGTACGCCTCCATCCCCGGCAATTGCAGGAGGAGCACGAAATCGGCTTCACCGGTGACATACCAGGCCTGACGAACCTCCGAGCGCCCGCGGAGCTTGCCGATGAAGGCGTCCAACTCGACAGCGCTCTCCCGTTCCAGGGAAACGAGCACATGGATGGTTAGCGGCAGGCCCACGGCCGCCGGACGAATGACGGCAATATCCGCCGCGATCACGCCATCCTTCCGCAGCCGGCGCAGGCGGCGCAGGACCGCACTCTGGGAAAGCCCGACCTGCTCGGCGAGACGCCGCGCCGGGATCTGGTTGTCGCGCTGAACCAGCGACAGCAGCACATGGTCGAAGCGATCGAGGGCGGCGGTTTTCGTCATTTGGACAGGCATCTATGACGAAATCAGGCAGCTGGGCAACGACAATAGGCGCCAAGCGCCATCGTTTCGGGAATAGAATTTCGCCTCATGACCACAGACACACAGCCGGGCCTTGGCCCTGATCTCATTGCGGCGCTGTTACAGCGCCTGTCGCCGTTTTATGCACCGACACCGCTGCTCGACCTGCCAAGCCTGGCTGCGAGCCTGGATGTGGCCCAGGTGCTTGCCAAGAACGAGGGCCACCGTGCCCTGGGCAGCTTCAAGTCCCTCGGCGGCACCTATGCCGGTCTGTGCGCTCTCGCTCGCGCTACCGGGATGGATATCGATGAACTGCTCGATCCAGAGCGGGCCCAGACGCCGCTGCCGGCGCTAATCACAGCCAGCGCCGGCAATCACGGACTTGCCGTCGCCGCGGCGGCGAAGTTTGCCGGCGGGAGGGCAAGGATATACCTCCATACGGGCGTCCCTGCGGGCCGGGTGCGGCGTATCGAGTCCCAAGGCGCCGAAATCGTGTGGGTCGACGGCACCTATGACGATGCCGTCGATCGGGCCTCTGCGGCAGCCCGCGCCGGGGAAGGCATTCTGGTGGCCGATACCTCGAGCGACCCGGATGATCCAGCGGTCGCTGATGTCGTCGCTGGCTATGGCGTGATTGCCGCGGAAATCCGTCGCCAAGTCGACGAGATTGGCCATCTGAGGCCAACCCACCTTTTCGTGCAGGCCGGTGTCGGTGGACTTGCCGCCGCCCTGACGACTGGACTGAAGGACTGGCTGATGCCTCCGGCCATGATCGTCGTGGTAGAACCAGAGGCCGCAGCCTGCGTCGCGGCCGCGCTGTCGAAAGCACGGTCGGTGCGGATACCCGGCGATCTCAAGACATCGGCAGACATGCTCGCCTGTGGCGAAGCAGCGGCATCGGCGCTCGACGTACTGCGCCAAGGCAACGCTCGGGTCATAACCGTGTCCGAAGCGGCGCTTGCCGACGCGAAGAGCCGGCTTCGTGAGGCAAACGGTCCAGACACAACCCCGTCGGGTGCCGCCGGCCTCGCCGGCCTCGCCACCGCCGTCGCGGCTTACGGCCTGTCGCAGGAGCTTGCGCTCGACGAATCGAGCCGGGTGCTCATTATCGTGACCGAGGCCGAACTGGAGAAGGACGCAGGACGATGGCACCGGACCCGGGATCATTGAACGGAAGAGCGGCTGGGCCACGCACTGCTCGATATGTCCGCATTCCAGACCCAACGCAGAACGGGTCCATGAAACTCATCTACCAGACCCACTCTCCCTACGCGCGTAAGGTTCTGGTCTTTGCCCACGAGACTGGGCTTGCCGGACGTCTGCGCGTCATTCATCAGGAGACGAGCCCCATCAATCGCAACGATGATGTGTTTGCGATCAATCCGCTTGGCAAGGTGCCCGTTCTCGTTGTCGACGACGGCTATGCTCTCTTCGATTCGGGCGTAATCTGCGACTATCTCGACAACCTTGAAAGCAGTCGTCGGCTCATCCCCGAAACAGGGCGGGCCAAATGGTCCGCCCTGCGCCTCCAGGCGCTTGCCGGCGGCATGTGCGACGCAGGCATTTCCATCCGCTGGGAAAACGAGCGTCGCCCTGAACATCTGCGTTATCCCGCCTTGGGTGCAGGCATGACGATGAAGCTTATCGAATCCTATGACTTCGTGGAAAGCGAGGTCGAATTCGACGCGCCGCTCCATGTCGGCCACATCGCGCTCGCCACTTGTCTAAGCTGGCTGGAATTCCGCGGACTGCCCGACTTCCTGCAGGGAAGGCCACGACTGGCACAATGGTATAGCTCCTTCGTGGAACGCCCTTCAATGCGTGCCACGCCCTACGGCGGCGACACGCGAGATTGATATCGATCGCCAGGCTTTCGAGTTCCAGCATGTGTCCCTCATCAGCCAGGCATTCTCGCGGCCATTTGCTGGTCGGCCTCGATAATAGAGCGCGAAACCGGTAATCTTGCCCGGGCTCGCGACCACGGCCGGCAGCTTCTGACGCAGGATTGCGCCGAAGTCATTCGGGATTTCCTGTACTGAAACCGGAGCAAAGCCGCCAGCCGAGAGCATCAAAATTCCTGCGACCAAGCCAATGCACAGTCGCTTCCTGGAAATGTAAGAAATGATTGGTTCTCCCGCCCGACCGCCCTGGCGCTGCCGCGCGACTTGTCCCAGGCGCAAGAACTGACATTCACGCCGATTGTTTCACCGGTTCGAAAAAATGTTGATGGCGGGCGGAACTGCGAGGATGTGGCGTTGCGGAGCCATTGAAATTTGGTCGAAACTCTCCAAAATTTTCAGCTGGTGGAAATCGCGACAGCCACCACAGACGACGTCAACAGAGGAGACTATTCAAAGCGGAGGACTATCGATGGAAGGAGCCATTTCGACGAGTTTTCCCCCAATCGGGCCCGAGGGCCCTGATGTTTTTCTTGACCGGTTGCTCCATCCGGCACGGCATTTCGAGCGACCTGAGAACGTGCTGACCGACGTGACGCTGGACTTCCAGGAGAAGCGTGCAATCCTTTCGTCATGGGCATCGGATGCCTGTGCAGTGGAATCGGTGCCGGCGCTGCGCATGCCGCCGGGCGCAACCGAACCGGTCAGCTTCGATGCCATCATGGACGCGTTGCGCCAATTGGATCAATTGGAGAAGCTTCCCGGCGCCGGTCGCGGTCGTGAAATCGAAAGTATCGCGGTCACCGGTTTTACAGCATCCGTCGATCGACTTTGAGTTGAACGCGGCCACTCTCTGTATCCGAGGCATCCGCCCGCCGGGGCGGCACGCGCCGGGGGGCGAGGACTGGCGCGTTCTCTCCGCGTCCATTCATGTAGGGTTCCATAGGTCCGGCTCTCGCCTGAGTGTTGAATCCTTGCGATGCGGAAAAGCGGCCGCATGCCGGCGCAGATGTTGTCTGGAACTGCCTGGCGTTGCTGCAGAGCAGCAACCGCCACCGGTCGCAGGCGCTTGCCTGCGAGTGCAATGCGGCCGTCAGCCATCATTTCAACGACGTTTTGAAGGGGGTCTATCCGGCGGAGGAAAACGGCATGCCGGGCATGCCGCGCAGGAAAGGACAATGCAGACCCAGTATCGTCGCCGGCTGGTCTGGGCTTCCCACTTTTTTGCGCCGTACCTGGCCTGCACCGATGCCGCGCGGGCTTGGCGACCTATATCCGGTTCCCTGTGGAGGCCGCCATGGACATGAGCAACAGAAAGACGCGGTTCAATATCTGGTACTGGGTCGCGGCGTTCGTGGGCGTGATGGTCGTCCAGTATATCTATGCCACGACGCAGCACGTCGCCCAGATTCCGTACAGCCAGTTCGAGACCCTGCTGAACGCCGGCAAAATCGCCGAGGTGCAGGTTTCGGACCGCTTCATCCAGGGCCGCTTCAAGGAGCCGCAAGACGGCAGGCCGCTATTCATCACCACACGCGTCGAGCCGAACCTCGCCCGTGACCTGCAGGAGCACGGTGTCACTGTGACCGGCCAGGTCGAAAGCACCTTCCTGAGCGACCTGCTTTCCTGGGTTGTGCCGGTGCTCGTCTTCTTTGGCTTGTGGATGCTGCTTCTAAGACGCATGGACGGCGGCGTCGGAGGTTTGATGCAAATTGGCAGGAGCAAGGCCAGGGTCTATGTCGAAGCCAATACCGGCGTGACGTTCGACGATGTGGCGGGGGTCGATGAAGCCAAGGCCGAGCTGCAGGAGATTGTGGATTTTCTCAAGAACCCGGGCGAATACGGCCGCCTCGGAGGCCGCATGCCCAAAGGCGTGCTGCTGGTCGGACCGCCGGGCACGGGCAAGACTCTGCTCGCCAAGGCCGTCGCCGGCGAAGCCAAGGTCCCGTTCTTCTCGATCTCCGGTTCGGAGTTCGTCGAGATGTTCGTGGGGGTCGGGGCCGCGCGCGTGCGCGATCTTTTCGAGCAGGCGCGGTCCAAGGCTCCCGCAATCATATTCATCGACGAGCTCGACGCTCTTGGCCGCGCCCGCGGGACCATGGTCGGCGGCCACGACGAAAAGGAGCAGACGCTCAACCAGCTTCTGGTCGAACTCGACGGTTTCGATCCACAGATCGGCGTCGTGCTGCTGGCCGCGACGAACCGTCCTGAGATCCTTGATCCGGCACTTCTGCGCGCCGGCCGTTTCGACCGCCAGGTATTGGTCGACCGGCCCGACAAGCAGGGTCGCATCAAGATCCTGCAGGTTCACATGAGCAAGGCCAAGCTGGCGACGGATGTCGACGCGGAAAAAGTGGCGGCGCTGACGCCCGGTTTCACCGGTGCTGACCTGGCCAATCTCGTGAACGAGGCGACGTTGCTCGCCACGCGCCGCAAGGCGGATGCGGTAATGATGGGAGATTTCAACAATGCGGTGGAGCGCATCGTCGCGGGACTGGAGAAACGCAACCGGCTCCTGAACCCGAAGGAGCGCGAGATCGTCGCCTACCATGAAATGGGTCATGCGCTGGTAGCCATGGCCCTGCCTGGCGTCGACCCGGTGCACAAGGTGTCGATCATACCACGCGGCGTCGGCGCGCTCGGCTACACTATCCAGCGTCCGACCGAGGATCGCTTCCTGATGACACGCGAGGAGCTGGACAACAAAATGGCAGTGCTGCTCGGCGGCAGGGCGGCCGAATGGATCGTATTCGGCCATCTGTCCACCGGAGCCGCCGATGATCTCGCCAAGGTAACCGACATAGCGCGCGCCATGGTGACGCGTTACGGCATGTCGGCAAAACTCGGGCACGTGGCGTTGGAAAAGGACCCACGCTCCTTCCTGAGCCCCAACCCGCTCGCCGGCGGACCGCGCGAGCACGATTACGGCGAAGCCGCCGCCGATGCCATCGACGCGGAAGTGCGCGACATTGTGGAGGCCGCGTTCGAACGAACCGTCAGCCTGCTCACCGAGCGGCGCGACGTGCTGGAAAGGGCGGCACGCAGGCTGCTCGAGACCGAGACGCTCGATGAGACTGACCTTGCGGCGCTGGTCGGAGACGCCTCGACGGCTGATCATGCTGCGCAGTATAGTTCCAGTCCGTCTTCGCATAAGAAGAAGGCTGCGCTGCAGCCGGCCAGGACCGCGGCTGCAATCCCCACGCGCGGATCGGGGAAATTTCGGACGCAATAATGATGTTTCGGACTGCTCCCGCCGGCATAGATCGCTCGTGGAAAGCCGTGCCGCACGCTACGACGGTGACACGCAAAAGCGACATCGATCTCTAGGCTTTCGAAATCCAGTATGTGTCGGTCACCAACCAAGCGTTCTCGATGCCATTTTTCGGTCGCCCTCGGTGATATTGCGCGAGACGGGTGACCTTGCCTCGCGCAGCCTTGAGGGCGACCATCAAGGCCTTTTCTTCGTCACTGCGCCTGGCTCCGTTGCAGGGGTAAAATCCGCATGGCACAAGTGATCGTACGGGAAACGTATCGCCAGCCCTTTCCAGAAGCATCATGAAACCTCGTCGGTCTTCACCCGTGAACGGCAATGCCATCCGGCCAGCGTCGGACAAATTTGAAAGCCACCGTTCCGGCACGTGCGTCACTCCGGCAAAGGCGATCACGACATCGAGGTCTGGCAGATCAATTGCCTGCGTTGCATCACCGCACGTCACTTCGACGTGCGCATAATGAGCGAGATTGCCTTGCGCGCGCCGAGCTAGTTCTTCGTCGATCTCATATGCAATCACGCGTCCTGCAGAACCCGTCAGTTCAGCGAGGATGGCGGTGAAATAGCCGACACCGGCGCCCACCTGAAGGACGGTCTGGCCGGGAGTGATGTTCAGATGGTCGAAAACCAGTGCCCAAAGCGACGGCAAGCCGCTGTTCAGTCCGCGTTTTTCGTCAAGCAAGACCAGAACGTCGTGGTAGATCTCATGAAGTGCGGCTGAAGGGCTGGTATGGACCGCCCCGATTTGCAATCTCGAATGGATACGCCATGGCCCGTCGCCAAGGTAGTGTTCGCGCGGAACCCTTGCAAAGGCCTCGATGACCGCAGGATTGTGCAAGACAGGTGATGCGACACGCAGGTCTTCGGCAAACCACCGGCGCTACACTAGCATCGATTTCTGTTGGCATAGAGTATCGGCTCCCGGATTGCGCGTACTCCATCATGCTCTCAGAAAACCGAGTGACGGCAAAGGGCGCCTATCCTCGTATGGACGGGGCGACGCGCGCTGTCCGTTTGCGACCGAGCGCGGTCTCGCCGAGCGCCTTCCGCGAGACTGTAAACCGTGGCGATATGGAAGAACACTCTGCCCGACGATCACATCGTCCGGCTGGCGAGCAGCCTTGTGAGCCAATCCGGATCCATTTCCGGCACGGAGGACAGAAGCCGTTCGGTATAGGGGGCATGCGGCGGCGTGAGAATTTCGCTCTTTAATCCCTGCTCAACGACTTTACCCTGGTGCATGACCACAATTTCGTCGGCGATCGCCCGCACGGTGGCAATGTCATGGGTGATGAAAATGTAGGTCATGCCGAGCTCGCGCTGAAGTCGGATCAAGAGCTTCAGGATTTCCTCTTGCACAATCTGGTCGAGCGCGGACGTGATCTCGTCGCAGATTATCAGCTCCGGATCGGCGGCCAACGCCCGGGCGATGCAAACGCGCTGCTTCTGGCCTCCCGACAGTTCGGCCGGCAGACGATCCAGGTAAGTTTCGCTCATCTCGACCATGTGCATGAGTTCGCCGATCCGCCGATCCCGTTGTGCACCCTTGAGGCCAAGGTAGAATTCAAGCGGACGAGCTATAACTTCTTCGACCGTCTGGCGCGGATTTAGGGCGTTGTCGGGCATTTGATAAATCATCTGTATGCGTCGCAGGATCTCTTTTGGGCGCAACTTCACGGTCTTGGAAAGGGCCTGGCCGGCAAAGGAAATCGACCCCGAAAGCGGGGGCAGCAGGCCGGTAACGACGCGAGCGAGCGTCGATTTCCCGGAACCGGACTCGCCGACCACAGCCACTGTTCTTCCGCGTGGAACTTTGATCGAGACATCCTGGAGCACCTTAACCGCCCGGCCGTAGGCCGCGGTGACGTTGTCTATCGTAAGCAAATATTCATCGGCCGGAACTTCGGGCTTGGCGAGCTTGCGCACGGCCCAGAGCGTCTTGGTATATTCCTGGGTGGGCGAGGCGAGCATCTGGCGCGTTTCTGCCTCCTCCACGGTTAGTCCATGGCGCAAAACCATGATGCGGTCCGCCATTTGCGCCACCACCGCCAGATCATGCGTCACATAGATTGCAGCGGTGTTGAACTCCTCCACGATGTTGCGAATGGAGGCGAGAACTTCGACCTGCGTTGTCACATCGAGCGCCGTCGTTGGCTCGTCGAAGACGATGAGGTCCGGACGGCAAGCCATCGCCATCGCGGTCATCGCCCGTTGCAATTGTCCGCCGGAAACCTGGTGAGGATAGCGAAAGCCAATGGTCTCCGGATCTGGAAGCTGAAGACGCCGATAAAGATCGACCGCACTCCGGTTCGCTTTCTCTCGGCTGGCAATCCCATGCGCCACCACGGTTTCGACAGTCTGATCGAGGAGTCGATGGGCCGGATTGAAAGAGGCCGCCGCGCTTTGCGCGACATAGGCGATACGGGAGCCTCTGAGGCGACGCCGCCCTGTTTCGCTTAGTGCCAGAAGATTGATCCCGTCGAACAGGATCGAGCCCTGTGTAATACGGCAGCCCGGCTTGGCGTAACCCATCGCCGCGAGGCCAATGGTGGATTTGCCGGCGCCTGACTCGCCGATCAGGCCAAGAACGTCCCCCCGCTTCAGCGCCAGATCGACCCCGCGGACAATGGGATACCACCGCTCGTCCGAGAAACCCTCCACATGCAGATTGCGGATCTGAAGCAGATCCTTGCCTTTTTCGCGCAATCCGGGAGCGCTATTTTTCATCCCGCAACCCGCTTGTTGCATGCAGGAACCAGTCCACGACGAAATTCACAGAGACCGTGAGGAGGGCAATCGCGCCGGCCGGCAGCAGCGGCGTGACATCGCCGTAGGTGATCAGGGTCGCATTCTCGCGCACCATCGATCCCCAATCGGCGGTCGGTGGCTGAATACCGACCCCCAGGAAGGACAGTGCCGCGATCGTAAGGAATACGAAGCAAAATCGCAAGCCGAACTCCGCGACCAGCGGCGGCATCACGTTGGGAAGGATTTCCTTGGCGATGATCCATTTCGGGCCTTCGCCGCGCAATCGCGCCACTTCGACATAGTCCATTACCGCCACGTTAAGCCCGACGGCGCGTGCGAGCCGAAAGACACGGGTAGAATCGAGCAGCGCAATGATGATTATCAGGCTTGTGATCGACGAGCCGAAGATCGAAAGCAGCACCAGGGCGAAGATAAGGCTTGGGATCGACATCAAGACGTCCACCGCACGCGACAGTATCTGGTCGAGCCATCCTCTATACAACGCGGCAAGAAGGCCTAGCGAGACGCCGACTGCGAAGGACAGCAATGTAGTCGCGACGGCTATACCGATGGTGTTGCGCGCACCGTAAATCAAGCGTGTGAGCATATCGCGGCCGAGCTGGTCGGTTCCCAATTTGAACTGCTGGCTCCACGGTGCGAAGGCCTCGCTGAAGACCTGTGTTTCGCCGTATGGGGCGATCCAGTGCGCGAAGACCGCAACGACGACATAGCCAATGATCACGAGGATGCCGAACCAGGCACTGAAGGGTGCCTTCCTCAGCGCCGTTTTGGCCCGGGTGGCGCGCGAGCGCCTCAGCCTGTGAACCTGCGCGATGGGTTCGTAGCTGGTCATCGTGGATGCAAGAGCCTGGGATTGGTGGCGATGGAAATGATGTCGGCGGTCAGATTAAGGAGGATATAGGTCGCCGCGAAAATCAAGGCGCAAGCCTGGACAACCGGAACATCCCTTGATTTGACCGCGTCGACCATCAGCTGACCGATGCCGGGATAGACGAACACCACTTCGACGACGACCACTCCGACGACGAGATAAGCAAGATTGAAGGCCACCACCGTGACGATCGGAGCCCATGCGTTGGGCAAGGCATGCCTGAGTACGATGGCCATCGGCGAGACTCCCTTGAGACGCGCCATGTCGATATAGGGGCTTGCAAGCATGTTGATGATCGCCGCTCGTGTCATGCGCATCATGTGTGCGACGATGACGAGCGTAAGCGTGGTCGCCGGCAAGGCTACTCTCCAGACTTGATCCCAGAACGGCGTCTGGTCGTTCACGTTCGACAATGTCGGGAACTTGGGAACTGCGTTAAGTATCCAGTTCAGTGACACTGCAAGCCAGTGCGGCAGGGATTGTGCGAACTCGGAGCCGATGAATGTGTCGCGCGAGATGACCAGGTAGGCAAGCATATAGGCGACGAAGAACTCCGGGAACGAAATGGTTGTCAGCGTCACTGCGTTGACCACCCGGTCGAACCAGCCATTGCGGTGGAGCGCAGCGAGGATGCCCAGTCCCAAGGCGAGCGGAACTGCGATCAGCGCGGTCATCGATGCGAGGAACATCGTATTGTAAAGGCGCGGCGCGATGATCTCGGCGACGGTGCGCCGATATCCGGTGCGGCTTGCGAACGAAGAGCCGAAATCCCCGTGGAGCATCTGCCCGACCCAGACGAAATAACGCTCGACAGGCGGACGGTCGATGCCAATTTCTCGCTGGAAGGCGGCGACCGTTTCGGGTGTCGCGGATTGTCCGAGCATCGCCTTGGCGAAGTCGCCCGGCAGCATTGCAATCGCAGAGAAGATAATGATGGAGACGATGAACAGCGTGACCAGGCCGAGGCCAAGGCGCTGCAGAACCGTTCTTGCGACCGGGTTCATTTGCTCGCGTTTCCCGTTGCCGTCGCTGCCCTGCCGGCAGGGCACGCGGCTGCAAGCCGAAGCCCAGTAGCCATCGCGGGTCCGGCCCGCTCTCTCACGCAGTGGCGATCCACCAGCGTTCGGCCATCTTCAGTCCATCGTTCTCCCAGTTCGGCGCCACTTCGCCATGTGCGAGCTTGTTGGATTTGGCGCTGACGAAATTGTTGAAGACCAGCACGATGCTGCCGCCATCATCATGCGTCAGTTGCTGCATCTCGGCATACATTGCCGCCCGCTTGGCCTCATCCGTCTCGGCGCGCGCCTGGACAAGCAACTCGTTGAAGCGGGGATTTTTCCAGAACGACTCGTTCCAGCTGGAATCGGCGGCGAAGGCTTGCGTGAACATCCAGTCGGCCGTGGCGCGACCACTCCAATAGGAAGCGCACCAAGGTTTCTTGAGCCAGACATTGTCCCAATAGGCGTCCTCGGCCTCGCGCACGACGTTTACGTCGATACCGCACTGGGCTGCCGTCTCGCGGATCAGCGCAGCCGCGTCCACCGCGCCTGCAAAAGCGGCATCGGCGACCGAGAGGTCCACCTTCAGTTTCTCCATTCCAGCCTTTTTCAGATAGTGCTTGGCTTTCTCCGGATCGAAACTGTGCTGCGGCTGCGGATTCGTGGCGAATTTAATCGCCGGCGCGATCGGGTTGTCATTGGCCACAGTGGCGTGACCGAGAAAGATCTTGTCGACGATCTCCTGACGGTTGATCGCCCACTTTAAGGCCATCCGGACATCCGGATTATCGAACGGCGCCATCGTGACATTCATCGGCAAGGTGTAATGGCCATAGCCGGTGACCTCGACGATCTCCACCTTGGGGTTGCGTTTCAACATGCCGAGGGTCTTAAGGTCGGCGCGGCCAATATAGTCCACCTCCCCCGTCGATAGCGCGGCCATGCGAGCGGCGAGATCGGTGATGGCGATGAACTCCACCTCGTCGAGATAGGGTTTGCCGTTCTTGAAGTAGTTCGGATTGCGCTTGAGTTTGGCCGAAACGCCGGGCTGGAAATTCTCAAGCACGAAAGCGCCGGTGCGAACGCCCGATCCCCAATCCGCCTTGCCGTCCTTGGCCGGCATGATGACCAGATGGTAGTCACTCATGATGTAGGGGAAGTCGGCGTTGCCGCTTTTCAGCGTGAAGACAACCGTTTCGGGGCCATCCGCCTTGATGCTGGCGACGGGCTCAAGCAGCGGCTTCGCCGCCGATTTGGTTTCGTCGCCCCTATGATAGCGAAGCGAAGTCACGACATCGTCCGCCGTCACATTCTTGCCGTTGTGGAAGGTTGCGCCCTTGCGAAGCTTGAAGACCCAGGTTTTGGCGCCATCGGACGATTCAAAGCTCTCGGCAAGGTCCGGTTGGACGTTGCCTTTGGCGTCGACCTCGGTGAGGCTGTTGGACATCGAGCCCGAGAACGCTGTCTGTGTGAAGGTGTCCGGGTAGCCGGCCGGATCGATCGAATCCGTCGTTGCGCCATGTGCCATTCCGAGCTTGGCGAAGCCGCCCTGCAGCGGTTCGGCCCGGGCCGTGCTGACGAAGAGCTTATCCGCAGCGGTGACCGTCAGCCCAGCGGCCAGCCCAAGATGAATGAAGTCGCGACGGGAAATCTTGCCGCGACCGATCAGGCTTTGAGCGATACCAAGCTTGTATCCAGATTCTGACATTTGACTCTCCCATTGCGGATTTTCCGCGTTATTGTTCGTGCCGCACCCTGTGAAGAAATCTGCCCGTTAACCGCGATCACCCTTTCTGCTACTTTTCGAATCCGTACCTCAATCAGGCCGTCACATAGATGCTGCCCGCCTCGACCGTTACTGGAAATGTGCGCGCGCGAACGGACGGATCGACCAGGGCCGCGCCCGATTTGATATCAAATTCCCAGCCATGCCAGGCGCAGCGCACGATCTCGTTTTGGCGGTGATAGATGAACTGCGCCTCTTCGACCGGTGCAGTTGTTCCACATTGCGGCCCCTCGCAAAGGGGAGCGCCGCGGTGCGGACAAACATTCAGCAGCGCGTGGAATGAATCTCCGATGCGAAAAACGCCGACCGAAAGGCTGCGGATCTTGGCGATGAAGGGAGATCCGGTTTCGATCTCTTCGACTCTACAGATGTATGTCTTCTCGGGCATCGTCTGCTTCCTCAGGCAGCATTCGCCGCTTGCGCGCGCGGGATGCGCTTGTAAACCTCCAGCGCATTCAGCCCCATGATCTTGCTCTTCCAGGCAGGAGGGATTTGCAGCGTGTTGGCATCGTCATAGTCCCAATGGGGATAGTCGGAGGCAAACATCAGCGTATTTTCGCCGTCCATCGCCTCGAGAGTGGACCAGAGATGCTGAATATTTGCGGGCTGCTCCAGCGGCTGCGTGGAAAAGCGGATGTTGCGCCGGCAATATTCGGACGGCAGCATCTTTAGCCATGGCGTCTCTTTGCGTAGGGCTTTGTAGTCGGCGTCCAGGCGCCACAATACCGATGGCACCCAGGCGACGCCGCATTCGATGACCACGAAGTAGAGGTCCGGCCATTTTTCGAAGACGCCATGCGCAATCATGCTTGCGACATGCGAAATGGCCGACATGTGCAGGATGGCATGGGTCTCCCAGAAGAATGTCGTCGGGGCCGGAGCAATCGCGGTCGAATTCACGCCGCCATGGCCGCCCAGATGAATGGCAAAGGGCAGCCCCACCTCGGCGCAAGCCTCATAAATTGGATGGTAAAACGGATCGCCATAGGGCTTGACGGAGCCTTGCGAAGCGAGAACCTGAACCATGCGCGGGTGATTGCCCAGACGGCGTATCTCGGCGGCCGCGAGCTTCGGATCCTGTGGCGCGACAATGATCGAGCCCATGAAGCGATCGTCCTTCGGCAGCCATTGGTCGATCTGATAGTCATTGTAGGCGCTGACGAGGGCGCTGGCATAATAGGGATTGGCGAGGGTGGAAGCCTCGATCGGCTCATCGCCGGTCAGGATCGCCACGTCGACCTTGTACTTGTCGAGGTGTTTTTCCTTCATGATGAGATAGTTGTCGGCTTCTGTTTTCGGACGGACGTCCTTGCGTGAGAAGTCCTGCGGATGAAACCAGGGACGATGGCCATGCGGGAAGGCGCCAACGGGACCTGTCTTCTCGCCTTCAACGAACATGTCCTTCCATAGGCCGGAAAGGTAAGGCTCCAATACAGTCGCGCTCGACCAGTAATTGTGACAATCGCAGTCGACTATGAACACGTTGCTCAGCTCCGTAGCTTCAGCCTGGACGATCTGCCGGCCGATTTCACCGCGTGCAGCTTCCGCCTTGAGTATTGTTTGATCAAGCTTATGATCCTGCGCAATATGATCGACTTTTTCGATCGGAGGTCATGTGCAGCTAGATCACATCGAAACCTTTCTCGACATCATCGAGTCGCGAAATTTCAATCGTACCGCCGACCGGCTGGGGTTGACCCAGTCGACGATCAGCACCCGCATCAAGAATCTGGAGAGCGCGATCGGGTCCGAGCTCTTTCTGCGCGGGCGCGCCGGCGCTGAGCCGACAGCCGCCGGGCGGCGGTTCGAAGCCTATGCCAGATCCTTGCTGTCGACGTGGTCGCAAGCTCGACACGATGTGCGAGCGTTCAACCGTTTCGAGGGCACGTTGCGCATCGCCGCACAGGTGGGGATGACCCGTTCGGTCCTGCCGGGATGGGTCGAGACACTGTGCCAGGCGCTTCCAAAATCCTCGATCCATGTCGAGTCGGACTATTCGAACCAGATGGTCAGCGACCTAAGCATGGGAAATCTCGATATTGCCGTGCTTTATGCGCCTCGCTACCTGCCTGAGATCGCCTACGAGCATCTGATGGTCGAGGAATATGTGATGGTTTCGACGGCTGCCAGAACGCTGTCTGATGTCGACCCTGAAACCTACATTCGCCCAGGCTACACCGCGGTGCTGGAAAAGACGCACGCAGAGCTGCTGGCCGAGCTTGCGATCTGTCGGCTTTCGACGGGATCGGAAACTCTGGCGGAGATCATGCTGCGACGAACGGGCGGCACCTGCTACATGCGCAGCGACGATGCGCGCCGGTTCACGGCCGAGCTCCCATCGTTCCTCGTCGAGGGAGCGCCGACGCTGCACCAGCCAGTCCACACCGCGATCCTTGCGCGCCGCAAACACGAACCCATTATTCGCAAGGGCATCCGAGCTCTCCAGGTGGCTGTAATGTCTCTGGAAGTTTAATCGAAATTACCGATCATAAAGGTAAGATTGCGCGGCTGTTCAGCGGGTTTTGAAGTGGCATCTTGGCTCGACTTCAAACCCGAGTTGAATAATGAACGCACACGCGGCCTTAGGAGCCCCCGGCTTCGCCCCAACAAAGCTTCACCGGCAGTGGGCACAGCCCACGCCGCAGCTTGTGCTCTGCCGGCGCGTGATCGACGAGACGCACGATGTGAAAACGTTCGTTCTCACACCCGCTTCAGATCGGATGTTCTGCTTCAGCGCTGGCCAATATGTTGTGGTGCACCTGAGGATCGAGGGGGCCGCGGTGACGCGCTCCTACTCTGTTTCGTCACCGCCGACGCGACCGCTCGACCTGCAGATCACCGTGAAACGGACGCCGGGCGGGCTCGTTTCGAATTGGCTCCATGACAATTTGAAGCCGGGCGATGGGATCGAGATCGAAGGGCCGCTCGGCTCGTTCAATCTCGACGATCTGCCGCATGCAAAGTCCCTCTTCCTTTCAGGTGGCAGCGGGATAACTCCCGTCATGTCAATGCTGCGGGCATTTACCGACCGCGCAACAAACCAGGATATCCACTTCATTCATAGTGCGAGAACGCCGGACGACATCATTTTTCGGCTCGAACTGGACGCACTTGCCGCTCGCTTTCCCAATGTTCATGTGACTTGCATTTGCAGTCATGGAGACCCGGCCTGGACGGGTCCAACCGGGCGAATTAACAGTGAGATGCTCCTGACCTTGGTTCCCGATCTCCATAGCCGCACGATTTTTGCCTGTGGGCCGGAGTCCTACATGAAGGCTGCACGCAGCTGCCTCGATGCAATCGGGCTCGCCCCTTCACAGTATCATGAGGAGAGCTTCGGGGGCGGCAACTTTTCGCGTTCGCTATCGGATTCAAAGGTTTCGTCTTCGGTCCGCTTCGCCCGCTCCGGCCTTGCATATCACTGCGCGCCCGGAGAGACCCTGCTGGAAGCGGCGCGCCAATGTGGCGTCTATGTCCCAACCGCTTGCCAGCAGGGAGTTTGCGGTACGTGCCGGATCGCCAAGCTGTCTGGCGAAGTCGTCATGGATGACCTAGGCGGACTGACGTTGGAGGACAAAGCGGCAGGCTACATCCTGGCGTGCTGCAGCCGCCCACAAGGCGACATTTTGCTTGATCTATAATTGTACCCATCGCGGAACGAAATCGGGCAGCCTTTGCGTTCAACGACCAAGCCATACTACTGCGACCGCAAGTGATTAGGTTTCGGAACCCGGATGGGCTCGCCCGATTTCTGGCGCAGCTCACGCTGGGCATCGCAAGCGACAAAAGTCCTACCCAGCAATACGCTTGAGCTATCATTCAGCCGCTGCATGGGATCGACCTCGACACAAAGAGGCGCGGCAATTCGGCTCCAGCTACACCGTCGCGGCCGGATCAGGGGCGTTGCGGTTGAGATGAACCGCAATCGAATTACGGTTCACCAGGCGAGCCGCGAGGACACGGTGTTCAAACGGTGCGGTGTCGCCAGCCAGCCTCTTCAAGAGAAGCTCGGCTGCCGTCGCCCCGATCAGATGCGCCGGCTGCGCGATGGCTGTGATACCTTGGGCCACGAACTGCATCCAGTCGAGATCGTCGAAGCAAAGCAGCGAAACCTCTCCCGGAATCGCAAGCTTCAGTGCGGATGTCGCCTCCAGAACGCCTGTCGACATCACACCGTCGGCGGTAAACAGGGCGGACGGCGCATTGCGCATTGTCAGCAGATCGAGTGCCTCCTTTCGGGCTGCCTCGCTGGAATAGACCGCCACGCGGCGGATCAACTGTGGATCCGGCGAAATGCCCGCAGCGCGATGGGCTTCGAGATAACCCAACAACCGTTGCCAGCTTGGATGATGGTAGCGAACGTCGGAGCTGGAGAGATCAGCGTTTGTCACAAAGGAACCAACATCATCGCGTTGGTCCGGCCCGAGTTCCGCCAATATTCCGATGCGGCTGTGTCCGGCGGCGATGACCGCCGCTATGCTGCTACGCGTTACAGAAACGTTATCGACCACGACCGAATCGGTTTCCATGCCCGCCACGATGCGGTCGAACTGCACGACGGGACAGCCGGCCGCGACTGCGTCACGAAGATGATCCGGCTTGTCCAAGAAGGTCGATGAGACGACTAAACCATCGACCTGCTTTTCCAACAGCAGCTGCACCGCCTCTCGCTCGAGTTCGGCATTTTCGTCACTATTCGTAACGATAACCCCGAAGCCGCCACGGCGCGCGACGTCCCCTATTCCGCGCAGCACGCTTGCATAGAATGGGCTTTCGATGTCGCCTACGACAACGCCGATAGTCTGGGTCTTACCGGTGATCAGGCCTTTGGCCAGGCGATTGGGCCGATAACCCAGCGCAGATGCCGCGGCGCGCACCTTCTCCTGGACCTCAGGGCTGCTGTACCCGTAGTCACCAAGCACGCGCCCAGCCGTGGCAGAGCTCACTCCAGCCCGGCGAGCGACTTCGATGATAGTTGCGTTTTTGGATCTTTGAGTCACCCAGCAAGTCCCGCCGACCATGCAACGTCGTGGCGACGAACTAGCGGCAGTTAGGCACGCCCCGCAAGGCCGAACACCGCAGAACCCGCCGCTGCGCACACCATTTGAATTACAGCACCTCCGACAGAAAGCGTCGAAGACGCGGGCTCTGCGGATTGTCGAATAGGTCTTCTGGCCGGCCTGCCTCGACGATCCGCCCCTCGTCCATGAACACGACCTGGTTCGCGACCTTGCGAGCGAAATTCATCTCGTGTGTAACGACCACCATCGTCATCCCGCCCCGCCCGAGGTCGGCCATCAAGTTCAGGACACCTTTGACCAATTCTGGATCGAGGGCGCTGGTGACTTCGTCGAACAGCATAATTTCGGGTTCGAGCGCGAGCGCACGCGCGATGGCCACCCGCTGCTGTTGCCCGCCCGAGAGATTGGCCGGCCGATGGTCCTTGCGCTCCAGCAGTCCGACTTCATTTAGCCTCGCCAAGGCCGCGTCATTAGCCTCCTCGCGCGACATGCGTCTAACTTTGCGCAGCGCCAAGGTGATGTTGGCGAGCGCGCTACGGTCGGGGAACAGATTGAACTGCTGGAAAACCATGCCCACGCGCCGCCGGAGTTGGTCAGGGGTCTGCTTGTAGATGCTTTCGCCGTCGAGCAGAATGTCACCGGCTCGACATTCTACGAGACGGTTGAGGCAGCGCAGCAAGGTCGACTTGCCCGATCCGGACGGACCGATAAGGCAGGTGACGGTCCCGGGCTCCACTTTCAGACCGACGTCATGCAGCACCTGGACGGCGCCGTAGGCCATGTCGATATTCTTGACCTCGATGCCGCCACCCTTGAAGCGTGTGGGCGCTGCTGCAGGCAACGTCGCTGTTCCCGGCACAACGGTTTCGGCAAGCTCGGCGACCTCCTTGAGGCCACTCTGCACGGCGGTTATTCGTTTGCCGACGCGCATGCGCGCGTCGATGTAGTTGACGAGATGGGTCAGCGGCACCGTGATCACGAGATAGAACACTCCGGCCAGCAATAGCGGCGACAAGTTGCCGGTCAGCACAGCCTGGTCCTGGCCGACGCGGAACAGTTCGCGTTCGGAGGCGAGCAGACCAAGGAAATAGACCAGGCTGGAGTCTTTGACATTGCCGATGAACTGGTTGACCAGTGCAGGCAGGACGCGACGGATGCCTTGCGGGATCACCACCAGGCGCATGCCTTGGCCATACGTCATACCGAGAGTGCGCGTGGCGTCGATCTGACCCCGCTCGACGCTCTGAATGCCGGCGCGGAAAATCTCCCCGATGTAGGCTCCGGCGATCAGGCTGAGCGCCAGAATGCCCAGCGGATAAGGCGATGGACCGAACAGATCTCGGCCCAACCGCGCGAAGCCTTGGCCAATGATCAGGATTGTGACAATGGCAGGAAGCCCACGGAAGATATCGGTGTAGACTCGGGCAAGGAGTTTCAGCGGCCGGTTCTCTGAAATTCCCATGACTGCGAGGACGATACCGATCAGCGTCCCGAAAAACGTCGAGGCAAGGGCCAGGATCAAAGTGTTCTTGAGGCCGACCATCACCATGTTTGGCAGAACTTCTGCCATCGCCTGGAAATCAAGGAAGCTGCGGGCGAAGGTATCGAACCAGCTCATATCAAGTCCATCTATAACTCGGCCGGGCACCGTTGCTGACGGGCCCGGCCGGAAACGAAAATGAATACGCGCGAATTTACTTCTTGGGCAGATATTGATCCGGCATCGGAGTGCCCGGGAACCATTTCTCATGCAGCCGTTTCCAGGTGCCATCGTCCATGGCCTCGCGCAGCGCCTTGTTGAGCGCCTCGCGGAAGGCATCGTTGCCTTTCTTGACCACGAACCCGGCCGGCGCATCGAAGGACGGCACGTTCATTGTTATCTTCAGGTTCTTATAGCGCTCCACATACTGCTTGGCGGACTCATAGTCAGTGAAATGGCCATCAATCGTCCCGTTATTCAGCGCCGCCACCGCAGTGTTGTTGTCGGGAAATTTGACAATGTCGCCCTTGAGGTTCTTCTCGGCATAGATTTCCTGCAGCGTTCCCTGGATCACGCCGATGCGCTTTCCGGCGGTGCTCTCATTGCTCGTCAGTGCCGGATCCGCCGAAATGATCGACAGGTAGCCGGCGAGATAGCCGTCGCCAAAATCCACGGTCTTCTTGCGCTGCGCCGTTGTGCCGATGGCGGCGACAGCGACATCGAAGCGGCCGTTGGCAACGGAGGGCAGCAGCGCCGAGAATTCCTGGCCGGTGAAAACGACCTGCGCCTCCTTGAACCCGAGCCGGCGCGCCACATCACGGAAGAGTTCGGCGTCGAAGCCGGTGAAGTTACCGTTGGTATCGGTGAAGACATAGGGTTTCGCATCGCCCATGGTTCCGACGCTGATCACCGTCGGGTCGATGAGGTTATAAGGGTTGTCCGCCGCGTTTGCTTGAGTTGACGAGGCCAACGTGCCAAGTCCTGTCAACAGCGCGATCGTCAGCGCCAGACCGGATTTCAAAAGTAGGCGCCTGCTCGAATTCGTGTGCATGTCTTCTCCTCTTACGATTGGCCGAACTCGGCCTTGCGATCCCACTCGACGTCTCATCTATCAAAACGCTCTTGGACGGCGTTCGGCCAGGAAGGTGAGAACGTTATCATTTTCTCTAGCATTGTCCATTTCTCGCGTCAATTGTTTCGGAGAATTTCGCAGCTAGATGGTTTCCAGTGTTAAGCGTGGGGGATCTTCGGCGTCATCTTTCCTAAGTCGATTGCTGTCGCATGGCCGATCGCCCCGTAGTACCGGCAGGTAGCAGCCGCCGCGTCCGCGGCATGGCCGAGGATGTCTTGAGGCGCCTCCTTCTTAAGCAGGCCGAACAGCGTTCTTGCGATGAAGGTGTCGCCCGCGCCCAGGGTGTCGACGGGTTTGACCAACCGCGCCGGGGTTCGGTAAGAGACGGTGTCGCCGTGAAGCACCGCGCCGGCTCGACCACGAGTCACAAGAACCCACTTTGAACCACATGCAAGCAATTCGGCCGCGATTGCGGCCAATTCCTTCTCGTCGAGACCGTCACCCGAGACACAAGCCAGATAGCAATAGGGTCCAATCTCGCGTCGATGTCCCGGTTCCCGTCGCGTGGAAAAATCATAAGACAACAGTGACTTACTTGATACAGCGGCAACCCACGGGTCCAAACCGCTGGACTGGCCGATGTGGACGGCCTGAAAGCCCGAGAGAAAATCCAGATCTTCTTGCGTCGGCGTAAACACCGAAACTCCGAGATCGAAGTCCAGGAAAATCCGATCGGCGTTGCGGTGACCTATGAGGCAGTAAGCGGTCGGTCCCTCGAGACGCCGTAATCGGGTGATGTCCACGCGCTCCGACGCCAGTGCAGTGCAGATAAGGTCCCCTGCCCGGTCTTTGCCGATCGCTCCGACATAGGCCGATCGCCCGCCGAAGCGGCTGACATAAACCGAGACATTGAGGCAATTTCCACCAGGATACATCTCGTCGCGAGCAAGATAACAATCGACCACGTTATCGCCTATCGCGGCAATCTTGACCATTGCAGGACTTTCAGTTTAAAGGGTGTGATAACGTTCGCACAATGGCCGCCCACCTGTCAATTGTGGGCCCCCCCTAGCTCTGCCAACGAGACGAGGAAGCTCATGATTTCCGCCCTGCCCTCCGACGTGGAACGCGCCCTGACCGCTACGGCGGGCAGGCAGTTTTCGCACCTATTCCTCGTGGCGTGCGGCGGTTCGCTCTCGATCATGATGGCAGGCAAATACTTCGTCGACCGTCACAGCGGCACATTCGCCTGCGACATCTACAACGCGGATGAGTTCGTCTGCCGAGACCCGCGACGGTTGGGACCTGACGCGCTCGTTGTCCTTTGCTCGCAGACCGGCACCACCCGCGAAACTGTGCGAGCGGCCAATCATGCAAAGGATCGAGGCGCAACGACAATCGGCATGACGCTCGACCAGATATCGCCCCTCGCGCTGGCGGTCGACCACGCAGTCGCCTACCAGGCCTCCTACACGACGGGCAAAGCAATCGATTCAGCCTGCAGCAACTACGGCGTGCTCTATATGTTGCTCGCCGGCCTGATCGATGCTCGGGAGGATGCCGGGCTAACTGCCGATCTGCTGACGAGCCTGAGCCATCTTCAGCCGGCGATCGAGCGTGCGCACCGGACCTATGCCGACCGGTTTCAGGCCTTCGCCCCCCGTTTCGCGCCGCGCAATGCGATCTACACACTGGCCAGCGGTGCCAGCTATGGTGCGGCCTATTCGTACGCCATCTGCGTGTTGATGGAGATGCAGTGGTACGATTCGCAGGCCATACACGCCAACGAGTTCTTTCACGGCCCATTTGAGGTGGTCGACCGGGATACTTGCTTCGTGGTCTTGCTGGGTTTGGACGAAACGCGGAGCCTTCCCGAACGTGCCCGAGACTTCCTTTTCAAGTACGGCAGACGGGAAAACGTCCTGGTGCTCGATGGAGCTGAACTCGACCTCAGTGGTATGTCCGAACACATCAAACCCTATCTCGTGCCCTTGGTCTTCTTCGACACGCTTTGGCGTTTTGCCTACGAGCTGGCCGCCCTGCGCGGCCGTCCAATGCTTGAGGGCCGGCGCTACATGAAGAAGCTCACCGACTATTAGTTCCGCCGCGCTCTGCAGCCATCCAACAACTCCCAGCCCGGCTTCTGCGAAGAAGGATTTCTCTATGACTGCATCACCAAAGCCGCGCCATGTCGTTGTTATCGGCGCGGGCATCTTCGGCATCTCTTCCGCATTGCACCTTGCTCGTCTTGGCCTTGATGTAACGGTTGTCAACGACGGCGCGCCAGCCAACGGTGCATCCGGCCGTTCACTTTCCTGGCTGAACTCAGCGCGACGTGCGGACACTGCCTACCACCGCTTGAGGCTTGCAGGCATCGACCGTTATCGGACCCTGGCCGCCACAAGGCCGGAAACGGGATCGTGGCTTCGCTTTGACGGCGGCCTCACCTGGGATGCGGATGACGAGACGAACCAGATCGCGTCCGTCTGCCAGTTGGAGCAGGATATTGGTTATGACGCGCTTCTGCTCGGCCCTGCCGAAGTCGGTGCAGTGGTGCCCGGCGTCAACGCGAGCGCAATTACCCCCCAGGGCGCCATCTTCAATCCTGGCGAAGGATGGGTTGACCTGCCGTCTTTGATCAGTCTGCTGCTCAATGAGTTCCGCTCCCGTGGCGGCAAGTTTGTTCGGGACGCTGGACGCGTCCGGATAGATGCCACAGGTGGTCGCGCGCGTGGCGTCGTCACTGCCGACGGTGTGCCGGTAAAGGCGGATGCAGTGGTCCTTGCGGTCGGGCCAGCGACGCCTATCATGCTCGCAGAGATCGGAGTTCGTGTCCCCGACGCCACGCCAATTTCACTTCTCTTGAAGACCAAGCCGATCAAGACCGAGCTCCGTGCCGTGCTGAATACGCCCCGCGTGGCGGTTCGCCTGACGCCGGATGGCGCACTTGTTTTGGATTCGGCGTGGTCGGAGGAAGAAGTCGTGGTCAACTCTGACGGAACCTACACCGTGCACGACAAGACCGTCAAAGGACTGCTCGAGGAGGCTAGTGCGGTGCTCGAGGGCAATCCGCGGCTCCAACTCGCTGCCTATGCAGTTGGCCCGAAGCCCATCCCCGGCGACGGCGAGCCAGTGCTTGGCTCCGTCGAGACCGTTGCCGGACTTCACGTCGCCTTCAGCCACAGCGGCGCCACGCTTGGATTGATCGTCGGCGAATTGCTTGCCAAAGAAATCGCCTCTGGCAATCCGCATCCCATGCTTGCAACGTTCCGCCCTAATCGTTTCAGCTGAAAGGGCAATTTGGGGCAAGGCCGAACTGTCCAGATGGGTCGCGGGCCTGGGGAAGAGCCGCGTGATCAGGTTGTCGTGCTACGGCAACAGAGACGGCGAGAGGTCGGCGCTGCGCGTCCAAGCGCGAACGCTCGAAGAAGAATGCCCCGCAAACTATGGTCAGATAGCCACTCGCGATCCACTGGAGTGCGCTAACCGCGACAAGTTGCGCAAGCTTCCGCCCGCAAAATCAGACACTGCGCATGATCAGAAGCCGTTGCTCCAGAACGATTTCACCTTGTCAAGAGACGGCCCGCCTTGCGGCGTGCGAGGGGTCGGCAATGACTTGACCAAGCCTTGACCAAGGGGCAGGATTGCGCCTATCGTCGCGTGCAAGAGCGATTGTCGAGCAATCCACACTCAGCTCGGCAATGAACACGGCTCACCACGTTGACCCGACGCGCGCAAGGACAGGAAATGACCATCACGGTGAAAGTTGGCGAGGCCAAAACGCATCTCTCGGAACTGCTTTCAAGGGTAGAAGCCGGCGAGGAGGTGATTATTTCGCGCGGCAACGATCCCATCGCTAAACTGTCGCGGATTCAACGGCGCAACGATGTCGAAGCCGTGATCGAAGAGATCAGCGCTGCCCGCGCTCGCGCCAAGCCCGTGACGCAGGACGAAATTCGGGCCTGGCGCGATGGAGGGCGTCGCGCTTGATGGCGATCATCGTCTGATGCCTTTCGTTGTCGACTTTTCCATGGCCGCTGCCTGGATTCTTCCTGATGAAGACAGTGAGGCGGCGGCCGCCCTGATGCGACGATTGCCGGGAGCAACGGCGCCTGTCCCTTCCCTGTTCTGGCACGAGGCGCGTAACGTCGTATTGATGGCCGAGCGGCGTGGCCGCATCGCGGCGGGCGAAGCTGCCACCACCATGGCACGGCTGCGCCGATTGCCGCTGGAGGACGCCGGCGGCGGGTCGGACGGCGCAGTGCTGACATTAGCGGCTTCGCACGGGCTCAGCGCCTATGACGCCGCCTATCTGGCGCTGGCAATCGAAACCGAGTTGCCGCTGGCCACCCTCGATCGGAAGCTCGCACTTGCCGCACGCCGCCAGGGAGTCCAAATTCTCGGGCCGCTCGCGAATGGCAATTGACCTCTTCGCTCGACCACCTGCCTATGTTGTTCGACGTGCAGAAGTCTTTGACGCTCTCGATTCCGTGCTGACCTTCTCGCCGAAGAAACCCGAGAAGATCGGAGGTAGACCGCACCGAAGAGTCTCTACCTTGTTGGAATCAGATGCAGTGCAGACTTCCCGCCCTTCACGGCCGCCGCTGACAGCTTGTGACAGCTTGCGGTCAAAGCTGGCAAGTTGGCCGCCGCGCGCCTTGGCAAGCGCGAGAAGGTAGGTAGCCGTCACCTGCGCCGAGGTCAGGATTTTGGCTGCATCAATGTCGCCGGAGCCAACCAGGCTCACATCGTCGGGCCAGAAGCTGTGCCCGTGCAGGGTCCGCAACTTGGTAACGATTCGCGCAACAACAGCTGGTGAGCCGGGAGAATTGGGATATCTTTGGTTGCCGACGATGCGCAGGACGCCGTTTTCGGTGAAGGGACACGTAGCCATGCCGAGTTACCGGTCTCTTCGAACTCCATGGGCGACGTGGCCAGGATCTATCAGTGCGATCAGCACATTGACATCGAGCACGTCACGGCAGTTCGTCTCGCAAGGCGTTGACCGTCTCAAGCGTGACGGGAGGTGCATCCGGCCGAGGTGGCAGTAGAGGAATCCCGTTGCGCTCGCCGCCGGCTTGAGGCCGACGCAGCGAGCGCCGGGCGAGATCGGTGATGACCTCGCCGAGGCTGCGATCCTGCTGCCGGGCGATGGCCTTGGCTGCAACCAGGATATCGTCATCGATCGCCAGTGTGGTTCTCATGTTGCCCTGCTTGGTGCGCATCAACATCACGCATCATATAAAATAGCGACGTCGGATACTCAAGCGATGCGAATACCCGGCGGACTTGGCGTGAACGCATTTTGTGCCGGAAGGATCGTCGCTTCACGGCTTCAACCTTTGTATGCGACGAGAACTGCGCCCGCTGCAATCAGTGAAACGCCAAGCCAGTTCGGCAGGGACAATTGTTCACTGAGGAAACCCACTCCGAATACTGTGTCAAGCGCGCCGCTTAGCCTGGCGTCACCGAGCAACTCCCCCTCCCATAATGCAGCATCAGGGCTGCGGTCACATATCTTGATTGTGTTTGCCGACGTCAGCCAGCTCCAGCCACGTCGACAACAGCCTTGATCAGACCGGACTTCTGCTGCGCCCAGATCGCAATATCGCGTGGGCTGTCTCGCAGGGTAGTGCGATGGGTGACGAGTCAGTCGATTGGTATTTTTCCAGCGCGGATCGAGGCAATGACGTGCTGAAAATCGCTACGCGTCGCGTTGCGACTGCCGATCAGCATCATTTCCCGCTTGTGGAACTCTGGATCTGAGAAGGTTATGTCGTCCGGCACGACGCTGACCATCACCATGACGCCGCCATGGGCAACATAGGCAAAGGCAGCCTGCATCGAACGGCTGTTTCCCGTTGCGTCGAAGACGACGTCGAAACCTGCTCCCGCAGTTCGCTCCGCTATCGTTTCGACGATCGGTCCCTTCGACCTGTCGATCACCAGGAAGCCCAATTGCCTTGCGGCAAAGGCCAGCCGCTCGCATCGACGTCCATGACGGTCACGTTGAGGTGCGCTATGCACGCAAAAAGCGCGGTGCCGAGGCCGATCGGCCCGGCGCCGATAACCAAGGCGCGAATGCCCGGCCCCGCCATGGATCTGCGCACCGCGTGAGCACCGATGGCCAGAAACTCGACCGTGGCAGCGTCGACCGGTGACAGGCCGGCCGCAGGTATCAAGTTCTGCGCCGGCACGAGAATCTGCTCGCTCATGGCACCGTCACGGTGCACGCCAAGCACCTCGATCGACATGCAGCAGTTCGGCTTTCCCTGGCGGCAGGCGGCACAATTTCCGCAGGCAAGATAGGGGTTGACGAGGATTTGCTCTCCGACCGACAGGTCCACGGGCGCGTTGATTGCCGCGATTGTTCCCGAAACCTCATGGCCCATGACGCGCGGATAGGCGAGATAAGGATGCCTGCCCTCGAAGATGTGGTAGTCGGTTCCACATATCCCGACATAGGCGACATTGATCAGTGCCCAGCCTTCGGGCGGAGTGCCTGATGCCTGCTGCTCCTCAAACACCAGCCTGCCCGGCTCAGCGCATCGCACGACTTTGATGGTGGGGCCCATGACTAGAATTCACCCCCCTTGCTAAGCTGGAGTCCGGCAACAGGAAGTGGTGCCGCGGGGGGATACGCCCGCCCCCGGGGGGGTGAAGACAAATCCCTTACCCGTGTGTTTTTAAAAAAATTCCCGGGCCCCCCCCCCCTAAGTGTTGATATGGGGGGGGGGCGGGTGATT
>NZ_JAMYNL010000042.1:0-30775 GCF_040319065.1 Mesorhizobium sp. M0968
CGGCCCGTCAGATCGCGGCCAACGCCGGTGCGGAAGCATCGATCGTTGCCGGCAAGATCCTTGAGAACAAGGGCGCGACCTTCGGCTACAACGCCCAGACCGGCGAATATGGCGACATGATCGCCTTTGGTATCGTCGATCCGGTCAAGGTTGTGCGCACGGCTCTGCAGGACGCGGCCTCGGTCGCCGGCCTGCTGGTCACCACCGAAGCCATGATCGCCGAGGCTCCGAAGAAGGAGTCGGCTGGCGGCGGCATGCCGGCTGGTATGCCCGGCGGTGGCATGGGCGGCATGGGCGGTATGGATTTCTAATCCAGCCCCCTATCAACCTACAGCGGAAAGGGCGGCAGCAATGCCGCCCTTTTTTGTGTGCCGAGCACGATCGACAGCTTGGAGGTGCAAGTCCTCTACCCAGCTGATGGCGGCGAAGCGCAACGGCGTCGTCGTGAGACGGGTCTGGCCGTGTCCTTTCGTTCTTTCGTTCAGCCGCTGGTCGAAACTCACGATGATCGTGCTGCCTTCCGCCGTGCCGTGGATCTTTACAGGGCTGCGAGAAGGCCTTGTCAACGGCTGGCAGACCCTGGTTGCGGTAGAACTCATCGCATCGTTCGAAGGGCTCCGATTACCTGATGGCCTATGGTCGTCAGCTCTTTCAATTTGAACTCGTTCTTTCGGCCATGATCGTGGTCGGCCTGACCGAATTGGTGATCCACGGCCTGCTCACGCTTGCCGAAAACTATCTGCAACGCTGGCGTCCGGAGACCCCACGATCAGCCTGATCACGATTGCAGGTCGGGATAGGCTGTCGCACGGCGCTTCCATCGCACCGCCGGCCTTCCGCTTCATCGGCCGACATATGCGGCCCGGTGTCGATGGCGCTGCTCGCGATTTGGGAGTTGCTCGCCCATGCCGGCGCTGCTGACCCACGTTTTCTACCGCGGCTGGAAGAGGTGGCGGCCCGCGGCATGGCAGAGTTCAGCCGAGGTGGCCTCGGCTCCAATCTTCTGGCGAGCCTGGAACGTGACCTGATCGGTTTCGTGTGTGGCAGTGTGGCGGAATCGCGCTTGGTCCGGCGATCGGATTTTCCCGCCTTATCGAACGCCTGAGAGGCTCGTGGTCGCGGTTGTGTTACCGCTATTACGTGACCTGATCACGTTGACGATGCCAGCACCTTCATTGGCCACTTTCTGGACCATGTACGTCACATCAGGCTCCCCCGCCCGATCGACACTAGCCGGCTCTGTAACCACGCCGCCGTCATATAGCGGTTCCACGACGGCACTGGCGGCAGTCGTCTTCTCAGCGGCTACTGGTGGACGTTTCAGCAGCCAACGAATCCAATGGTGGCAAGGACAGGCAGACCAAGCACCGCGTAGAAGCCGTACTCCGCTGGAGTTCGCCTCGGAAGTGGAGCGACAAGGGCCTGATTTGTCTTGCCATGCCGACATTGTCAGCACGCTTTTCGAAGCCTCTGAATTCCTTAGTGTCCATCCCAGCTCGACCTCCGACCATCCCCATTTCCGGCTGCCCGCGGCACGGCAGCCCTTGGCCTCTAGCTGCGCTCGAGCGGATCAGCGTGCCGTCCGCCTCCTCTGGCTGATCAAAATGTCTGCACCCATTTGGCAATGGCCGCTTCGCGCAAAAGTTTTCCCCCGTGAGCCGACTTTCCGAATTGGCTTAACTTCCAAATCTGTGGCTTTGCCTGCATTGCGGAGCGCGAAGTTCCGACCACTCGCCCAAGGGTATGCCATGGCGTTTCGTCTCTTTGTTCCGATCCTTGCCGGTGCAACGCTGCGCGAGCGGCTGCTCGCCTGCATCGGGGCCATGATTGGCATCGCATTGACTGGCGTGATCAGTGCGCTGGCGAACGGGTCTGGCCCACATGTCGCACTGCTGGTTGCTCCAATGGGAGCATCGGCCGTGCTGCTCTTTGCCGTGCCTTCAAGCCCGCTGGCGCAACCTTGGTCGATTATCGGTGGCAATACGATTTCGGCGCTGGTCGGGGTGATCGTGGCGCATTTCGTGCATGAACCCGTTCTTGCTACCGGCATTGCGGTGGCGCTGGCCATCGCCGCCATGTCGTTCACGCGCTGCCTGCATCCGCCGGGTGGCGCCGCCGCCTTAACTGCGGTGTTCGGCGGACCGGCCGTCTTCAGCTCGGGCTTGCTGTTTCCCTTCGTTCCTGTAGCGCTGAACTCGATCGTGCTGGTCGCACTCGGCTACGGCATCCATAAACTGTCGCGGCGCAACTATCCGCATGTGGCGGCCCCCGCTCTTAAAAGCGCGCATGGAACCATCGATCCGCCCGCGCGGGAGCGGGTCGGCTTCCAGCCCGAGGATATCGATGCCGCGCTCGGCGCGCTGGAGGAAACCTTCGATATCGACCGCAACGATCTTGAGCGGCTGCTACGGCAGGTCGAGTTGCAGGCGATGGTGCGCTCCCACCGGACCCTGCTGTGCGAGGACATCATGTCGCGCGATGTGATTTCGGTCGATGAACATGCGCCGGCCGACCACGCGCGTCATTTGCTGCTCGATCACAACATCCGGACGCTGCCGGTGACTGACGCCGAGGGCGGGCTGGTCGGTGTAGTTGGCCTGCGCGAGCTGACGAAGGCGACCGACACGGTGAGGGCTGTGATGTCGAAGGCTAGCACCGCCTCTCCCGATACGCCGGCGATGAGCCTGCTGCCGGTGCTCACCGACGGCCGCAGCCATGCCGTGGTCATCGTCGATGCCGAGCGACGCATTATTGGGCTGATCACCCATACCGACCTGCTGGCAGCGGCAGCGCGCGTGCACATGGCCGACACAACGCTGGCAGCGGCATAAAATAGTGATCCGGACTTGCTCAATCCGGGAACCCGATGGGGCGCCAATAGGATAGCGGTATTAAGTGCGGCCTTCCGCCTAAGACAATTCCTTTTTACGAGTAGATCAACCCTGAAACGCGACCGCGTGCTCAGGCATCTGGTTCACGTAGGCCAAGTACGACTGCACCAACGGAACACTCTTCAACCTTGCCCGTGGCCAGAGCCAGTCCGCTATGTCGACTAAAGGCGTGCGGACTACAAGTGCAACCATCTGGTGGACGGCTCCTCTGCAACGATGGTAGCGCGGTTCGCGTGTCCAAGGCTGGGTTGAAGCTCTACGTCGCGGGTTGAGTGATCGTTGGCAAGGGTCGCGGCTCAGACGCCGAGGACGCGGTTCGCAATTCCATGCAGGTGGTCCTTTCCTTTGGTTCCTGCATTTCGCCTCTGGTGAGGCGCGGCCGACTCCCGTCATGCATCACGCCGACGACCGTCGCTTCCTCGCCGCGCCAAGGGTTTGACTAGGCCGACGATAGACCATGCGATAAGCAATTCCGAAACGATGTGGCTTCCTTGCGCCAAGTCGGCTCTGTCGAACAGCGATGTCAACATGATCCTGAGTTCCGAGGGTTCGCCGCGCATCAATCCTATAACCTTGATGACGTTCCTGACTAGGAGGATGAGGCTGCTCCAACACGTCCACGGTGTTAGGAATTGCCATTGCACGAGTTGATCTCGGACTTCTTCGTCGCGCATCGCCAATTTCCAGCCCAATACCGCGCCTACGCTTGGTACCCCAACCACGCGGCCTATCGCCCTCATGCCCGCTTCGAGGACCCTCCAGGATCGGGCCTGTTCGGATAGGTGTGGGAGGCCGAGGCATCAGAGGGAACGGCCAGACGCTACCATGAGGATGCGCCATCTGCCGAAGAGCCGTACCGTTACCTTCGTCACTGTGCGCAACGCGGGGCGACCGTCGCTTCAGCCATCCGGCTTTGGGTGTCATTTCTCCCCTGGCGGAGTTCACCGCCCCCGACAAAAGCCTGACCTTTGCCAGTCTTCTACGGGCAAGCGTTCGCGCCAAAAGTTCAAAGCCGCGTCCATAACATTCAACAATGAAAGCCAGCCTCATCAGATCGAGCAGAAAGTCGTCGATGGCATGTGTGAGCGCGTCAGACTTTTGTTCAAGCTGAAGCAGCAAGGCGCGCGCCTCTTCGATCGCGGCCCGGCAACCGTCTGCGTTTATCAGGAATCAATCCTGTCTAAGATCTGCAAGCCCTCACCTCGTCCCAAGCCAGACTCAGCGCATTGAACGCCGTTGGAGAGAGTTTCCGACGAAAGAACATCGTCGCGTTTCGCGAAAAGGCATCGCTCGGCAAAGTGCCTGTTGATGAAGCATGCTGCGTCAAACGACAAGCAAGAATCCGGGCTCCACCCCGTGATGTCTTCGAAGGCGGGGTGAGCCGGCTCGGGCATGCGTCTCGGCCGCAACCCTTAATCACGAGGAACTGTGCCGCAAGGCAAACAGTTTCTCTCTATTCTTCTAGCCGCCACGGTTCAGCCTAGATTACATGGGAAACGGCAATAACGCAAAGCAAAGGTTGGCAAAATGAGTAGGGTGGCTGGATCAAATGATGATTTGGCTGCACCAACGACCTTTGCGCCACTTTTGCAGCCCACCTTTCGTTCGATCTGGCTCGCCACGCAAGTCTCGAGCCTCGGCTGGTTGATGCAGACTGTTGCCATCAGTTGGCTGATGGCTACCATCTCGACTTCCGATCTGATGGTTGCGCTGGTGCAGGCTTCATCGAACCTGCCCGCTTTCATTTTGTCCGTGTTCGCCGGGGTTCTCGCTGACAATTTCAGCCGTCGCAGGGTTATGTTCGCGGGCCGCTGCCTTATGGTGATAGCATCTGCGATGCTGACCGCTGTTGTAGCGCTGGGCTTTCTCGACCCATGGATGATTCTCGGCTTCAGCTTTTTAATCGCATGCGGCGGCGCTCTCAACGATCCCGCCTGGCAGGCGTCGGTTGGCGATATGGTGGACCGGCGCGATGTTCCCGCTGCCGTTACCCTGCTTTCCGTTGGCTTCAACACCGTACGGACCGTGGGCCCGGCGCTCGGCGGCATCGTGGTTGCCTCCTTCGGGCTTTTGGCCGCTTTTACCGTGACCACCCTCACCTATTTGGTACCCTTGGCCACCATATGGCGCTGCAAGTGGAAGGTCCGCTCGTCGCCTCTTCCGCGCGAGTCGATGAGGAGGGCCATCTATGACGGGCTGCGCTTCACGGCGATGTCATCGGAAATCAAAGCGGCGATCGCACGCGGAACCCTCTTTGGCCTGGCGAGCATCGCCATACTCGCGCTGCTGCCGCTGATTGTCCGCGACCAGTTGGGAGGAGGCCCGCTCGCCTATGGCACGCTCATGGCAGGTTTCGGAACAGGCGCGGTCTTCGCCGGCCTCTCCAACAGCCTGTTCAGACGGAGCTTGTCGCAAGAACAGCTGATGAGGCTCTCCTGCGTCGCCTGCGCGGCGTGCTCCCTCTCCCTGGCGCTTACCTCTTCGATCGGCGTGGCGGCAATTGCACTTGCTTTGGGCGGCGCAGGCTGGGTCACTGCCTGGTCCGGGGTTGGCGTGAGCGTGCAGCTGGCAAGCCCGCGCGCTGGGTCGTGGGGCGCACGATCTCCATCTACTATGCATTGATAGACGGCGGCATAGCGGCCGGCAGCTGGGTGTGGGGCACCGTTTCCCAGAACCATTCGCTGACCTGGGCGCTAGAGGGTTCCGCTGCGGCCCTGCTGCTCGTTGCTGCAGCCGGCGTTCTGTTTCCTCTTCGCGAGCGCCGCGAGTCCGAGCCCGATCCTTTGGAGGAATTCGACGCCCCAGCTGTCGCTCTCAGTTTGAAGCCGAGAAGCGGCCCGATCGTGGTCAAGATCGAATATCTGATAGCCGAGAGAAATGTCGAGGCCTTCCTCGACCTCATGCGGCAGCGGCGTCATGTACACAGCCGCGTCGGTGCTCGGAACTGGACGCTCCAGCGCAACCTTCAGAAGCCTATGCAGTGGACAGAAACGTTCCGAACGCCGACCTGGACCGACTACCTTCGCCTCAATCATCGTCTCACGGAAGTAGACAAGCAACTGGACCAGCGTGTCTTCCAGTTACACGCGGGAGAGAAAGCGCCTCAAATGACGCTTTCGATTGAGCGGCCGACAAGCTCGGCCCGGAAACCCGACCAGTCAATCCTTCACCTTCCCCGTCATTGAAGCCTGACCTTCCCATATCTGGGCATCAGCGATCGTTAAAGATCCGGGTGATGGATGAGAATCTCGGCGGCATCCGTGTCGTGCGTGCCTTCGCCGCGCAGCCGCACGAGCTGGAAAAGTTCGACCGCGCCAAGCAGGACGCGCCTTGATCTCGCCAATGAGCGCGTTGACATCCGTGTCGGCAACACCAGCGCCATGAATTTCTCGTTCCTGACCGCCATGGGCCTGGTGCTCTGGTTCGGTGGCCAGAAAGTGATCGCAGGTCAAATCAGCGTCGGCACGCTGGCCCTGTTGCTCACCTTCATGACCATTCTACAGATGCCGGTGCGCTAGCTCGGATTGATGGTCAACTCGTTCGCGCGCGCCTCGACCTGCGGCACGCGGCTGTTCGAGTTGCTCGACGCCGAACTTGACATCGAGGACGCGGCGGGCGCCAGGGATCTCGTCGTCACCGACGGCGTGCTGCGCTTCGACAATGTCGGTTTCTGCTACGCGGGCTCGGGCGGCCGCCCGACGCTCTCCGGCATCTCCTTCGAGGCGAGCAATGCATCGCCGTCTAGGCAAGGCGAATGCTCCGGACTTCCCAGCCTTTCTTGCCTTGCCCGCATTCGACAAACACCTTCTGTCCCGCCACCAGCACGCTGAGCCCTGAGCGCGTCAGGGCGCTGGCATGAACGAAGACGTCCTTCTCACCGTTGTCAGGAGCAATGAAGCCGAAGCCCTTTTCGGGTTTGTACCACTTGACCGTGCCCCCGCTCTCCAGCTGCGCACCGGTTTCAACGAAGGTCCCTCCAGCGACACGCGTATGTGACGGAGTTTTCGCGCGGTGATCGCCGATCTCCAGCACCTGCGCGACTTGATGACCTTTTGGACTTTTTTCGACCGTGATCTTGAGAGGCGTTCCCGCGGCAACATCCCGGCTTCCGGCCGCCTCTAACACTCGCACGTGCAGATAGGCCTCCGTGCCGTCCGACAGTTTGACGAAGCCAAAACCCTTGCTGACTGTGAACCACAATACCTCCGCATCGACAGGATCTGCCGTCACGGTCGGCGGGCGCTGAAAATAGCTTGGCTCGGAAGTCCGTTCCGAAAAGGAAACGGGGTCATCGTCATAGCGATGCCGGCGTGGCTCGCGATGGTCTCGATATTTGCCCATGATCATCTCGACTGGCATGGATGGCGCACTGCGCTACCGTCAAGATAATCTCAATCGGGCGACGCGTTTATGTCAAAAAGGCCGTGAAGACCGCAGCTGTGCCCGGCCTATCGGCCGAACCCTTTGAAACTAGATTCATTTCCCCTGAAACAATAGTGCCGGCGAGTCGATTTACTGACTCGCATAGGGTGTGTTGGAGGGAGAGTGCGATGATGCTGGCGCGGGCGCACTGGAAGGGCTTTATCAGGCATTGCGGAAAGCCTGCTCCGGGTTTCTTCAAAAGGAACCGAACGGCGGGTCGACGACCATTTGCGCCGGCTCCAGGCCACGGGGCAGGCCTGACCGTGCATGATCATCATCTCCAGCGTCACGCCCAGCGTAGACGCCAAGCCGTGGAGAACCATGCCGCGCTGTCGCCGACGAGAACAACGTCGCAATGTCGATCGACGAGCTTTGAATCGACGCTCTCAATGGGCCTCCTTCCCCAAGCACGGATGTCGCGTTGGCACTTTTTGTGCAGCTGCGAAGAGCTAAAATCGCCACGACGGGTGGTGTTGACGCGCCGACAATTATCAGACAAAAACGGAATTCAATCGGTTCAGCCGCCTACGCGGCAGGGCTCTGCTCAACGACGTCGGGGACCATGGACGATCGCGCAAAAGGGATTAGGAAAGGCGGAGCTGGAGGCAAGGCCAACGACGTCAATGCGGACTTGATCGCCGTTGTGGTCGCCATGGACAGCAGCGCCCCCTGCGTTCTGACCATCCCGCAGGCAAACGCCCTGCCCTCCGGCCCGTTCGAGCTTGCTCACCGTTCGCTGCAGTCGGGCCTCAGGGGATGGGTGGAACAACAGACCGGCCAGCCGCTCGGCTATATCGAACAGCTCTACACCTTCGCCGATCGCGACAGGGTTGGCGCTGACGACCGCGTGGTCTCTATCAGCTATCTGGCGCTCACCCACCAAGACGAAGCTGGCGACCCGGCCGGGCGACACTGGGGAAGCTGGTACGACTATTTCCCGTGGGAGGATCACCGCTCCGGCACACCGGCGGTCGTGTTGGACGAATTGCGGCCGCGCCTGATGGAATGGGCGGATGGCACTGACGACAGTACGACACGCCTCGACCGACGACGGCGGGCGGCGATCGCCTTCGGCTTTGACGACCGCCATTGGAACGAGGAACTCGCGCTTCAACGTTATGAGCTGCTCTACGAAGCCGCCCTGGTGGAGGAAGCAATACGCGCCGGACATTCCGCTGCGCCCACCTGGGTCTCGGGCAGATCGATGATCGCCGATCATCGTCGCATCCTGGCGACCGGCATTGCGCGGCTGCGCTCCAAGATCAAATATCGGCCGGTCGTATTCGAACTGATGCCGCCGGTCTTCACGCTTTTGCAGCTGCAGCGCACCGTGGAGGCGCTTGCCGGCAGGCTCGTGCGTAAGCCGAACTTTCGCCGGCTGATCGAGCAGCAGGAGCTGGTCGAGGAGACCGGTGAGACAACCGCGGAAACCGGCGGCCGGCCGGCGCAACTTTATCGCTTCCGTCACGCCGTTCTCGACGAGAGGGTGATAGCCGGAACAAAATTGCCGCTCTCGCGGGCTTGACCCGCCTTGCGCCAGCAGCCCTGACGATGTCGCGGACGGCTTGGCCCTTGTGAGAACCGGGATTGTCGAGAATGACGATGTCGCCCGGATTCAGTGTTTTGTTGAGTTCGGTTTCGACATAGACGCGAAAGGCCTGCGTATTGATGGGTCCATCAATGACCCAAGGCGCCTCCACCCGATCATGCCGCAGCGCGGTGATGAAGGTCATCGTCTTCCAATGGCCATATGGTGCGTGGGCCATCAGCCGCTTACCGCGCACACCCCAGCCGCGCAACGGCGCCATGTTGGTCTTGACCCATGTTTCATCCAGGGAGACCAGGCGCGTAGGGTCAATGCGGGTCTGATAGCGCATCCATTGCGCACGCCCGCGCATCAGCTTTGGCTTGAGCTGCTCGGCCGGCAGAACGGTTTTTTTGAAGCTCTTGCCCTCGCGGTGCAGGAAGCGACCGACGCTCGCAGGAGACCACGTTCAGCCAGTGCCGCCGTCAATTGATGAAGCGTCATGTTGGCATCTCGCTCAACCTCGCCCAGGACGAAAGCACGGTGCTCCCCGTCGATCAGATAGGGCCGATGACCACCCATCTTGCCGGGTGCCGCACTGCCACGGCGACGCTTGCGGCCTCGGGCGTTTCCTGGGCGAAGGCGGTGGCGATGAAAGCCGAGACGACGCCACAGACTGGGCTGGCTGATAGTAGTTCGCGAGTCAGCCACGGTAGCGGTCGCTACGAAGCGCGCAGCACTTTGTCATCGGTACATTCCGTCCCATGCCTGAAATGAGCAGTGCAGCCATGTCGCCTCCTCCGCAGTTACCGTGGCGAAAGCAATCCTTCCGCTGCCACACGGACCTAATGTCGCCTGGCACTAGCTTGCTTCAGCAAACCACTTAGCGCAATTCTCAGGAGCTACCGTGCCCGCACCGCAGGCGAGGTCCGGGGAGGCTTGCTCACTCAGTTTGCCATTCTGGAAAGTCGCGTTCTTGCCAACGCGCATATTCGAGATATTCTCTCGCAATCGCCTCTACAAGATCTTGTTGGAGCTCTTTGCGAAGGCACGGCATTTCGCTGATTGCCAAGCTGTGCTCTCTCGCAAAACGAATGGCGCAACGATATCCGTCAACGTCTTCCAAAGTGAGACGGACTGCATCTTCCTTCCACTGATCCGCAAGTTCCTGCAGCAATGAAGGTTGTCCTTCTCTTGTGACAAACATGTCTGTGACCCGACGCTTGGCTCTCTCCAGAAAGGCGTCCGAGTTGCCGAGCCGCAACCGCCTTACATGCCATCGAAAAGCGCCATCCCAATGCTGACTTCGCGCCATTAAATTGAGAAGGGAGATCGAACCGCCTTCGAGGATGAGCCCCGGCTGGGAACTACGCTCATCCACTTGCATTATCAGCTTACGATGGGCGGTCTCGGCGTCGATGATGCCCGCGGTTAGCGGGCGCGAATCCAAGTAGATCCGCTGGGTAGATTGCAGTTCGGAATCCGAGGGACGCCCGCTGCCGGTGGCGATTTGAGGACAGCATTGTACACGATCCAGCGCAATGACCGGCCATCCGGTCTCTCGTGCAATTTGGATTGCCGCGTCTGTCTTGCCGCTGCAGGTCGGCCCGTAAATCAAATAGATTAGCATGTGTATGCCGCATAGTTTATCGGAACTAACCGCCCCCCAAGCACAAGATACTCGGTAGGCTTTCACCGGACTTGTCGCAAACATTTTGACAAGCGGCGATTATGCCCTGAAACGACGCCATTTTCGAACTTTGTGAAGTCCGAAAGGGCGCAAGCAGCCCGTTCTGGTCGTTCAGTCCAGTCACCGACGCCTCTGTTTGACGTTTGACGACGGTCCACTTTGCACATCTCATGCCGACTGTGACGCAACGCGGCACCGCAGGATGGTGACCTCGTTGTCTCCGGCAAAAGATCCTTGCGCGTCTTGGGTTAATCGAGGCGGCGGCGCACGGGCGCCTTATTGTCTCGGAACATGGCCAGGAAGGCGGCTGATCAACAAAAGTGGAAGACGGTGTCCCGACGACCTCACCGATTTGTGAGGCGACCGAGGATCTGCCCGACATCGTCGATCTCGTCCTCGAGGTGGGCCGTGTGCCGGCCGCGCCGCCAAAGCCTCCTCCCCTGCCGGTCCGGCTGGAAGCCTCGTCGAAACGGCACAGGAGTACACCAAAGCCGCCAGCGCGCAAACACACAGACCGCCGGCGCCAAGGATTTGGCGCTTTTTGCGTGGCGTCCGCTCCGATCTTCCGGAAGGGGAGCTGACTGCTGTTTTTTGGGCACTCGCTGCGCATCGCCGCTGCGCAACGCCGAACTGGACATCGAGCGGCTACGCGATGAACCGCATGGTCTGCCATTGTGAGGCTCTTGCTCGACACTAATGGCCTCTCCGAGGTGACGAGGCCGAGCCCTGACGCGCGCGTGCTGGAATGGATGACAGGCTCGATGAAGACCGCTCATTTATCAGCGTTGTGTCGATCGCCGAGATCCGGCGCGGCGCTGCCCTCATGGACAAAGGTCGGAAACGTGACGCACTGGCCGGATGGCTCGCCCGGGACCTGCCGCAGCGCTTCGAGCCGAGAGTCCTGCCCGTGGACGAACTGGTTGCCCTGGCCTGGGGCGACCTGACGGGCCTCGCGAAGCGGCGTGGTCGCGGTCTGTCATCGATGGACGGGCTGATTGCAGCCACCGCGATTTCCTGACCCATCACATGGCGGGGATATTCATGCGCTGACGGCGAAACACCCAGATGCCCCGCACCTACCACGATCAATATGGAAACGCCTCGGTGGCAGCCACGAGGTCGATGTCATTGAAGATGAGATGAAATAGGCGGATCAGCTCTGCTTTTCGCATCCTTGACGCGCGCTTCATGACAGGCCTCGGCCGAGGGCGTCGAGTTTAGCTTCCGGTTGGATGCTTGCCCTCACCTGTGGCTATGCTTACGGCCATCCCGATCGAGAAAAGCATCGAACGCGGCAGCGACAGCGCGAATTACAAAGCGATGCTCCCGCCGTACGCGGACAAAACCGTTTTCGAAGTCCACTATCCCGTCGTCGGCCAGCATCGCCAAGCGTTCAGCTGAATCGAGAAGACGGATCGGATCAGATTCGTGGGCGGCACAGATTGCCTGCACATCGGCCTCGAGATCGCACATTAGTCGCTCGATAATTGCGGCTCGCACGCGGTCGTCGTCGGTGAGGCGATAGCCCTTTGACGTCGCCAGACGGCCAGCTGCGATGTGCTGGATGTAGGAATCCCGTGTAACTTCGTTTTGGACGTACCCCTCGCCGACGCGGCCGATAGCCGACGCGCCGAAACCGATCAGGGTTCTGCAGGTGGTGGCCGAGTAGCCCAGCGAGTTACGCCGCAGGCGACCCGTTTTCTGTGCCAGCGCGAGCTCGTCGTCCGGCAAGGCGAAATGGTCGAGCCCGATCTCGCGGTAGCCGGCGGCAATCAGCGTCGCGGCCACGGCCGCATACTGTTCGGCGCGGGCAGCGCTGCCCGGAAGAACTGCCTCCTCGATGAGGCGCTGATTCTTTATAAGCGACGGGATGTGCGCATAGCCGAACACCGCAAGCCGGTCGGGGCGCATTGTGACCGCCGCCCTCGCGGTCTCGACGCAGGACTGCACCGTTTGATGCGGGAGACCGAAGATGAGGTCGAAGTTGATGCGGCTTACTCCATGCCGGCGCAGCATTTCCACGGCAGCCGACGTCTGCGCCTCACTCTGAACCCGGTTGATTGCTTTTTGAACAATGGGATCGAAGCTCTGCACGCCGAGACTCACACGGTTCACGCCGGCTGCTCCTAAGGCCTCGGCCATCTCGGCCGTGAACGTGCGCGGATCAATCTCGACGGCAACCGTAGCTGTTTTCGTGAGAGCGAAGCGGCGTCGCAGGAACTCCATCAGAGCCAGGAACTCGGCTGGTCCTATGAGAGACGGCGTTCCGCCGCCGAAATGCATGTCGCTCACGGGCAGCGTCTGCGGCGCTCGCTCCGAGACCAAACGGATCTCGTCACGCAGGGCCGCCAGATAGTTGAGGATCGGCGCATCATGGCGGGTGATGGTGGTGGGGAAGCCACAATACCAGCAAGCTGATCGGCAGAACGGAACGTGGAAATAGAGCGACACCGGATCGTCAGCCGGCAGGTTCCTGAGCCATTCCTCATAAGCCTCGGCGCCGACCGCCCCAGAGAACTCTGACACAGTCGGATAGATAGTGTACCAAGGCAGGCCGGCCTCGCGATATTTTGTGGTCTGCAACAGTTACCGTCCCATGCTGATAACCGCCAACCTTACCGCTGCGCTCGCCTGTGTCTTTGCGCTATGTCAGTCCGTTCCGCTTTGGGCTCGAAACTTGTATTTCTCAGCAATAGCGGCCGTTCAGTCTTGGCTGGACGGTCAGCGACTGGCCATGGCTCCGCCGCGACCCTCACGCGCACCGTTTGGTTCCACCATCGCTTCCCTTCAGCCTGCGCCTGGTCGAGTAGATTCTGCTGAGCGCGGCTGCCGCATCCAACGAGATAACACGGCGTTGGGACCAGACTTTGCTCGCCAGCTAGCGCAGCCCCATAGTGATCTCTGGCATCTCGATGAGCTCGTTGTGTGAATTGCTGGCAAGAAGCATTAGCTGTGGCGCGCCGTCTATCAGGACGAGAGGCTGCTCGACGCGACCGTCAGGTCGGCCGCAATGCCAAGGCCGGCGCGCCTACTGACTCCGTGGTGGAGGCAAGGCTGCGCGTCAGCGCGTGATTACCGATCATCGCGCTCGCCAAAATGACGGCGTCGTACCGAGCGGTGCCGCCGCATGATGTCTCAACATCGGGGCTCACAGCAACAAAGCTGTCGCCATTGAACGAAACTGTCGCGAAGCGAACAGACGAACCGTAGCCGAAACGTTTGCCGTTCGTGCTTGGGTTGATCCGCAAGGCAAAAAGGAAGGAAGAGCGAACCAAGGTCCGCCGGCACACTTGAGCTTCAAGCCGCAGCTGCGTCGTCAGGATGGCACGTCATTTGCAGTAGAAGCCTTTGTGACGGCCCGCCCACAACTAGCGGAGGTGACGGGGATGATTTGTACAGAAATGTTGGATGGCGTCGTTTCGGCGATTATTATATTTGTAATAACAATCGCATATTTGTAACAATAACACCCAATCATATTCTCAATTTCTGATGAATATCTGGCGTGACGAGCGCATCAAAACTGCTCAAATTCAACTCAATGCGCATCGTTATCGACTGTTTCCTTAGCAGGAGTTCATCACTGACGTCCATTCCTTTTACTCTTTGAACGGAGATCAACAATGAACATTAGGAGCCTCCTCCTCGGCTCAACTGCGGCACTGATTGCCGTTTCCGACGCTCGCGCCGTGACCGCCGTTGCCGAGCCTGACCCGACTGAGTACGTTAAAGTCTGCGACGTCTACGGCTCGGGCTACGTCTACATTTCAGGCACTGAGACCTGCGTGCGCATCGGCGGCTATGTCCGTTACGACGTCGGCTTGGGCCATGTCGGATTGGTTGATCACGCAAGAACCTCGGATGTGAGGACTGGTGAGCATCAGGGCACATGGCAAAACAACACGCGCTTCACATTGAAAACTTGGACCGGCCAGGAGACCGAACTCGGCACGTTGAAGACCTACACCGAAACCCGCATGAACTTCGGCAACCGCCACACTTCGGTTTCGGACAGTTCTCGGTCCTATGCCTTCAACGGAGACAGCACCTTGACTTTCGCCTGGATTCAGCTTGGTGGCCTCCGAGTTGGTAAGGACTGGTCGGCCTTCGACATGTTTATTGGCGGCGCGGGTGACGTACTCAACCAGACGCCGGTTACGTACGGCGCTTTCGATACCAATGTGGTTCAGTACTACTTCGACGCCGGGAACGGCTTTTCGGCCGTGGTTTCGCTCGAAGAAGGCTCGGGCGTGGTCGGCACAATCGACAGCTACGCACCGCACGTAGTCGGCGGCTTGAAATACACACATGGCTGGGGCGCGATCACCGGCGTTGCCGCTTATGATAGCAACTACGAATCGGTGGCCGCCAAGGTCCGTGTCGACATCAATGTCACCAACGAACTGTTGCTGTTCGGAATGCTCGGCTACGGTTCCAACGGCAAGCTCAACGACGACTCCACGAACGCCATCGACGCTCATGGTCGCGGCTTCTATAAGAGTTGGGGCGGGAACTGGGCTTTCTGGGCTGGCGCCACTTACAAGCTCAACGAGACAACTTCGTTCAACCTTCAGCTCTCCGGTGATCAGCTCAAGAACCATGGTGTCGCTGCAAACGTCGCCTATGCGTTTCTTCCAGATTTCACAGTTACGGCGGAACTCGACTATGGCCGATACGGTAACTTCGCCGTCGGCAAGGTGGACGGCGCTTCCAACATGAATTGGACCAACGCCAACAAGAAGAGCAGTGTCGGCGGAATCCTGCGTTTCGAACGCTCATTCTAACGGATGAAAGGGCGCTGAGGCAGGCATCGCATGTACTTGTCGTCGGCGGATCGGAATCCAGTGGGGGTGCCGGAATCGCGCGCGATATCGAGACGCTCTCCTCCATGGCGCGTGCGCAGCTGCCTTGCCGTCACTGCGGTGACGGTGCAAACACACGACAGCGTCACGGACATCCTTCATCTGCAACCCGGTCTGGTGGCCGATCAGATGCGTGCAGCGATCTCGCGGGCGTCGCGGCGTAGTGAGCGCGGGCGCGGCCGTGATGATCGTGGCGGGAGGGAGAGGTAAGGAGCGTCTTTCCTTTGAGAATTCGCGTTTACGGGTACCCACGATGCACAACGGGCGAGTTTTTCAAAGAGGCGCGTCCTCCTTCGAAGCGCTTCGGAGGGCCAGGCTCTAGGCTCGCCCCGAGCCCCTGCGTAGCCTGCGGGGGAGCTGGGTCTCGGCCCATCCGGGTAACGATCCTTCGCGCGGTTATGGAAACGATCGCATTTGCCGATTATCGCATAAAAAACTTGTTATCGCACGACTAAAAAAACTTGCAACTCCACAGCATCATTGACTTGTGGCCTATCAGCACTACATACTTGTAATCGCACAGCTCTAAAAACTTGCAAAGGCACGGCCATGACCAAGCCCCATGAAAAACTCGCTGTATCACTGGCCGTCCTCAAAGAGCTGCAGGAGGGTGGGCGGCGCATATTCAAATCAGATGAGCTGACCCGCGTCCACCGGGAGCGGCTGCTGCAGAACGGGTTCCTGCGCGATGTTATCAAAGGCTGGCTCATGTCGACCGGCCCGCAGGCACGGCAGCAAGACACCACCCCTTGGTACGCGAGCTTCTGGGAGTTCTGCTCCCTTTACTGCAATGACCGGTTCGGCAAGGACTGGTTCCTCTCACCGGAGCAGTCGCTGCTTCTGCACGCGGAAGCGCCCACTATTCCGCCTCAGGTGGTGGTGAACACCCCCAAAGGCACGAATAACAAAATCGACCTGCTGTTCGGCACTTCGCTCTATGACCTCAAGGTCAAGGAGATGCCGGCCGAACTGACAGAGAAAAACGGCCAGCGCGTGTTCACTGTCGAGGCCGCCCTTACCCGGGTGCCGGAAGCGTTCTTCCAGCGCGCCCCTATCGAAATGCAGATCGCCATGGCGTCGGTGCGCGACGTATCAACCGTTCTGGCCCTGCTGCTTGATGGCGGCCATTCCGCCGTGGCGGGACGGCTTGCGGGGGCCTTCCGTCGCGTAGGACGCGACTCCTTTGCCAATGAAATCGTGGCCGCCTTCAAAGCCGCCGGCTATGACGTGCGCGAATCCGATCCGTTCGCGGGACAAATTGGAGTGACAACTATTGCGGCGGGCGTACCGCCGTTGGTCGCCCGCCTGCGCGCGATCTGGCAATCGCAGCGCGAAGCCATCATCGAGATATTCCCGAAGGCACCCGGACTGCCGTCCGACAAAGACGCCTATATGAAGTTCGTCGAGGATATCTACGAAAGCGACGCCTACCATTCGCTGTCGATAGAAGGGTACAGCGTCACCCCGGAACTCATCGACCGGGTGCGCGAGGGGAGCTGGAATCCGGAGATTGATGAAGAGGACCGCAAGAACCGAGATGCGCTTGCCGCGCGTGGCTACTACCTCGCATTCCAGAAGGTCAAAGACTCTGTTGCCGCGATCATCAACGGCAAGCCAGCCGGCGCGTTGACGCGGGACACTCACCGGGAGTGGTACCGGGAGCTGTTCGCGCCGTCAGTGACCGCCGGCATCCTCAAAGCCAGCGCGCTTGCGGGATATCGCAATCACCCTGTGTACCTGCGCGGCTCGCAGCACGTGCCGCCGCGTACCGAAGCGGTGGCCGATGGTATGAATGAGCTGTTCGACCTGCTGGAGGCGGAGAAGGAGGCCTCTGTGCGTGCCGTGCTGGGGCATTGGCTTGTGGGCTATGTGCACCCCTATCCGGACGGCAACGGACGAATGGCGCGGTTCCTCATGAACGCGATGCTGGCTTCAGGCGGTTACCCCTGGACAGTCGTCAGAGTCGATGACCGGAAGGCCTACCTCGCAGGGCTGGAGGAGGCGAGCGGCAATATGAATGTGAAAACGTTCGCCGCCTTTCTCGGCGAACGGGTGAAGTGGTCTATGGAGAAGGCGGCGTGAGGTCGGTGGTGTGCCATGTTTAACTTGCTTGTCTCGGGCCACGGCGAGTGGTGGGAAACGCCGCCGTTCACGTCAACCATTGACCGGTTCAAGGAATCTAGCGGCGCCGAGGCCGAGGCTATCGACCTCGCGCCCTGAAACATTGCGCCGGCTGGAGGAAATCCCGGCGCTTTTGATGTACGAAGTCGGGGCGGGAGGCCCGCACGCGCGCGTGGTCCGGCACAGCCGCATACGCAATATCGTTCGGCGCGGACACGAACTGGCCTTCACCTTCGAGCCCGATCCGAAACATGCCTTTCTCGACCGGTCAGCGGTGTTGAGAATTGCGGACCGGCTGGGCATTCAACAGTTCGAACAGCACCGTACGCACTGGGCGATCAAGGATGGTGACATTCCGGCCGAGCTGATTGCCACCAGCACCGCTGAACGGGCGCAGCGCACCATTGCCGTGGTTGCGGCAGAATATGTAGAAGCGCGCCGCGAGGGACGAAGGAGAGAAGCTGCCGAACTGGCCGAAGAACTGGAGGATTTTCCTCCCTCGCTGGAGAAAGCACTGTCGCTCGTGCCGGCGCGTATCCTTCAGCAGCCGACACCCGAATTATACCCGATCCTTGGGATAGAGCCCCGCACGCCCGAAGGCCGCAACGCCGTCGTGGCCGTCGTCGCAAGGGATCACAATGGGCAGGACTTGCCTGCCGACTGGTCTTATTCGCTGGCGTGGTTCCTGGACCTTTACGGCAGCGCGACGGAAGCGGGGCGCCTTGACGGCGCGCTGGCCGAATGCGCAACGCATGTGATCGCGCTCGGCACTGGCGAGGGAGAAGCCGCCGCCCCGGTTGAAGATATCGGCTACGCACTCTGGCTCTGTTCGCGAAGCCCGAAACTTATCGGCGATCTGGCCGGGAATCGCTGAGATAGCGCAGGAGGTTTTGTCGCTTACCAAAATCAACTGGAACTCGACCCAGATCAACCAGAAGCTTCCCATTCCCATTCTAGCAGCCAGAAGAGTGGGTGAGCTCTTTCAATATCTATCCGAAGTATCGATAAGCTCAGACTATCTCGCAAGCATACATAGTTTTTTTGTTATAGAGTCTGCTCGGCTGCAGGCAAAGAGCCCGGATAAACTTCAGCACGAAAGCAGAATTGAATGAAGGTGGGCTACATGGAGTTCTCATTTGGGTATGCCTTCACCGAAAACCTTATCCGGTCATCGTCAGCCGCACCTGTAGGCGCGCCGGTCTTTCCAAACCTCATACAGGAGGGGCATTCTGGCTTTGACATCCGCATCAATTTCCCAGGGGTTCCGCTGTTTTTCCAGTACAAGCTTCCGGAGCTGATGAAGCGAGGAACTGCCTTTGAGGTTGCGAGCGGACATTGTCCCGGTTTGTCGATACCATTTTTTCGGATTGCGATGATGCGCAGGGATGTGTCGCGTCAGCATGAACTGCTTCTTCGGTTTGAGGCGCGCTATCCGTCAAACGTCTTCTATGCGGCTCCTTGTATCGCAAACATCAGCGATTTCGACCGCTCTTATTTGGAGCAACCGTAGCACGGCAGTCCATTTTCGTCTCACCAGGGGATATTGGGCCCTTGCCAGACGACAAAGCGCACAGCCTTGCCCATAAACCTGGACTGGCAACTGGATATTTTTGCTCGAAACCCAAGCCCACCAAAGTTCAAACATTTGATGATCTCGCTGCGCTCTTCAGGGAGCAGTTCGCCGAGAAGCGTTTTGCGGAAGTCGGCGAGGCGGCGCGTGAGATGCGCGAAAACGTACTTGAGCTTGCTTCGCCGTCAATGCGGCAAGCCGAACAGCTCATTGCTGAACGGGTCGGCGCGAGATGCATTCAGATTCTAGACGGCGCAGCCAGACCGCCCGAGGAAGAGCGCGCAGTCACTGACATTCTCGTAGCGCGGGAAATTGCGCGTGTCGATCTTGGCGTCGACCTGCTGGTGGCCCAACCACGCTAACGACATCATACCGCTGATTAGCCCAGCTTTTGTCTAGGCCACAGTTATGAGACTACGAACCACTTGGCCAGGAAGAAGATCGGATTGAAAGCGAACCTTCCTTGTCATCTTTGCATCACGGTCAGTCTGCACGAGATTGACCGCTGCAAGCCGGGAGCAAGACCGGGCTGCGCAAACGTTGCAACAGATCCTTCAAGGAAATTCATAGACTCTTAGCAACTCCGGTTCGCTGTGAATGGTAGGCTTATTGCAACGTTTGAGTCAGTGGAGTCCGAACCGTGGCTTATTCTCCGACCCGCCGAACTGCGTGCAATTTCGGCTAAAGGCAATGGCAAGAACAGCGCCCATCTTGTTTGTTCGACACAGCCATATTGGCTCAAAACAGTATCTTCACGGCCACCGAGATTGTCCGGTCGGTGGACAAGCAATCATATTATTTCGTTCGAAAGCTGCAGCATCTGTGGAGAACGCGAAATGACAAATTCAGTAGGACGAGTGCCCAGGCTTTCCAAGTGGCTTGGTCCTGCCCAATGCTGACACTGGTCAGTCGCCTTCGGACGGCAGCGCATCTAGATCGCCTTCGAATCCTAGGCCTTTGCGCGCATGCGGACCTAACTGTCTGCCAGCTAGCGGAGATTCTGGGTCTGCGTCGTGAGCACGTTGTACGACACGTCCGGCTGCTGGCCAGAGCCGACTTTCTTTACTGCAACGAACAACGTCCGTGGTGCTCGTACCATCTCAAAGCAGGAGGTAAGGACGGCGGGCTGGTTCAACTGTTGGTTGATCTCCTGCCCCACGGCGATGGCTATCACAAACGAGACCTTCAACGGCTCGAAGCCACACAAGACGCGCCGTCGAAGGGGATCGCATGCTTGACCGTGAAATAGATCAGTCCAATTGGAGCGCGAAACCACCATGTACAACTCCGCCGACGGCGCCATCGCGCCGCGCGACACTTACGGACGGTCTCGATTGGCCGCGGTTGATTGCCGCGTTCACGAACTGCTTCTGAGACAGGAGCGGCAGGAGCGGACGACCCTTAAGCTCATCGCCTCAGAGAACTTTGCGTCCTCGGCCGTGCTGGAAGCGAACGGCTCGATTTTCACGAACAAGTACGCCGAGGGGTACCCCGGTGCGCGCTACTACGCTGGAAATGAGATCGTTGATGAGCTTGAGAATCTAGCCATTGAGCGCTTGAAAACACTATTTGGCAGCGAGCATGCCAACGTCCAGCCTTATTCCGGCTCGCCGGCCAACCAGGCTGTCTATCGTGCGCTTTTGAGCCCCGGTGACAAAGTCATAGGCTTGCCCCTCCCGGAAGGGGGCCATCTGACTCATGGTTGGGCCATCAACTTTTCCGGAACTGACTATCAACGCGTCCCCTATGGACTAGATGAAAAGACACAGCAGATTGACTATGACCGCTTGCGCGAGACAGCCAAGCGGGAACGGCCGCGGCTCATTTGGGTCGGCGGAACTGCTTACCCGCGTGTCTTTGACTACGCGGCAATGGCAGAAATCGCCCTGGAAGCGAACTCCTATCTCGTAGCCGACATTGCGCACATCAGCGGACTGATTGCCGCGGGAGCGCACCCGAATCCCGTGCGCCATTGCGACGTGGTCAGCAGCACCTCCCACAAATCGATCCGCGGTCCCCGCGGTGGTTTCATTTTGTCCAGGAACGAAGATCGCTATCAGGCCCTGTATCATACAAAGAGCAAATACAATCTCGCCAGACGAATAGACCGGGCGGTCTTTCCTCACCTGCAAGGCGGGCCTCATATGAATGCCATCGCTGCGCTAGCAGTTGCCTTGCACGAAGCCGCGAACCCGTCCTTCCGAAGCTACGGCCAACAGACCGTCAAGAATGCCAAGACTCTTGCACAGGCACTGATCGAGCGAGGGTATGACCTGGTTACCGGGGGGACGGACAATCACATCCTGATCCTTGATCTGCGCGATCGACCACTATCGGGCAAGGCCTATGCCGAGCGGCTAGCAAAGGCAGGCATCATCACAAACTTTAATATGGTGCCTGGCGACCCGCGGGATCCGGCGGTCACAAGCGGAATTCGCCTGGGGTCGCCAGCAGTGACGTCAATGGGCATGCGCGATGTGGAAATGGTGCAAATTGCTGGCTTCATTGACTGCGTCCTCCGGCGGCCTGATGACGAAGATCTCCATGCCTGCGTGCGAAGAGACGTTGCCGATTTGTGCGCTGCGTTCGAGGTCCCGGGCATCACCAACAGGTAAGGTGGGCTAAGCAAAATGCACCATACAACTCCAACACCCGAAACGAGGCATTTCATGGCTAGGCAGTTCGTGTTCTCTTCCGAATCGGTTGGCGCGGGACACCCGGATAAGTTGGCCGACAACATCTCGGATGCCATCCTCGACGCCATCCTCCGCACCGATCCCAAGGCACGCGTCGCCTGTGAAGCGTTGGTAAAATCAGGGATAGTCGTTGTGGCTGGCGAGATTACTAGCGATGCGCGAGTGGATTATAGCCAAGTTGCGCGCGATACGATTCTCGATATTGGATACGACGATGAGGCTGTCGGCTTTGACGGCCGGCGTTGCTCCGTCGTTCATGCACTCACCGAGCAATCGCCCGACATTAGCCAGGGCGTTGACGAGGGACGAGGGCAGGACCTCCAGCAGGGAGCGGGAGATCAGGGCCTCATGTTCGGCTACGCATGCCGCGAAACCGATACCCTGATGCCTTTGCCGATCCAGCTCGCGCATCGCTTGACGAAACGACAGGCAGATGTCCGGAAAGCACGACAGCTTGGCTGGTTGCGTCCTGATATGAAATCCCAAGTCTCAGTGCGCTATGAGGGGTTGCGCCCGGTCGCCCTTGATACCATCGTCGTATCGACCCAACATGACGAGCAGGTCTCGCAAGAGACGGTCCGCGAGGGCGTCATTGAGGAAATCATAAAGCCTGTCCTGCCGACCCACCTGGAGACGGAAGGCATCAGAATTCTGGTCAACCCGACGGGGAGGTTCGTAGTCGGCGGGCCGCGCGGCGACTGCGGTCTCACTGGACGCAAGATCATCGTCGATTCCTATGGTGGGATGGGTCGTCACGGCGGCGGCGCCTTTTCGGGCAAGGACCCGTCCAAGGTTGACCGCTCAGCTGCCTATGCGGCCCGGTATGTCGCAAAGAATATCGTCGCTAGCGGACTTGCGGACGTCTGCGAGGTGCAGCTTGCTTACGCAATCGGCGTGGCCAGTCCGGTTTCTGTCATGGTCAACACGTTCGGAACAGCGAAGGTTGAGGAAAGAAGGATCGAGCGCCTCATTCTTGAGTTGTTCGATCTCAGACCGAAGGGCATTATCAAGATGCTTGATCTCTTACGCCCTATATACCGCAAGACCGCGACCTATGGCCATTTCGGCCGTGAAGAGCCTGATTTCACCTGGGAGAAGACAGACAGGGCCGACGAATTGCGTCGCGAGGCAGGACTTGCCGCCCCGTGAGGGCTGGCGCCGAACGGATTGGCAAGCGCAAAGCCCATTCCCACTGGCCAGACCCGCCCGCGCCCGGCGTGGCAGAAAGCCGGTGGGTTTTTGGCGGAGACATGAATTGATGCCGGACTATGACGTGCTTTGTATCGGAAATGCCATCGTCGACATCATCGCCCAGTGCGACGAGGCGTTCCTGGAGACCAACGGCATCATCAAGGGCGCAATGAATTTGATCGACACGAGGCGCGCCGAACTGCTCTACAGCCGCATGGGCCCGGCCATTGAAGCCTCGGGCGGCAGCGCCGGCAACACGGCGGCGGGCGTCGCCTCCTTCGGCGGCCGCGCCGCTTTCTTCGGCAAGGTCTCCAACGACGCGCTCGGCGAAATCTACGCGCATGACATCCATGCCCAGGGCGTCGCCTTCGACACCCGGCCGCTTAACGGCGAACCGCCGACGGCGCGCTCGATGATCTTCGTCACGCCGGACGGCGAGCGCTCGATGAACACCTATCTCGGCGCTTGCGTCGAGCTCGGCCCGGAGGACGTCGAGGCCGACAAGGCGTCGGGCGCCGCCGTCACTTATTTCGAGGGCTATCTGTGGGACCCGCCGCGCGCCAAGGAGGCGATCCGGCAGACGGCGAAGCTCGCCCATGCCGCCGGGCGCGAAGTGTCGATGACATTGTCGGACTCGTTCTGCGTCGACCGCTACCGCGACGAGTTCCTCGATCTCATGCGATCCGGCACCGTCGACATCGTCTTTGCCAACAGCCACGAGATCAAGTCGCTCTACCAGACCGCGTCGTTCGACGAGGCGCTGGCCCAGATCCGCAAGGATTGCAAGATCGCCGCCGTCACCCGCTCGGAAAAGGGCTCGGTGATCGTGCGCGGCGACGAGACCGTGACCATCAATGCGACCAGGATCCGCGAGCTGGTCGACACCACCGGCGCCGGCGACCTCTACGCCGCCGGCTTCCTCTACGGCTACACGCAAGGCCGCAGCCTGAAGCAGTGCGGCGATCTCGGCTCGCTAGCGGCCGGGCTGGTCATCCAGCAGATCGGCCCAAGGCCACGCCAGAATTTGCGCAGAGAGGCCGAGCAGGCGGGATTGCTGTAGGTGGCGAGCCAAGAACCAGCTGCCCAGCCTCCTTAATCCAGCCCGAGCCTTTTCTTCAGTTCCGCATTCTCCTTGCGGAGACGATCGGCAAGCAGGCTCTTTAGCCGCTTGTTTTCTTCCTCGAGCGCGACGAGATCCTTCAGCCCGTCACTGTCCGCCGCCGGCGCCGCCGCCTTCTTCCAAAGATAATATGTCTGTTCCGAGATGCCGGCTTGCTTCACCGCGCTCTTGAGAGTAGCGCCGCCGCCGATCGAGGTCTCGATCTGCGCCAGCTTCTGGGCACGATCCTTCGCGGAGTAGCTCTTTCGGCCTGTTCGCGCTGACGGCGGTGCTTCAGTGGTCGCGGATATCGGCTTGGCGCCCTCCTTGCGGGCAGGCGCGCTCGCCTCAGCTTCTGGCTTCCTCGACCGCCGCGCTCTCGTCTTCGGTTTTGGCGTTTCCGCTTTGTCTGCCGGTGCGCTAGGAACTACTGCCGACTCGGTTTCTAGGGGATTGGCCATGAAATGCTCCACTCGCGGTTTTTGCAAAGGTTCAGCATCAAGGGCCACTACAGTAGAGTCAACAAGCTGACGATTTAACGGCTCGACTTCCTTTGTTGTCTCGGCCATCGCCGCGGCGATGTCGAAATTGCCCCAGATGGAACGTGCGGATTTTTGATAATTGCGCTTTTGTTTGACTTCCACGGTGAATGGTCGCGTCTGCCGCCTCATAGTTCCTTCCTGAATAGGAGAATGAAGTCGCCGCTCGAATTTTTGGCGCTTGCTGCTTAGCGCGGAGCATTATCGTATAGCCGCTCAACGGGCAAGTGATGCCGGTCTTCGATGGCTGACCCATCTGGGGAGATTTGAGCGGCTTCGCGCGTCCTGCGCATGCCTGTAAGAGCCTGACTCGAAACTCGACGCACGACGTGGAGCTGCCATGCGGCGAAGCATGAGGCGGATCGAGGCGATGAAGATCCATGCCTCGGCGCTGGCGATGGTCGCCTCGAAGTCTTTGGCGAGCCGGCGACAACGTCCCAGCCAGGCGAAAGTTCGCTCGAGGACCATCGTCGTGGCAGCACCTCAAAGCCCTTGGCCGCGTCGGAGCGCTTGATGATTTCGATGGTCCATGTGCCGAGATTGGCCAGTGCCTGCGACAGTTTTTCTCCGGCATAGCCGCCGTCGGCGAACAGATGCCGCAACCAGGGAGAAAGCCGTCGAATGGAGGCGATGACGCCGACTGCCTTCCTGGATGTCGGCCGTGTGCACCGTCAGCCCGACCAAGTGTCCCTCGGTGGCAGTAATGATATGGCGCTTGCGGCCTTTGACCTTCTTGCCGACGTCGTTACCGCGCAAACCGGCAACGTCCGTAGTCTTTGCCGATTGGCTGTCGATGACACCGGCGCTCGGGCTCGCCTCGCGACCAAGCGCCAGGCGTGCCGCAGCCACCAAGTGGAAGTTGATGGTCTTCCACAGCCCGTTGTCCCGCCAGGCATAGAAATAGCGTTGAACCGTCGAGACCGGCGGGAACCGATCCGGCAATGCCCGCCATTGGCAGCCGGTCCAGGCGATGTAGAGGAGCACGTCCACGACCGCCCGAAGTTCTGTCGTCCGCGGTCGTCCCGTTGTCTTCGTTCCCGGCAGGAACGGCTCGAGCAACGCCCATTCCCTGTCCGTCAACGCGTTTGCATCTCGCTGCCCCGCGCGGCAATATCGCCGGCGGGTGGTCTCCGTCCAACCCATGTCGTTATCCCGTTCAAGTCTAGACAACTCAAGCGAATCACAACGGACGGGGCCACTCAACCGCTTCCACCCCCAAAACCGAGTTTCGGGTCAGGCTCTAAGGGCAAACACCATGCCATTGTGGGTGGTGGTTTGCGTGGCGAGACACGCCTGGTAAGGACCCTCGTGGTTCCGGTACGGCCCCTGAATATCGTGGTCGCAATTGGGGTGGTAATGGTTTGGCGGGATTTGCTGACGCGAGAAAACGGTGTCGCTGCCGCCGCCGCAAACCTTCCTCGATGAAATCGCCGCCACTGCAGCCCTTTTCGCCTGCTTCACACCAATTGCAGGCGTAGGTTTCAGGATTCACGCCGTTTTTGCCGGTGGCGCAATACGGCGTCGGAAAATTACCCACATTGAACTGACCTTGAACATCGGCAAAGGCGATGCAGGCCTTCTTCCCTGTCTTGAACCAGCAACTGATCGCGTGCAGTCATCCGGATAAGCCGCCCCGCCGGAGGCCAAGCTGACTTGGTGACACACGAACGCATTATTGTCTTCCGGTCTGGCGGCAACAGTATCAGCAGGACGGCAAAGCTGACCGGCTGCAGCGAAGCGCAGGTGAAGCGCTGGGCTCGACATCAGAAGGAAAGCGGGAAGCAGGAAATGTTGTCGCAAAAGTTGAGTTCTGCGAGGTGCAAAAGTCAGTTGCAAATCGTCGCGACAGAGGCTCGGCAGCTCCCCGAAGTAGCCATTTCAGATTGCTTGCAGGTGCGGATAAAGTCCTTTATGCATCGGGACATGATCAAGTCCGCGCTCATCGCTGCAATCTATTATGCGACGCTTCCATAAGGAGCGGCGCGTTTCGATCATGCCTTGAAACAAGCCGCCGTCAGGCGGCTTTGTTCATGAGAGGACCCCCTGGCGGCAATACCAGGAGGATTCCCTATGGCACTTCCCGATTTATCAACCGGTCATTCCGAACCATGTTCGGCCGCTTTGAAGACGCTCATTGAGCGCGGCTATGTAAATCAAGGGACCGACCTGCCGGGTGTCGATGCCGCCTTTGAAGCAGGCATCGTACCCGCTTACGCTGGTTTCGATGCGACGGCTGACAGTCTTCATGTCGGCCATCTTCTTCTGATCATGGCGCTTCGTCATCTTCAGCAGACTGGCCATAAACCCATCGTTCTCATTGGGGGTGGGACCACCCGCATCGGCGATCCCAGCTTCCGTTCGGACGCGCGGCCGATGCTGACGGACGAGCGGATCGCCGCCAACATTGAAGGGATCAGAAAGGTCTTTGGCCGTCTCCTTGTCTTCGGAGACGGCCCGACGGATGCCGTGATGGTGAACAATGCCGACTGGCTGGACAGCATTCGTTGGATCGACATGCTGAGAGACGTCGGCAGGCATTTCTCCGTCAATCGGATGCTCTCTTTCGACAGTGTGAAGTCACGGCTGGAAAAGCAGGAGAATCTGAGCTTCTTAGAATTCAACTACATGATCCTCCAAGCGTTCGACTTCCTTGAGCTAACCCGCCGGACCGGTTGCCGTTTGCAGATGGGTGGAGCCGACCAGTGGGGGAACATCATCAATGGCATCGACTTGATACGGCGGACGGATGGAAAGGAAGTCTTCGGAGTGACTACGCCGCTTCTGAAGACTCCTTCAGGTGTCAAGATGGGTAAGACGGCTGCCGGAGCTGTGTGGCTCAACGAAGATCGCCTTTCGCCATACGATTACTGGCAATTCTGGCGTAACACGGAAGACGCTGATGTCGTTCGGTTTCTGAAGCTTTTCACCGATCTGCCGATGAACGAGATCGAGCGATTTGGACAGGCTGAAGGAACCGAGCTAAACGCCGTCAAAGAACGTCTCGCCAACGAAGCTACGGCCCTGGCACATGGAACTAACGCCGCCAAACAGGCGGAGGCCACGGCTAGCCAAGCATTTGGGCAGGGCGAAGCCGCAGAGGGGCTACCGACGCTTCATCTAAATGACGCCGAGGGGTTGGCCGGAGTAGCCCTTGTGGATTTGCTGGTACGCGCCGGATTGACCTCCTCCAAAGGGGAAGCGCGAAGGGCGATCTCGGGACGAGGTGTGCGGATCAACGGCAACGTTGTCGAGGTTGATACAATGATATCTTCCCAAGACCTCCCGATCCGGCTTTCGCTCGGCCGGAAGCGCCACACTGTTGTAAAGTAGGGTTTCAGCAAATGCTGTCGCAGAAATTCTGCCCGCTTAGCGGATATTGCAGACATTCGCGTCGAGTTCCCTGAGGAATGTCGAGAGACACTCCTCAGGGGGTAGTTAAGGCCGCCAAGTTTTCTGGGTTAGCAGGCGCGCCACTGTGGCAGCTTGGCTTGTATGGCGAGGCCATGGTTGAGTGAGGCGAACCAAATCCAGCCCCGCGGTCGATCCCGAAGCTTCCCACAATGGCGAAGAGAACATCTTCACTGGTTCCTTTTCAGCACAAGACCTTCCGTTCGCTATGGTCGGCTACGGCCTTCGCGTTCCTCTTCAACGTCCTTTGCTACTTCGCTCTGATCGCTGCGCTGTTGCGATGGAAAGCCGAACGGGCACGACAAGCGCTGCCGCGGGAGGCTTTCGGCAGTGCGATGGCGGCGGGCTTCCGTTACGTGCTCTTGTCGCCGAACCTTCTCAAGGTGATGTGCCGGAGCTTTTCGGCCTCACCGCCGTTGTCATTTTGGCTCTCCTGCCGTTGGTCGCTCGCGAACAGATCAAAGGGACCGCAGTCACCTACGGCGTGATGCTCGGCTTCTTCGGCCTGGGAGCGATTTGCGGCGCGCTCCTCATCGGGCGGGTCCGAGAAGTTCTCTCCAACGAATGGGTCATTCGCGGTGCGTTCTTTGTATTGGCGATCAGCTGCTTCTTTCGGGCATGGAGCGAGCACGTTGGGCTGAGCTGTCTCAACCTCATACCAGCCGGTGCGGCCTGGATTCAATCATTCTCGCTGTTTAACGTCACAGTGCAGCTTTCGGCGCCGCGGTGGGTGGTTGGACGCGCCCTCTCTCTATCAGACGGCCACATACGGCGGCATGGCGGCGGGAAGCTGGCTTTGGGGCGAACTGGCGGATGTCCAAGGTGTTTCGGGAGCCTTGCTCGTCCGCCAGCTGGTTCTTGTCATTGGGGGACTGATGGGCATCCTTCTGCGTCAGCCGGATTTTGAAACGCTCAATCTGGATCCGACCAACAAGTTCAGCGAACCGACGCTGCAACTTGACCTGCGGCCACGAAGCGGTCCGATCATGGTGATGGTCGACTATCGTGTCGATCAGAGAGATCCAGACTCGCCCACAATAATTATCTGAATTTCAGCAGTAATTTTTGATCGCCCATTCGTGCTGTGTACCAGCCCTGTGTCTTGCGCAAGTGGTCACGAACGGCTGTCGGAGCCTCGAAGACGCCCTAAAAACACATGCTGCGATTTTTGAACACGCTTGACGTGTTAGATTAATTCATCCACAATGCGTGTATTGCACACGCGAGGTGAGTTATGAACATGAAAGAGCTTAGGGTTCGACTGGGCATGACTCAAAAAGATTTGGCAGAGCAGATGGCAACGACGCAACAGACTGTGGCCCGTTGGGAAACAGGCAAAACGCAGTTGAACGTCGAGCAGATCAAGGACCTTTGTCTCACGTTGAAATGCACGGTCGAGGAGCTGCTGGGCTGGAAGATTGATGTCGAGGAGTGGCGCACGAGCCCGTTTGCAATTGCCGATGCCGAAACGCGATACGGCACGCTCAGAATCAAGACGACTGTTGGCAGCCGCCAATATCCTATCGATGAAAAGGCGCGTGAATCGATTTTACGTCAGTTGAAGGAACTTCATAATCTGCGTAGAAATAACACAAGCAGGCCATGGCTGTATTGTTGGAGCCTTGACAACAAAATACTCTTGATAAATCCGCAATATGTCCGCACCATTGAGCTTATCGGTGACGATGTAGAGGAGATGCCAGAGTATTATCATCCAGAAATCTATCGGGCTTTGGATGACTGGGATAAGGGTGAGGTTTCAGGAAAGCTGAAGAAAGAATGCGATGCCATCATCGCAGAGATAGGTGATCAGGAAGCCGTGCGCATGGCCTCCTATGTTCGCGTCACATATGACGACGGAGAAGATGAGTGGAACTTCTTGGATGAAGAAACCGCTACGACTTTCTTCGGATTGGAAGCTGCGACCTTTGACGTTCCCCAGTGTAGTTTCGCCGAAGTGGAGGAAGAAGGTTACTACCGAGCGCGATATGCCAACCTTGATCACGTCGCGGTGATGGAGGTTCCAAGCGACCGTTATCACAGATTGACCGCGCCCGAGGAAGCTTAGAACCATCCACGAAGGGCGCATGTTACATCTCGACCTTGCGTGGTGCGTTTTCAGTACGAGATGACGTTAAGCGTAGGTAGTGGCAGGTAAGAGTGCTCGACCAGAAGCTCAACTGCCTCCTCAATATCGCTGCCGATGTGCCGCAGGACACGTCCACGGGAGCGTGGATAGGCGTGAAGTTCCTGCACTCCACGGTCCGCTCTCCCATCGCCGGTGTGTGCCCGACGCCATCTTGTGGACGAGCTTGGCCGCCTGCACCCGGTTGTATTCCGGCTTGCGGTCCGCCTGGGCGGTCCGCCGCGATGGCTATCTCCATGTCAATCGGCGCCGAACTTTGACGGCCCGCTGCTTTTGATGAATTTGGCGAGGTCCCGCGCATAATCACTCTTGGTCTTCTCCTTGAGGCCCTGTGTCGCGAACTTGTGGTCCAGCAGGGCAACAGGTCCAAGTCCCCTTCCGCCTGTGGCGCTGGCTTGCCCTCACCGCCCTCGGCTTCCCAATTGGGGACCGCTTCTGCGCGCTGCACCGTGGCGATTGTCCGCCCAAGACGCATCACAAGATCGAACGCCAAACCGTGCGCGTGCACGACGATTTGCCGCTCAGGCCTCTGTCGATGCCGGCTCAATACTCCCCAGAAGTGCCGTTTGAATCTTCCCCAGTTTAGCGCTGTCGCCGGTCTTCCGGAGCGCGCTC
>NZ_JAMYNL010000043.1:0-29526 GCF_040319065.1 Mesorhizobium sp. M0968
GTTCTTCCTGGAAGTCATAGAGCTGAGGCGCCAGCCAATGTGCCGCCAGAGATGTTGAAGCGGCAAAGGTGATGTACTGCGTTCCACGCCCTGAAATGGCTTCGAGCCTTTGCTCCAGCCGGCGGAAACTGAGACGCACCTCGTCGTAAAGCTGCCTACCTGCTTCCGTTAGCTGCACTCCGCGGTTGTCGCGCACGAAGAGCGCGGTCCCGCAATGCCTCTCAAACATCTTGATCGAGTGCGAGACGCTCGGCTGCGTGACATTGAGCTCGCTCGCCGCCCTCTTGAAACTCAAGGTACGGGCAGCCGCTTCGAAAACGAAGAGCGAATGGGTCGAAGGCACGAGACCGCGAAGCGTAGACATCAAGCAGGTCTATATCAAATGTGATCTTTTCAGTCTACGATCCCTAGAACCGATTCTTTATCGAATCTGGCTCGCGGACGACCCACCCGAAGTAGTCACATCCAGCGAGCTTTCAGTGAATTCCTTGAACAGAGCCGGCCCCAAGAAGCGGATCGTCGTTGACCCGCCTCATACCGAACCGACGATGTGTGGCTGGTACACTGCGTCTGGCCCGGAATTGCCTCCGCAAGAAGGCGACGTTGCTGCGACTGCCTCGTCATCGGCGGCGGCTGGATGGGATTGCACGCGGCTCATCGCTACGCCGAACTCCATCCGGGCTCGTCCGTAATCCTAGTGGATGCGGGTCGTATCGGAAACAACGCGTCCGGACGCTGCATGGGTTTCGTCATCGACCTTGCCCACAACCCACGCAAGCAGGATTTCGTCGAGGACATCAAGGGGAACAAGGAAGAGCTCTTCGTCAATCGGGAGGGGATTTCCTATATCCGAAACGCCGTGCAGGAACACGGCGTGGATTGCGACTGGGATGCGCAGGGGAAGTACCACAGCGCCGCGACTGGACACGGAGTGCAAGATTTGAGGCGGTTCTCTGAGGCATTGGACACACTCGGGCAGAGCTACAGCTGGGTCGAGACCGACGAAATCCGCGCTATAACCGGCAGCAGGCATTACCTTAAGGCGCTGCATCACCCAGGAACCATTCTCCTTCAGCCCGCGAAATATCTCAAAAACGCGACCAGGAGGCTGCCTGGGAACGTTACCGTTCACGAAAATACCCCCGTCGTTGCCGTACGGTTTGGACAGCCCAAGCATGTTTTCGAAACGCCAAAGGGAACGATCAGGGCGCCGAAGGTCATCATCTGCGCGTCGGGGTACCTCACGAGGTTCGGATTCTTCAGAAACCGCGCAATCCCACTTTACACTTTTGCCAGCATGACCAGGCAGCTCACAGATAACGAACTTTCTCAGGTGGGAAATAAGCCAGCCCACGGCCTGATTCCAGCGAACAGCTTCGGCACGACAGTTCGTCGGACGGTCGATAACCGCCTTTTCCTTCGCAACGTCTATTCCTATGCCACTGACTTCAAGACGATCGCGGCGGGACGTTATGAGGGCAAGGGTGCAGCAGCAGATTGCGTTCGACCGACGCTGGCCAGGGCTTTCGTCAATAGGCTTTGAAGCCAGTTGGGGTGGTCTTCTTACGCTTGCGCAAAACGGCGGAATGATCTTCGGCGAGTTGGACCGCAATGTCTACGGCGCGGCATTCTGCAACGGGACGGGTGTTGCTCGGGGAGCTGCTTTCGGCAAGGCCGTCGCCGAGCTGGCGGCCGGTCGATCGTCGCCCGTGATAGATATCCTGAAAACGCGAGCGATCCCAAGTAAGCCCTACCCGACGGCTATTACTGCGATGGGCGTACGCGCTGTGACCGCGTTCCGTTTTAGACAGGCCGGTGCTGAGGTTTAGATCACCCAGGTGGGATATTTGGAAGCAAGCTTTTCGCGTGCCACCTCAACATTGGCTACTCGGGTAATTTGGATAGCAAGCGGTGGCATTATTATCCTCTGAGGCTTAAGGGTTCGCAAGGCAATGCGGGTTCTTCTTTGCCAGCTTCCAACGACCCCGACATAAGATCCGTTTATAACGCCGAACAATCTTTTTGTAGTTCAGCGACTTCTAAACCTTTGCGTACGTTTGCCTTAGCCTTTCCGGCCGTTCACGGATGGACGGGCACGTGTTGGCGACGGCGGGTATGGATATTGCAGCATGCCTCCGTGTTCATCGGCAACATTGCTTGAGGCCCATCTGGCAAAACAGCGCGTTGGCCATCGGGCGGCAAACCTATGCCTAAAATATTCGACAGGCTCGCCGAAGAGACGAAGATGGGTGGAATGGATCGGCGCGAGTTCCTGGCGCTCGTCTCCATCTTTGGTGCCTCGACAGCCGTCGCGTACTCTATGCTTGGAGCCTTTCCGGCGGCGCATGCCGCAGAGACTGGAAAAAAAGGTGGAACGTTACGAATTGCGATGCGCGTCGATGGTGCCAAAGATCCTCGTGTAAGTGATTATCCGGAAATTGGAAACATTTCTCGGCAATTCCTTGACCCTTTGGTCAAGTACACCAGCAAATTCACTTTCGAACCTTGGTTGTTGCAAAGCTGGGAAGTCAACGACGACGCGACAGAGCTCCGTAAGGGCGTCAAATGGAACAACGGCGACGATTTTACCGCAGATGATGTGCTGTTCAACCTGCGGCGTTGGTGCGAAAAGGATGTGCCCGGCAACTCCATGGCCGCGCGCTTGGCCACGCTGATCGATGAGAAGACAGGCAAGGCGAAAGAAGGCGCGATAACAAAGGTCGACGATCATACGATTAAGTTGGCGCTGTCAAAGCCTGACGTCACAATCATCGCGGGCTTTGCCGATTACCCCGCCTTGGTTGTCCACCGTGATTTCGAAAAGAACGGCTCGAATTTGGTCACGCATCCCGTTGGTACCGGCCCGTTTGAACTGGTGTCGTGGGACGTTGGCCAAAAGGCTGTCCTGAAGCGTCGGACAAACGGAACATGGTGGGGCGGTGAACCATACTTGGACGAGGTTCAATTCATTGATTACGGAACCGACCCATCTCTTCTTCAGAGCGCCTTCGAGTCAAATGAGATTGACGCAAACTACCAGACGTTCGCGAACGATATCGACGCTTGCGACGAACTCGGTCTCGTTAAATCGGAGGCCAAGACGGCGACAACAATTGTCTGCCGAACAAAGGTTACTGCTAAGCCATATGATGACCAGCGAGTTCGCAATGCCCTGCAACTTGCCGTGGACAATGCCACTATCCTCCAAATTGGCTACAATGGCCGCGGTACCGTCGCCGCCAACTACCATGTAGCACCGATACACCCGGAGTACTATCCGCTCCCGGAAAAGAAGCGAGATGTACAGGCTGCAAAGCACCTGATGACAGAAGCCGGCCAGATGGACTTTGAACACGAAATTTTCGGTCCCGACGTCGAATGGCTGAAAGATTCGGCTGATGCAATTGCGCAGCAGCTCCGCGATGCCGGCTTCAAGGTGAAGCGGACAGTTTTGCCCAGCAGCACTTTCTACAATGACTGGATGAAATACCCCCTTTCAGCCACGAACTGGAATATGCGTCCGCTCGGCGTCCAGGTCTTGGCGCTCGCCTATCGAAGTGGCGCTGAATGGAACGAGTCGTCCTGGTCCAACCCGGAGTTTGACAAGCTACTGGATCAGGCGTTGACGGTGCCGGACCCAGAGAAGCGAAAGGCACTCATGAAGGACATCGAAACACTGTTGCAGGATTCCGGCGTCCTCATTCAGCCCTATTGGCTTTCCGTGTTTCATCATTCGACTAAGCAGGTTAAAGGCTACGAGATGCATCCAACGTTCGATGTCGACCTGGGTAAGGTTTGGATCGACCAAACCGGTTGAGCTTCATAGCTACCTACAGAATCCGGGCGGCTTGCCGAAAGTGCGGAGCCGCCCGAATTCCCAGCTGGCAGGCCGACTTTTTTGGGCTGCTCATTCGGCCCTCTCGGTTCCAGTCCCCCGAAGATGGCGGCAAACACCATCTGATCCTAGCTTCCGTGGCAGGCTGTGTCGATTTCGCCGGACAAACTCGCGGGTTCCCAGTTTGGCAAGCTCGCGGCGATTTTCGAAGATGTGATATCGGCTTTTCCCCCTTCGCGGAACGAGGACATAGTTTGATTTTTACTGCCGACGCACCTTGCCGGGTGTCCGCCGACGGAATGAAATCGCATGACGTTGATACAACACTCCAGCAATCTCTGGGAATTTCGCGATACGTGCAACGTATACATCTTGAAAGATGGTAGTGATGCCCTGCTGATCGACACAGGTTCCGGTGCTGTCCTGCGACACCTCGCTGACATCGGGATCGACCGAGTTGATTGGGTCTTACACACACATCACCACCGGGACCAGTGCTGGGGAACGAAGAGCGTTCAGAAGGCAGGCGCAAAGGTTGCTGTTCCAGAATTTGAGAGGCACCTGTTCGATAATGTTGAAGCTTACTGGAGGTCAAGGGGAATTTACGACAACTACAACAATAGGAACACTTTTTTTACGTTAAACGAAGACATCGATGTAGATGCCGTCCTCGACGACTACAGTACTTTTGTCTGGAGGAACTATGAAATACTTATTATCCCTGCCAAAGGTCACACCTACGGCATGATCAGTCTGGTCACGCACATAGATGGTCAGAAGGTTGCCTTTACCCCTTTACCGGAGATTTGATGACCACCGGCGGGACTCTCTATCAACTGCACGCAATGGAGTATGCCTACGGCGATCTGCTCGGCGTCGAATTCACGATGCAATCCCTCCTTGCCCTGAAGAGGGAGAACGTCTCGATCGCCTATCCCTCCCATGGAGTGGCCATCAGCGATGTCAGAGCGAATATCGAGGAGCTTGCACCAAAGCTGGAACAACTTGCGAATATCGGCCGGCTTTTCACATCCGGATGGAATACAGGGTTCGCGGATTAGAAGACTTTACGCGAAAGTAAACTTGACAGAATTTCGGATCACCTGCTGTGGGCAGGCCCATACACCTGCTCGAATTTCTACGTCGTGCTTAGTGGAAGCGGGCACGCGATGTTGGTTGACTATGGATTGTCCTCGCCAGGGCATCTGCATTTCGGCAATGATCACGGTGCCATGCAAGCTCTTCGTTTTGTTGAGCATCATATTGACCAGCTCCGGAACGATTACGGAGTGCAACAGATCGAGCTAGTCGTTCCCACTCACATCAATGACGACCATATCTGCGGGATTCCGTTTCTTCAGCGGAAGTTCGGCACGCAATGCTGGGCGCTCGACTGTGTCGCCGAAGTCATTGCGAACCCATCTGTGTGGGCCAGCACGCCATGCTGTTATCATAAACCTATTAAAGTGCAGAGGGTACTGCGCGATGAAGAGACTTTCCACTGGAGAGGATTTGACTTCCAGATCCACTACGCACCAGGTCAAACCGAATTCCATTCGATGATCTTGGCTCAGATTGACGGAAGGAGAGTGCTATTTAGCGGTGACAACGTCGCCCGGTGCAATCCGGGCATTGGAGGAATTGATCGCGACATTCCTGTCCAGCTGACGGTGATGCGCAATAGCTTTCAATTGGAAATGCATCGTCGTTGCGCCAACGTGTTGCGGGCTACGAGACCTGATCTCCTGTGCCCCGGCCACGGCCCTCTGATTGAAATGAGTCAGTCCGAGATCGCAGAGTATGCGGGCTATGTCCAGCGGAAGGAAGCAGCTTTTCGCGACGTGGTGAGCGAGCCCGCGAACCATTTTATCGATCTTTTTTGGGTGCGGATGCTGCCATATGTTTCAGAAACTAGCACGGGCAGCGAAGTCACATACACGGTAAGAATCCGAAACAACTTAAATCGCTCCGCCGTCTATGAAGCTCGCCTATTACCGGCATTTTGTTGGCGCCCGAAACCCGAAGTGCAAAGCATAACGCTTGCGCCGGGACAGCAAGGCGAAATATACCTCCGGGCAACAGCACCATCGAGTGCCGATCCAGCGCGGAGGGTGTTGCTTGCCGAGATCTTTGTTGATGGCGTGCCGCAGGGGCCTATCTGTGAAGCCCTCGTGACAACTAGCGCGCGCGCAACGTCATGAATCCGGTTGCCGAGCGATCGTCGAGAGAAAGGCCTCGAGACTGCCATCTTCAGAAGATTCCATCATTTCCCTGCTCACCCTTGAAGCCCGTGAACCCGACTGGCTTGACGTTTCTCAGCGGCGAAACTGCTCCCGATGCAAGGACACCTTCTTGGTGGATCGAAGAACTCGCTCATGTTTGCCACCAGCGCTTGGCGCCGCCGCTCATATCCTGCAAATGGAGGCGAGAGCCACTCAAGGCGTTTGGCTTGACGGTCCAACGCGTCGAATTCTCCGCGGAGAGAAAGATCAAAGAGCTCGTATGGTCTTTCTTGTTTTGGTTCAAGCCGCCGAGCCTGGTGCCCGACAGTGCAGAACTGAGCGAGGAACACGCCCCGCCCAGCAAAATCGTTCAGCTCTACCTATAATTCACAACAGCTTCCCTGGGATTGGAAGGCTGCGAAACATGCGCAGAAGCTTCTGCAGGTTCGGGCTGTGATGCCCGAACGGTGCACGCCGGAACTTGCCAGTCCAAGTGCCTCCGAGGGATTTGCAAAGTTCATGAGTTTTCACCTGGCCTGAGCTGCTGCTTTTGCAGGAGCAAGCTCGCTCTCGAGGGCGACGTCGATCGATTGGTCGATGATGCCCAGGGCTTCATCGACAAGCGCATCCGTCAGCACCAGCGGGACAAGGAAGCGGATGACGTTGAAGTGTCGGCCGGCCGAGGCGAGCAGCAAACCGCGCTTGGCGGCTTCTTTGATCACCTTGGCGGTCAGCGCGCGCGCGGGCTTGCGGGTTTCTCCATCTTCGACCAGTTCGGCGCCGATCATCGAGCCCAGCCCACGGATGTCGCCAATCACCGTGCGGTTTCTCTTCTTCTGAATCCGCTGCAGGCCAGCGGTAAGGCGCTCACCGATCTCTGAGGCGCGGCCAAGCAGGTTCTCCTCCTCCAGCACATCCAGCACGGCCAAGGCCGCCGCACATGCCAACGGATTGCCCGCATAGGTGCCGCCCAGGCCGCCGGCGGCAACGGAATCCATAATCTCCGCTTTGCCGACGATCGCGGCAATCGGGATGCCAGCTGCCAGGCTCTTGGCCATCAGCAGCAAGTCAGGCTCGATGCCGGTATGCTCGATAGCAAACAGGCGGCCGGTTCTGCCCAGCCCGGACTGCACCTCGTCGGCGACGAGAACGATGCCATGCTGGTCGCAAAGGCGCCGGATACCTGCCATGAACGCAACGGGCGCGGGAATGAAGCCGCCTTCACCCAGAAGCGGCTCGATGACGATCGCCGCGACCGCACTCGCCTCGATCTCGGATTCGAACAGCGTGTCCAAGGCCGCAAGGCAGTGCTCGACGCTGACGCCTCGATAGAGATCCGGATAAGGCGCGCGATAGATGTTGCCCGGGAACGGTCCGAAGGACTGCTTGTATGGATTGACCTTTCCCGTCATTGCCATCGTCAGCAGCGTGCGGCCATGAAATGCACCGCCAAAGACAATGATGCCGCGCCGCTTGGTGTGGGCGCGGGCAATCTTGACGGCATTCTCGACGGCCTCTGCACCGGTGGTGACGAGCAGGGTCTTGGCTCGTCCGCCGACCTTGCAACGCTCGTTCAGCCGCTCAGCTACGGCAAGGTAACTCTCATACGGAGCGGTGCCGAAGAAGGTGTGGCTGAATTTTGTAAGCTGGGCCTGGATGGCCGCGACGACCTTGGGATGCGAGTGTCCGACCGCGAGAGCGCCCATTCCACTCAGAAAGTCGATATATCGCCGTCCTTCAACATCCCAGATCTCTGCACCTTGAGCCCGCTCGACATACATTGGAAAGGGCGGAGAGACCGATGCCGCAACAGCAGCATTCCGGCGCTCGTCCAAAGCAACATTCGACACCATTTAATTACCTCCTGTTAGATTCGCATCGAGACACGCCAGAAAACCACGCCTTATTCGCCAAAGCTTCGCGGGATCCAAGGATCATCGCTAGATCGGATGATAAGTTCTGCAAGAGCAGGGTCTCCAACCGACTATAGAGACGAGCGGACTGGGCGAAAACAGCCAAAAATTTCTACTGGCTCTAAATCCAGCTTATGCCGAATCAACGTTGCGAGTCCTGAGAGAGCGACCATTAGCCGGCAGCACGATACGTCCACGAAAATCCTCACTGACCTAGCCATGCGCTCTCACGATCTGCCCCCAGGTTATGAAGAAGCTAGCACCCCGCGTCCTGCGTCGGGCTGTGGTTGCCATCGTCGTGCATATCCGGGTTCATAGATCAGCTAACAATGGACGAACCTTAGCACCAGAAGTCGGCCGGCGCGAATGACACCTGGTTCCTGGTGACGTCATAGGCTGGCAGGGCAGGAGAGGCCAGTTTATATCCAGCCGGCTGGGTGCAAGATGGGATGTGAGTCGGCGGCATCGGCCGACTCAAAATCACAGGCGGAGCTCTTCGGACTGGGCGAGAAACCAGTCTACCAATATCTTGCAGCGCTTGTTCTTGCTTCCGCAGTCCCGGCCGCCAAACTACCCGATCCTTCTCAAACAATCCTTGGGCAAAACGGAGGTGAAGGCCTCGGCCCCACCTACGCGGTGGAAAGGACGATAAGCTGATCCGAGCAATCGAAGAACGCGATCGACATTTGCTCGTCCATTGCCCCCTCCAAGCAAGATTTCTGCGCAAGCGGTATGTCGTTCACACCTTGTGACTGCGTCTGCAGTTTCGTGCCCTCTACTGAACCACATAAGATGAGTTTATATCGCTCCACAATTTTTTCATGGTTCAGGCGGGTGTGATGATCGCATAAGTTTTATGGGCGCGCCCGTTCAGCGCAAGCGGCAACCGACATGGAATTTCTGCCCCATGTCGAAACAATAACATCAGCGCCGGGGAGCGGCAGCCCTCGGAAAGGCGCGGAACTCGAGAAGCAGACGCAAATCAGAGGTTCCCTCTGTGAGCGCCTCAAAACGGAACTGAACCGAGTTGGTGAGTTATCGTCGGGAACCAACCACAATTCTTCGGAGATTCAACAATGGGATTTTTCAACAGGACGGGCAAGCCTATGCCCAAAGTATTCGAAACGTTCGCCCAAGAGGCAAAGACGGGTGGGATGGACCGGCGCGAATTCCTTGCGCTCGCCTCTATGTTTGGTGCCTCGACTGCCGTGGCGTACTCTATGCTTGGGGCCGTTCCGGCGGCACATGCTGAAGAAGTCGGAAAAAAAGGCGGAACTCTACGGATCGCTATGCGTGTTGTTGGTGCTAAAGATCCTCGCGTAAGCGACAATCCGGCTCTAGGTAACGTTTGTCGCCAGTTCTTGGATCCGTTGGTCCGGTACACCGACAAATACACTTTCGAGCCTGCGTTGCTGGAAAACTGGGAGGTTAGTGATGACGCGACCACGTATGTCCTGCATGTACGGAAGGGTGTCAAATGGAACAACGGTGATGATTTCAGTGCAGATGATGTGGCCTTCAACTTGCTCCGCTGGTGCGAAAAGGACGTGCCCGGAAATTCGATGGCCAATCGTCTAAAAGCGCTCATTGACGAAAAAACAGGCAAGGCGAGGGAAGGCGCTATCACAAAGATCGACCAGTACACGATAAAACTTACGTTGTGGAAACCCGATGTGACCATCATCGCGAGCTTCGCCGACTACCCCGCGTTGGTGGTCCACCGCGAATTCGAAAAGAACGGCTCGAACTTAGTTACCCATCCCATTGGCACCGGTCCCTTCGAACTGACGTCGTGGGACGTAGGGCAGAAGGTCGTCCTGAAGCGTCGGACAAATGGAAAGTGGTGGGATGATGAACCATACTTGGACGAAGTCCACTTCATCGACTATGGCTATGACACTTCCGCTCTCCAGAGCGCGTTCGAATCAGGCGAGATCGATGCGAATTATGAATCCTCCCCAAACGATATAGTCATTCTTGACAAATTAGGTTTGGTTAGGTCTGAGGCGAAGACATCCACGACCATCGTGTGCCGCACAAAAGTTACAAGCAAGCCCTACGACGACCAGCGGGTGCGCAACGCGCTGCAGCTGGCCGTCGACAATAGCACCGTGCTGGAAATCGGCTACAATGGCCATGGCACGGTTGCCGCCAATTATCATGTGGCTCCAATACATCCCGAGTTTTACCCGGTTCCCGAAAAGAAGCGAGATATCCAGGCGGCAAAGCGATTGATGGCCGACGCGGGTCAGACTGAGTTCGAGCACGAGATTATCGGTCCGGACGTCGATTGGCTGAAGGATTCTGCCGATTCAATTGCTCAGCAACTCCGTGAGGCGGGCTTCAAGGTGAAGCGAACAGTTCTGCCTGGCGCCACATTCTATAACGATTGGATGAAATACCCCCTTTCGGCCACAAACTGGAACATGCGGCCGCTTGGCGTTCAGGTCCTAGCACTGGCCTATCGAAGTGATGCTGCATGGAACGAATCATCATGGTCGAACCCTGAATTCGACAAGCTACTAGACCAAGCATTGAGGGTACCAGACCCAGAAAAGCGCAAGGTGGTCATGAAGGATATTGAAACACTATTGCAAGAGTCTGGAATTCTTATTCAACCTTATTGGACATCGGTGTTCCATCATTCGACCAAGCAGGTAAAAAATTTCGTGATGCATCCAACATACGATATCAACCTTGGTAAGGTCTGGCTCGATCAGACTGGCTGAATTCAATAGTCAGAACTAGGCACTCGAGCGGCTCGGCAAATCACACGAAGCCGCTCGAGTTAGTAGCGCGGTTGCTCGCCCGTCCTTCCATCTCCGAGTATTGCTGATGAAGACGGGGCGGGGTAGATTTCGCCGACCACCCTCTTGCAGCTTGGTACGCGTCCAACGGCGGCCGCCTTGCCGACGAACGGATTTCTAGCTGACGGTCGGTATGGATATCGCTACTGACTGTCGCCAAGTCTCTCGGCTCGAGATTGTTGACACTGGCCGCCGGCGCCGCTGGTCGGAGAAGGAGAAGTTGCGGATTGTCGAGGAGGAGCTATTCGGCTCCGCGGCCGGCATCCGCGATAGCGCGGCGTCACGGGATTTCCAATCCGCCGCTGTTTGCCTGGCGCAAGGCGTATCGCGAGGGACGACTTGGCGAAGGTGGCGGCTGCGGTTTCGTGTCGGCGATGATCGTGCCGGAGCAGCCAAACAAGGCTCCAGAACCATCTGGCAGGCGCATGGAAGTGGTGAGCGTGAATGGCCGCAGGATCATCGTCGAGCCCGACGTGGACGTGGAAGCGCTGCTTCGGATCATGCGCGGCCTGGAAACGCTGCGATGATCCCGATTCCGGCGGGGGTGCGGGTGTGGTTGGCGACGGGACACACCGACATGCGCTGCGGCTTTCCGAAACTTGCTCTACGCGTGCAGGAGATCTTGAAGAGGGATCCGCTGAGCGGCCATATTTTTTGCCTTTCGCGGCAAAAGAGGCGATCTCCTGAAGATCATTTGGCATGATGGGCAAGGATCGTGCCTGCAGTTGAGCTATCTCCTGTCCGGGATCGATTGGCGCAACCCTCAGGAAACATGGCCGACCGACGCGGGTCGGATAGCATTTACACTTTGAAATTGCAGGCAAAATCTGATTCACTGGCCTCATGACGTTGACGCCGGATGATCTTCCTTCGGACCTCGCGAGCCCTGGCGGCGCTGCCAAGGCGCAAGCCATGCTGTCCGACACCGAGGCGCGGATTGCGCATCTCAAGCTGCGCATCGAAAAGCTGAAACGCGAACTGTATGGGCAGCGCTCCGAGCGCACGGCGCGGCTGATCGAACAGTTGGAATTGCACTTGAAGACCTTGTGACGTCGGCGACCGAGGATCAGCTTGCCGCGGCCGCCGCGGCGGCGAAGACCCAGAGCGTGCGTTCCTTCACGCGCAAGCGACCAGTGCGCAAGCCCTGGCCGGAGAATATCGAACGCGAGCGCGTCTTCATCGAGCCTCCCGCCGCCTGCGCCTGCTGCGGCGGATTGCGGCTGTCGAAGCTGGGCGAGGATGTGACCGAGACGCTGGAGGAGATCCCGCGCCGATTCAAACTGATCGAAACGGTGCGCGAAAAGTTTACGTGCCGGGATTGCGAGGCGATCAGCCAGCCGCCGGCGCCGTTCCATGCTACGCCACGCGGCTTCATCGGTCCGCAGCTGCTGGCGACGATCCTGTTCGACAAGTTCGGCATGCACATTCCGCTCAACCGTCCGCAGCACACCAACCCAGGCCAGATGTAGCGCGACAATCTGGGAGAGAGGTCGCATTGATTGCCGCGCCGCAGAGGGGGCGGCTTCGTCGGAATTGGCAGATTCGAAAGCAGCGGAGACGCTAGGCAGAGGCTTGTACTCCCAGAATGCCACGCTGATGCTCTCGCACCAGCCGCGGCGACGTAAATCTGACTTGCTCGGGGAGCGGAGACTCGGCAATCATTGGCTCGTCGCTTGGCGTTTGCCTGAAGCAAGCCGAAGAGCCCCGGACGGTGCTCACTGTAAGGCTTATTTGTTGGAGCGGTACGCTTTTGACGTATCGATGTTGACTCCGCGAGTGCGCACTAAGAAAGCGATCGCTCCGGCGATCGACCAGATATCGATTTTAGACGACATGCATCGTTCCGCTTAACGCGTCGCGCTCTCCCGGCGTTGTGTGCACGTGCCATTCGACGCGGTCAGTAAAAAGCTCGAAGACGGCTGTGGCGAGGGTTTGACCGACCTCATCGCCCTGGTTGTCGCAGAAAATCGGGGTAGTCTCGTCGAAGAGCACCGCCTCTGCACCGCGTGCGAGCGCACCTTCCGCGATCATCCGGTCCGACGCCTCCTGCCGTTTGCGGGAAGACAGATGGATCGTCTGCTCTAGGCCTCCAAATTCCTCAAAGGCCAAGTGGTTTGCGTGGGCACGGGCCGAAGTTACCTGCCGAACGGCGCAGCCTGAGGCCGGCGCCTCGATAGAGGCTAGTCGGCCGGTCTTCGCCTCACCGAGATTGTGATGAAAGCCGCTGGCGCGGTCCTTGCGCCTCAGAATTTCGACCGATTCGTCCAAGCTTTTGGCATCTAGGATCGCGCGGCAGATGATCTGTCGTGGCACGCCAGGCTGAAGATCTTGAGGACTGATGTTGTTCACAGTATGGACGATCCCAGCTTCGTTCAGCCCGAACGTGTGTCCCGCCAGCATGCCGGGATAGATGAAGCTGCTCCAAGCCGGCCCCTCGTCGGGCTCGACCTCGATCCAGATACAGGCGCCGAGAAGCTCCGCCGTGCCGTCCTCGTTATGAGCGATTATCGCTGGAGCGTCTCGTTCCGCCGGGATGAGAAGTGTAGTGCAGCCATTGGCGGCGATCGCTTTTGTTACCGGGGAGACGTGCTCCGGAAGCCTTAGGTCCCCCCTGCAGTTCCAGAGGAAGATCGTTTCGAAATCCTGTCCGGCGCCCGCGGCGATTCCCTCGATCTCTCGTACCAAGCGAGGATAGGTTGCGCGGGCTGCGAATTCCAAATTATTCAGATAATCCGATCCGCGCCAGCGGGCGTCCAAGGCTCGAAACTGCTCGCTCCTACAGGTGCGGTCGCGGAAGTGAGCGGCACTGGCCTGACCGAGCTTGAAACCGATGGAGAACGCGTCGCCTGTGGCGCGGATAATGGATATATTGTTTTTTGGCATGTTGGGCCTCTACTTGCTGTGCGTTTTGAGCCTTGGTGCTAATGCGCCGCGCCACGCCGGTTCGCGGCCCGCCTGCCCCTTGTTTCTTGCATGTTCGCTGAAAACACTTGCGGGTCTAACAGTTTTTTCGCATCGATTAATGGCGAATGAGCAATAACAACTCGGCGATCGTCTCGATCGCCGAGTGCGAAGCAGCCTTTAAGGAGCATGACGAAATTTGGGTGACTGGATAGGGTTGGTCAAGCTCGGCTTTGCGGCTTCATTTCGATGACTGATTTTGGCGGCGGTGTGAGCCAAGCCACAAACACATCAACGAACTGCTTGTGCTCCGCGCGCTCCCTTGGATCAACTTCAGATACAGTGGGCTGCCTTGCAGATGGTCACTTGCGTTCTTGCCTGCCTTTGTGATGCCGCCGCGCCGGACTGTCTCCCCGGTTGAGCGATTGGCCCGCCGGCTGGCGGTGATCATACATCGTCGGCTGGACGCTACACATCATGCCGAAGGCCGCTTGATCGTGCCCCGACCATACAGGCTGCCGGCGCGCGCAGTGGCCCGTTCGCGGCGCACTGACCTTCGCCACCTTAACCGGCCAGCGCGCACCGGCCGAGCCGAAAACAGGTCGGGGACGAGGAGATAGTCGCCAGCGGTCGAACACGGGAGATGAAACATGATCGCGCAGCCAGCGTGACAAGGATCACCCCCTAGGGGTCCACCAGCCGGTGGAAAAATCGTCCTTCGCGGGACAATGAATGAGGTGGGTTCGCGAGGGTTGCAGTATCGGTCCTATCACAACGATCAGGACGCTTCCGAGATTGTTCCGTCTCATTGTTCTGATCCCCATCAAGGCGACGGCCGAGCGCCGATCCCACAGAGAAGCACGACCCCGCGAAAGACGTCACGCGCCGGCGAAGCGGAAAGCTCGACAAGCGCTTGACTTCAACCTGACGAATAGAGCAGCAACCCTCGGACGCGCAGTGTAGGACGAACCACCTCATCAGGAGAGGCGGACATATGGTCTTAATCCGTTTTTGCGTACCCTGCCTATCCAGCATCGGCTGGATAGGCGAGTCTAGCGCAATGAGTATCTAATGGCGTTTTGATTTAATGAAGCGACCCATTAGAATGAGCGCTGGAAACGAAGGAAGGTGCCGACAGCGTTGCTCTTGCCGGCTGGAATGCCGGTCCAATTGTAACCATTGCTGTCGTGGTCGTTATGCGCCCAGTCAACTTCGGCCGTGATGGTGAGGCCGGGGACGATCTTATAGGCGACGTTCGCCGCAAGTCCAAATTCCTTGGCCTCATCATATGATACCTGAAGGTTCAAGGCAGTCTTCTCGTTGAAGGTGTAGGTGCCGCCACCCCAGACTGCCCAGTTGCCGCCCCACTGCTTGTAGAAGCCGCGGCCACCGGCCGGGATTGCCCAAGTCGCGTCCGTCAGGTTGTCGTCGGTGCCGTAGCCGGCCATGATAAACAGCGAGATCGCGTCGGTAGCATTCACGTCCAAGCGAACCTTGCCGGCTACTTCTTCATAGTTGCTGTCGTAGGCCATGACCGCGGTGATCGCGCCCCAGCCCTGCGTGTACTTCACGCCACCGACGACGTGGGGCACGTAGCTGTCGATCGTGCCCTTGACGCCGGAGCCTTCTTCAAGCGAAACCACGGCGCCGAGAAGCCGTTGCCGGCATCGAAGTAGTACTGCACGACGTTGGTGTCGAAATCGCCATAGGGAACCAGCGTATCGTTGATGACGTTGCCGGCATATCCGATGAATGTATCGAAGGCCGATTGGTCCATACCCACGCGAAGACCACCAAGTTGAATCCAGGCATAATTCAACGAGCTGCTGTTGCTGCCGTCGGAATAGTTGAAGCGGGTTTCAGTGTAGGTTTTCAAGGTCCCAAGTTCTGTTTCCTGACCAGTCCAGGTCCTAAGCGATAGGCGGACCTTCTTGTGCCAGGTATCGTTGATGCTTCCATCCTCATGGTCGACAGCACGACGGCCGTCGAACGAACCTACCTGACCGGCGGAAGCGTCCCAGCGAACATAACCACCGATGCGTAGGGAGGTTTCAGTGCCAGGAATATAGAAGTAGCCAGCGCCGTAGACGTCGCAGATCTTGACGTATTCAGCGGGCTCTGGCTCGGCGACAGTCACGGCATCAGCCGCGTGTGCGCCTGAGACAGCGGCCAAAGTCGCGGCGGAGCCAAGAAGAAGTTTCTTGATGTCCATTTTGATCTCCACTTAAAGGATTAAAATAAGGATTGGTCGCGCCTTCGCTGAAAGACACACCCCATCCCATTCCCCACGATCGAACGAAAAAGATGCGCTTCTCGCGGCATCTTCACCATTATACGGCTACCTGTAAAATTGCATAGATCAAGTTATATAGCTATGTCATTCGTGTTATATTGGCGATAGTGACACTAATGCGCTCGAATTTTATTGTACAATCAATACGATCTGGACAAATAACTCAATTTGGACAAACTGCACGTTATTACATTGTCGTGAAATGCCTAGCGCACAGCTCAACATCGCTTTGCGAGCTCGCGCCGTAGCCATTGAATTGCGCATGAATTGGGCTTCATGTCAGGAAATAGTCTCGTGCGGCCGAGATGACGTCTGGTGCCAAATCTTGTCTGAGCATTTCTATAGGAATTCGGCCGTCAAGCCGAGGTGAAGGTCGGCTTAGCCCAAGCCACGCCTGCCTAGGATTGGCGATCAAAGACAGCACCTGCCGTATACCTGGCGCAGGCCTTCCGTCGATGAACTGAGCCACGGGGAACACATGCTTGCGAGCACCTTTACGGAATGCGACCACATCATTGCGCCGTTGCCAACAATGTAGTGTCGATCGGGGTATACCGAAGCGCTGTTCAAGATATGTTGGCCCTGCCACCTGACCTGCCCAGTCTTCTATCCGCAGGCATTCGCTTTGCTGAAATCGCGGCTCTAGCACGCCGTCCCGGCTCCCCTCCATTAGACCCCCGAGCGGCTCTGCCGCACCGGCGCTGGGGTCGAATCGCCTTGCTGCCTCGACTGCTAGCCTACGAACAAATTCGGACGCAAGGGCGCTCAAATCGTCTTGAATAGCTTGTTCGCGAATTGGCGAAAGGGAACCGGCAGCGGCGACGTTGTCAGGCAGCATACCAGCCCAGATTGAACTGCGTTCCTTTATAACCTGATCGTACCGAAACAAAATCTGCTCGACTTCCTTCGCAACCAAGGTTGGAAGGTCGTCCTGGCAAGGTTCGCCTCGAAAATTTGGGGATTTGGTCATGTGACCTGGCGCTGAAAGAGTCCGCTTGGCTTTTTTGTTCGATGGAATTGAAATTACAAATTCCTGTGCTGCGGGGGGCAACCACATAACCTCGGCGGCCAGCACCGCAAGCAAAGCCAGAAGCAGGATTTCTTCGTGCGGCTAAACTCGTCGCGGTCGCTCCGTGGTGGACGAGCGGCCGCTCGTGTCCTGCGGCATGAGCATTGCGGGCGTCCTTAGACCAGCATGCAACGGCCCCCTATTCGTTGTTCTTGGCAAAGACCGGCGGCCGTCGCGCTGACCAAGGGATCGCCTCCTCGAGGTCACGGGCCACGCGAACGAGAGTCGCCTCGTCACCAAAGCGGCCGACGATCTGGATGCCGATTGGTAGGCCGTCCGCGCCATGGAAAAGCGGCAGGGAGACAGAAGGATGGCCCGTAACGTTGAAAACCGCGAGATATTGGTAGAGGGCTGCGTCGGAATCCAGAAGCTGATCAACTGTGAGGTTCTCGTTGGTCGTGGAGTAAGTGCCGTGGAGGAGCGCCGAGCATGGCATGCTGGGAGTAACCAGCACGTCGAAGTGCTTAGTCGATTCCCCCACGTCCATACGGATCTTGCGAAGGCCCTCGAATATATCTGCCGCGCGGGAGAGCGGCAGCCGCTTGGCGATCCGGTACTGCTCGAGACTGACGGGCTCCACAGTCTGCTCGTTGACCTCGCGGCCGAGCTTGCGGGCAGTGTCGTCGAGCCACGTATCGAATCCCATAGCCTGCATGCCCGCCTGGAGTTTGCGGTACTCAGCGGACACATAGGGCGGGCACATCTCCTCGATGTGATGCCCCATCGCCTCCAGATGCTTCACGGTCTTTTCAACGGCCTCGCGGATGTGCGTCTCGACCCTCATCTCTCCCCATGGCGAGGTGGCAACGCCAATCCGCAGGCGGGCAGTCGGGCGGCCGAGCTCCTCGACATAGGGCCGCTCGGGCGGTGCGATGACGAAGGGATCACCCGGAGCAGGGCCGCAGAGGACATCGAGGGCCGCCGCCATGTCTCGAACAGTGCGGCAGACCACGAACGAACGGGTCCTGCCATGCCAACCATCCTGCTCGTTGGGGCCACCGGAGACGCGGCCTCGTGAGGGGTTCAAACCGACCAAGCCACAGTTCGCCGCCGGAATGCGGGTTGACCCACCGCCGTCGCTCGCGTGTGCGATCGGGACGATACCGGCGGCGACCGCAGCCGCCGCTCCGGAAGACGAGCCGCCCGCCGTCCGTTCGAGTTGCCACGGGTTGCGCGTGATCCCGCACGCAACGGAGTCGCTCATGCCGGTCCTTCCGAACTCAGGCATGGTGGTGCGGCCCACGATGCGCAGGCCGCCCGCCCGCGCCCGCTGAACGTAGTGGCTCTCCACTGTGGGGCGGAAGCCCCGGAAGAGACGGCTCCCGCACTCCTGAAGCCGGCCTGCTTCGGTTGCCCTCAGATCCTTGCGCAGGAAAGGAACTCCGGCGAATGGCCCTGTATCCGAGCCGGAGACGGACTCAGCGTCCTCGTAAAACTCGATCACGGCATTGATCGTTGGGTTCAGGTAATCGTGCGCCTCACGCGCCAGCTGGACGAGCTCCACTGGGGTGACCTCGCGCTTGCGGACTAGTTCAGCGAGCCCCGTGGCGTCATGACTGGCGTATTCATCTAGTTTCATCGGCGAACACCTCCTAGTTGCCCTTTACGCTTCAAGACTGCTGTCAAAACTGTTCTGCGTCCAATATCTTTTTGCCATGGATTGATCGTGAATGGGTAAGAATGTCGCGGTGAAGCGTCCGTCGCGCTCGCGGCGCATATCGCCGCAGCGGCCAAAACGATGGCCGGTAAGAGCCCCGGGTCATGACCGGGTGCCTACCACGCGGCTTCGCTGTTGCTGATCTGTCTTGCGGCCGCGACGTCTCCGTGATTCTGCAGCACGGGACACGCAAGCGACGAAACTAATTCAGGCGATGTGCTTTCAGTCTTTGTTTTGATGCATGTCGTTCTCCCAAAGCCGCTGCGCACTTTTGGGCGACATGCATTAGATTCATACCGAGCAACAGGCCCCCCGACGATGTGGGTGATCGAAAGCTTCACCGGGTGGTGCGTCGCTCTTGCCTGTTCGAAGGCGACTAACAGCGTCGTACGAGCTTCACGCCTCCCAACGCGGCCTGCGACGATCGAAGAAGGCTGCGATACCTTCGGAGGCGTCACTCGTTTCCCAGGTATCTGCCAGAAGAGCGACTGTCTCGCCAATAATCGCGCCATCGATCGCCGGCCCGAGTCGACGCGCGAGGGCCTTGGCGGCGGCGACCGCCTGGGGCGAGGCCGAGCAATAGTGCCGAACTTCGCCTTCGACCGTTGCATCCAAATCGGCCGGCGGCACGGCGCGGAAAACCAGTCCGAGCTCGCAGGCTTCATCGGCGTTGAATATCCTGGCTGACATGAAGACGCTTCGCGCCCGGCCCTCTCCTATTCGAGCTAGCACATACGGAGAGATCGTAGCAGGAATGAGACCGAGTCGGACCTCGGTGAACCCGAATTTGGCGGTGTCGACGGCGACCGCGACATCGCAGACGCTGATCAGGCCGAGACCACCGCCGAATGCCAGTCCGTTAATCGACCGACCAGTGGCTTGGGCAGTTCGTTAAGGGCGCGAAGAACCTGCGCCAGCTTCTTGGCCTCAGCGATTCGCTCTGTGCGCGCGGCAGAGGCCTGTGTCCGCATCCAGGCGAGATCGGCCCCGGCACAGAAGCTGTCACCCTCGCCCGTCAGTACCACCGCTCGCACCTTGTCGTCATTGGCGAGCAGTTCGGCAGCGGCCGCTAGCTCCGCGATCATCTGTCCCGACATAGCGTTGTGCTTGTCTCGGCGGGCGAGGGTCAACGTAGCAACACCGATCTCGTCAGTTGTGACGCGGATAGTATCGAAGTTCATGGCCGCTCCTCTCTCAGGCGGCCCGCGAAGCTCGCCGCCTTCTCCAGTCGCTCCAGGTCAAGCCCCGTTTCATAACCCCTGGCTGCGAGTGTCGCGGCCACGGCGAGCGTATCGGCATTACCCTTAGCACCGGGGGCAAAAGGGCAGCCGCCAAGGCCGCCGACCGCGGCGTCAAAGGTGCGCAGGCCCTTTTCCAGACTCGCTAGAACGTTGTCGAGGGCACGGCCCTTCGTGTCATGGAAATGCCCGGCAAGCCTGTCGGCCGGCACCTCTTTCAACACGGCATCGAGCATGTCCGCGATGGTTGCAGGTGTCCCACCGCCGATTGTGTCGCCCAGCGAAATCTCATAGCAGCCCATCGCAAGGAGTTCGGCTGCCACGCTCGCGGCAGCAGCGGGCGGCATCGGCCCTTCGTAGGGGCAGTCGGTGACGCAGGATACATACCCTCGCACAGGAATGCCATCGACGGCTGCCGCAGCGAGCACGGGGCGAAAACGCTCGAGGCTCTCGACAATAGAGCAGTTGATGTTCCTCCGGCTAAAGGTTTCCGACGCAGACGCGAAGACCGCGACCTCATCAGCTTTCGCCGCTCGCGCGGCCTCATAGCCCTTTAGATTGGGAACAAGGGCAGTGTAGATCACCCTGGGCGCGCGGCGGATGCAAGCCATGACTTCGGCCCCATCCGCCATTTGAGGCACCCATTTCGGCGAGACGAATGAAGTCGCCTCGATCTTGCGGAAACCGCAATCCGACAGCATGTCAACAAGGCGCGTCTTTTCGGCGGCCGGCACGAGACGCTTCTCATTTTGCAGACCGTCGCGCGGTCCCATCTCAAAGAGACGAACGAATTCGCCCATTTGGGTCAGACCTCCAGCTCGAGACGCAACCACACGCTGGCGGAGCCTTGGTCACCAAGCCAATCTTCAGGCATTTCACTTCGGTTATCCTGAGTGGCGCTTATTTCCCGACCAACCTCACATCGACGGGGTAAATACCGCTTTCATTGGCGATGATCGGGTTGATGTCGAGTTCTGAAATGTTATCCATCTTCATGACCGCAACGGACACTGACGATATGAAGTCGGCAAGGGATCGCTTGTCGACTTTCGGATAGTTCCGGAACCCGTCGAGGAGCTTCGCAATACGCGTCTCATTGATCATGTCCAAGGCTTCTGCTGGAGAAAGCGGTGCCGCGCGAAAGGTCACGTCCTTGACCGCCTCGAGTAGGACGCCGCCCGAGCCAAACAAGATCACTGGACCGAAGATCGGATCGTTTGTGACACCCACGAATAACTCCACGCCGCGATTCACCATTGGCGTGACAATGAAACCGAATGTCGTCACCGGGGGGGCATGGGATGCGATAGCTTTCGCGATGTCGTCTGCGGCGGCGCGCGCCTCTTCTCTTGTCACTCCCAGACGCACGCCGCCTACATCAGATTTGTGCACGACAAAGGCCGAGTCCAGCTTTACCGCACAGGCGGTGGCAAAGTTGGAGACGGCCGATACCACAGCCCCCGCATCGCTTGCAGCCGACCATTCGCCGGTGTCCACGCCCAATTTCTGCAAGATCCCACGGGCTGTCGTCTCTGCCGAGAGCCCGCCGGGGACAACAACGGGCGGGGTCTCTAGTGCCAACCTTTCTTCATGCCTACCCCGCTTAGAAAGCCAATTCGCTCTTTCAAACAGCGCCTTGGAACCGCTCACGGCCCAGTCTAGCGAGGGAAAGACCTGGATGCCGCCATTTCGCAAGATGTCGTGGTTCTCCGGTTTGCGATTGGCGTAGCAGCTATGGAAAACCAGAGGCAGGCCAGTGGCATCCCGCAAAGCCACGATCCGTTCGGCCGCCGAATTCTCAGCCTTCAACAGAGAGGCATCGAATCTTATATGATACGCTCCAAATAGCCCGTTGGTCAACACGAGCCCCACCTGCGGATCTGACGCCAGGATTTCGATGCATTCGGGGAAAACGTCGGGATAGGCATCCACGGCACTCGCAACATCAATCGGATTTTCGACATTGGCCCCATCGCCGAGCACTTTTCGCAACTTGGCCTTTGTGTCTTCTGAGAGGGACGCAAACGGCACCCCCGCCCGTGATAGGGCATCAACGGCAAGTGTTGCGTGTCCACCACCGTCGGTCAGAACCGCAATTCCGGTTTCTGGTCTGGGAAGTGGGCTGGTTGCGAGAACCGCGGCAACCGGCAACAACTCATCCGAGCGATCAACTTGGGTCACGCCCATTTGGGAGATCACCTTCAGGGCGACTTCGTCGGCGCCGGCGATCGAACCTGTATGGGAAAGCGCCGCCTTCTGGCCCTCAGTTGATCGTCCGCCGCGCAACATGACGATCGCGCAGCTCCGCCCCACTCGTGCAGCCGCCTCGAGGAAGCCTCGCCCGTCAAGAAATCCCTCGTTGTAGATTGCAATCGAACGAGTGCTCTTGCGCAGGCAAAGCTCCTCGATCAACTCGCCGTATCCGACGTCGATCTGGTTACCTAATCCCGCGATTACATCGAAGCCGGGGCCGTTAATCGTGCGGCTGTCTTCGACGACCGAAAGGATCATGTTGCCGCTTTGCGTTAGGACACTGACCGGCCCGCTTGGCGGCAACTCCGGCAGGCCAATAAGGTCCGCCTTCACGGTGCAATTCAGCATCCCCGATGTGTTTGGTCCAACAATCCGGACGCCGCTTCTCAATAAGGCGTCGCTCAATCTTGTCTGCGCGGCCGATCCCTTGTCGCCTCTCTCGTGGAAGCCGTGTGCCAGAACCACTGCGCCCGCGATGCCCTTTTTGCCACACTGGATGAGGATATCCGGCACTTCCTCCGCCGGCCGAACGATCACCGCGATGTCAACACATTCGGGAAGCGCGTCGATGTCGCTGAAAACTGGTAAGCCAACGATCGTCCCTCCCCTCGGGTTGACCGGCAAGATTGGATAGCCGTAGCTGGACTTTTTCAGAGCGTTGATGATCTGATATCCGCGCTTGTCGGGGTTTGAGGATGCGCCGATGATCGCAACGGAGTGCGGCTCGAGTACGCGGCTCAAGGCGGATTTCTCAGTGTGAAGGCTTCTGGGCGCCGGCGACTCCGGCTCCCCGCAGCTAAGTATGCGGTTTAGCGTTGTTGCCTCGTTTTGCTGATCCGTGGTCATCTCTATCTTCCTTCGAAACGGGGCGAGCGGCGTTCCGCGAAGGCGGCGACGCCTTCTGCCCAATCTCTGGTCTCCATGATCGCCAGCAGATCATTGGCCTCGGTGCGAAAAAGTTTGTCAGGGCTCTGTGGGAAATTAATCGCCGCCTTGAGACGGGCCATTGGTAGCGGTGCGTTCCTTACGATCCGCTCCACCAACGCGTTCGTACGCTCTTTCAACTGATGGGCTGGCGGAGCCTCGGTTGCCAGACCAATCTCCAGGCATTTCGCGCCGGTTATCCGGTCACCTAGCAGCAAAAGACTCGCAGCATCCCTTAGTCCGATGAGTCTGGGAAGGCGGAGCGTCACACCGCCCCCGACATAAGTTCCAATGCCAACCTCGGGAAATCCAAGTTGGGCGTCGTCGGATATGAGAAGGAAATCAGCGGAGGTCGCGATCTCGGCTCCGCCGCCTAGGGCATAGCCGTGTACCTCGGCAATCACGGGCGTCTTCATCGTCTGAATCCGCTCGCACACGCTCTGCCCGAGCATAATATAGGCTTCGCGCTCATTGGGCGTCCGTTCGCCGGATTTGTGGGCTTTCAAATCAGCACCGGCACAGAACGCCCGCCCGTTTCCGGACAGGATCACGCACCGGATCCCAGGGTCGTTGTCAGCATAATTCAGGGCATCCAACGTCTGTTGATACAAGCCTTCGTTGACCGCGTTCAGGCGTTCAGGTCGATTGAAAATAATGTGAAACGCTTGGCCTTCTTGCTTCGTAACGACTTCACTCATGGACGATCTCTCAAGACACTGATCCCATACAGTCGCCACAAAACTATTGCGCGTCCAACATGTTTTAAGTATATATCAATCGCGAATGAGCAACAATATCACTCTCAGGCATTTGCGGGCGTTCGTTGCGATCGCGGAGTGCGGCGGGTATACCGCCGCAGCACGCTCCCTGAACGTCGCTCAATCGGCTTTAAGTCGAACGATCGTCGAGATCGAGGAGGAGTTGGACACACGGCTGTTCGAGCGCACCACACGAAGGGTGGTCCTTACGGCATCCGGCGAACAGCTATTGATGAATGCGCGCCGCGCTCTAGAGGAATTCGACAGTGCGCTTTCACGGTTCCAGCTTTACCATAGAGGGCTCGACGGAACCGTAAGCTTGGCTGCACTTTCTTCGGTTGCATCCATCATCCTGCCGGCGATCATTTCCGAATTCCGGAAAGCCCGGCCCAATGTTAGAATATCAGTGAAGGATGGTTTCGCAGAAGAGGTTGTTCGTTACGTGTCGGACGGACACGTCGATTTTGGCATCACTTCCTTTCCGAAGCTTACAGATCGACTAATTTGTGAACAGATCGCGGCGGATAGTCTGATATGCATTTGTTCGAAATCTCACAGATTTGCGGGTTTGGAGACGGTATCCTGGAACGATTTGGCTGACGAAGATTTCGTCTCTTTCGATCCATTGAGTAGCGTTCGCGCTTGTGTAGATCGCGCATTGCAAATTGCCGAAATCCAAGTCGGGACCATAACACAAGCTCGGGACGTCGGCACGGTCGCGGGTCTCGTCTCTGCCGATCTAGGCATATCCGTAGTGCCTAGCCTTGTCTTGCCCATGATGCAGTTTTGCGAATTCTCCCAGATCAGATTGGTAGAGCCGGTAGTCGAACGTGAGATCTATCTTGTTCACGATCCACAGACATCGATGCCTCCAGCTGCAGGAATTCTCATGGAAATGTTGCGACAGGGGGCGTGGCATGGCTTCCGACTTCCGAACGGAGCAAGGTGGGTGAATGATCGTGGGCCCCACCAGAGCACCGCCGGGTGACTGGATTGTGCATTGACCTGTTTGCCCTTGCCGGCGCATTGATCATTGATCCCGATGGCGCCTATGATGTCACGCAAATCGGCACGCGGGGACGCGCACTTCTGACCGGCTTGATGCGGTGCGGTCGTTGCGAGCGCATGATGCGTGTGATGGCCAGGCCAGGGGGAATGCACATCGGTATCAATGCCGCGACGATGACGCCCATGTCGGTGCCCGGCTTGTGGCGGAGTGCGGGTCGATTGCGCTGTTGCGTTGCAGATCCTTGAGGCGGTCTCCGATCGGGCTGTTTACGCACGATATTGCCGTCCGACCAGGTTGAGTGCTCGAGAAAAGAGATCATCGCCGCCGTGAACGGGAGCTTGAGGTCGCACGCTACGAAGCATCTCTTGCCTCACGCCGATACGAGCTTATGGATCCGGCTAGAGCGGCGGACTTTCATGTGAGTCCATACCCTGCGGCTGCGAAGTAATTTCTGCATTCTGTTGGAGAGAAGAGATTGCAGATATCGCCAATGGCCTGCCACAGGGCGTCGATGGTTCTGATGGCCTTTGCGCGCAGGTGCGCCTTGAGCTTGGCGAATGCCATTTCGATGGGATTGAGATCTGGGCTGTAGGGCGGCAGGAAGAGCAGCCATGCGCCTCTGGCCCGGATCGCTGCCTCGGCGGCCGGGCTCTTGTGGGCAGCGAGATTGTCGAGGATGACGACATCGCCCTTTGCCAGCGTCGGAGCGAGCTGCGTTTCGACATAGGTTTCGAAGATGCGCCGGTTCATCGGCGTGTCGATAACAAAAGGGGCCGTGAGCCCATGACAGCGCAACCCGGCGATGAAGGTCTGCGTCTTCCAATGCCCGAACGGTGCCTTTGAGCGCAGCCGTTGGCCCTTTAGGCAGCGGCCGCGCAGACGTGTCATCTTCGTAGTGGTTCCGGTTTCGTCGATGAACACCAGCCGATGTGGCTCAAGCCGCATCCGCGGCTGGCGCCTGGTCTGCCACTCCTGCCGCGCCTTGCTGACGTCGGGACGATCTTGCTCGCTGGCCAGCAGCGTTTTTTTTGAAGCGATAGCCATTCCTGATGAGCCAGCGCGAGATCGAGGCAGGAGCGACCTGGACGTCTGTAGCAGCGGCCAGTTCGGCGGCAAGCTCCGGCATGGTGATGTCATCCTTCTCGGCCACACGGCCAAGCAGGAACGCACGATGCGGGTCGAGCTTGGAATGGCGGCGGCCACCGCTGGCCTTGGGCGCCAGGCTCTCGGTCTTTCGATAGTTCCTCATCAGGATCACGACAAACGAAACCGACACCCCAAAATGTGCCGCCGCCGCACGCCGCGAGTGGCCAGCCTCGACAAACCGCACAACACGTTCACGCAAATCGAGCGAATAGGGCTTGGGCATGGCAAATCACCTCCTACAGGAAGTGAATCATGAACCACGCTTCACTGGAATCTGAAGGGTTCTGTGAGGTCCGGGCACAGCCGGGGCACGCAGGCTCGACGTCGGACCTCATTGCAAGCCGGATTGAACGAAGCCGCGGGCTAATCTGGCGCTATGGGGATTGTAGCCTGGAGGGGCGGTCGGGATTGTCTTCGTCGGGTGAATGAAGGGCAACCGCGATGCGACCCCAAGGGATGATGGCACGGTGGAAGGTCGACTCTTGATGGCGATCACCGCGGATTGGGTGGGGACGCCTTCTGTCGCGGGCACGAGTGCTCGCGGTCTTGTGCGGAAAGTCAAAGGTCGGCATGCCGGCGCGGATGGCGACGGATACCAAAGCTGGTGATGTGGACCTGCCGCGTACGATCATGAGGTGTTGTCCCACAAGGGACCTGGCGGCGCTTGTCCGCAGCGCCAGATGGCCAGCGTGATCATCGATCCTCCACAGCATGGGCAGCGATGCGCTAATCTGAGGGGCGCGGGCGTGCTTTCGACGCGCGGTTCGATATTGTCCTGCAGCGGGTTGGCCAGCAGCCTGCGACACAGGTCGAGCTTTGCGGCGCGATGGCCGTTGGCGAGGAATCCATAATGGCGGATGCGGTGGAAGCCGTCCGGCAGGGTGTGCAGCAGGAAGCGCCTGATGAACTCGTGCACATTCAGCGTCATGAGCTTTGCCTTGCCGCCATGCTGATAATCTCTCCAGCGGAACACAATCTTGCCGTCGGCCATGCTGACGAGCCGGGAGTTTGCGATGGCGACACGGTGGGTATAGCGACCGAGATAAGCCAGCACCTGCTCTGGCCCGCCGAACGGCGGCTTGGCATAGACGACCCATTCGAGGCGGCGGGCCTCGCCCAGCCGGCGTCTGAACACGACGGGCAGCGCCAGTTCGGCGAGATCGCCGAAGAAGCTCAACTTGCCCGCTTCATACGCTGTCCGCAGTTCCTCCAGAAAGAGTCGGCGGAACAGGCGCGACAGCACCCGCACCGGCAGGAAGAAGCCGGGCTTGCAAGAGATCCAGCGCGTTCCATCGGGCGACAGCCCACCACCTGGCACGATGCAATGGATATGGGGATGATAATGGAGGTTCTGACCCCAACTGTGCAGGACGCCGACAAGGCCGATCTCGGCTCCCAGATGTTTGGAATCGGCGGCGATGGTGCGTAGCGTCTCGGCGGCCACCTTGAACAAGATCGTGTAGACCGCCGCTTTGTTCTGGAAGGCGATCGCCGCGATTTGCGCCGGCAGCGTGAAGACGACGTGGAAATAGGGAACCGGCAGGAGTTCGCCCTGCCGCGCGGCAAGCCATTCCCGGCAGGCCTGTCCCTGGCACTTCGGGCAGTGCCGATTGCGGCAGGAATTGTAGGCGACGCGGATCGCCCCGCAGGACCGGCAGCCCTCGACATGGCCGCCCAGTTCGGCGGTCCGGCATAGCTCGATCGCGCTCATCACGCGCCGCTCGACGCGCCCGAGATGGCCGTCATGGGCCTGCCGATACGCCTCGCCGTGGCGGCGGAAGATGTCCGCCACCTCCAGTCTCGCCGACATTGGCGGAACCGGTCAGCCCGGCGGCACAACCTCAATGGTCAGCCGATCGAGCGGGCTTTCCGTCCGCCGAATGAGACCGTTCGAGACCTTCGTGTAGCGCGCCGTGCTCGACAGGTTGTTGTGGCCGAGCAGCACCTGGATGATGCGGATGTCCGTACCGTTCTCCAGCAAATGCGTGGCGAAGCTGTGCCTGAGCGTATGCACCGTCACGCGCTTGTCGATGCCGGCAGCCGCACGCGCCGAGCGGCACGCCGAATAGAGAACCTGCACATCGATGGGGCGGTCGACGCCGCGCCCGGGAAACAGCCAACCCTGCGGCTTCGCCAGCCGCCAGTAGACTCGCAGGATGCGCACAAGCTGCGCCGACAGCATCACGGTGCGGTCCTTGCCGCCCTTGCCGTGATGGACGAGGATCACGCCGCGTTCACTGTCGATGTCGCCGACCTTCAGCCCGACGGTCTCCGAGGCGCGAAGTCCCGCGGCGTAGGCCGTGGTCAATGCCGTTCGGGTCTTCAGGCTCGGCACCGCCTCCAGGAACCGGACGACCTCGTCGGCGCTCAGCACCACTGGCAGCGTGCGTGGCGAGCGGGCGTAGACGATCCGCTCCGGGATCTCGGCATGGCCCAGCGTCACGCCGTAGAAAAACCGCAGCGCGCACACCGTCTGGTTCAGCGCCGGCCACGAGACTCCCGCCGAAACCAGATGGACCTGGAAGGCGCGGACGTCCTCCAGGCCGAGCCGGTCCGGCGAGCGGTCGAAATAGCGCGAAAACTTGGCCACCGCGTGCACGTAGGATCGCTGGGTGGCCGGCGACAGATTGCGGATCGTCATGTCCTCGATCATGCGTCGGCGAAGAGGGCTCAACTCGGCCATCTCAAACTCCTGTTCTCAAGATTGCGCTTCAACAGCCGCAATCCTTCAAAACAGAAGCGTCATCCGCAAACCCACGCACCAAATGACGCGTCAGCGGCTTCGTTCAATCCCTCGCGATTCAAACTGAACGTCCGACGCTCTAAGCGTCACGTGGCCCGTGAATTGCATCCAAGTGAACCTTGCGCGGCATCACTCCTGTTAGATTCGCATCGAGGCGCGCCAGAAAACCACGCCTTATTCGCCAAAGCTCGCAGGATGAAGGTTCGTAAGACCGTATGTCCGCCTCTGCCGGTGAGGTGGCTCGCCCTACACTGCGCGTCCGAGGGTTGCTCGGGCGGGCCGAGCCGATCCTCATCACAGGAGGACGAGCCGTGGCGGATTATAGAGAAGCATTTGTCGGAATCGATGTTGCGAAGCTGAAGAACGCTATTGCGATTGCGGAGGTGGGCGAGAACAGCTAAAAGTTTTTGCTGGCTCTAAAGCCAATTTATGCCGAATCGATTTGCGAGCCCATAGAGCGGCACCCCGAGCCGGTAACATGATACGTCCGCGAAATCCTCACCGATCTATCCATGCCCTCCTCGATCCGCCCGCAGTTTACGAAGGACGCTAAGTACCCGGCGGGGCCGTGGTTGCCGTCGTCGTGCATCTCCCAGTTCATAAGTGGATGACACCAAAATCTGGCCGGCCGTTGCGAGCTTGGATTTAGTCGTCAGGATTTGTCGACTCAAAATCACTGGCGGAGTTCTTCGGACTGGGCGAGGAACCAGTCGACCAATATCTTGCATCGCTTGTTCCTGCTGACGTCGTCGCTGGCC
>NZ_JAMYNL010000044.1:0-29381 GCF_040319065.1 Mesorhizobium sp. M0968
CCCGACTAATTCTTTAGTTTCGCTGCCGCCGTTTTGAGCTTTTCGGGATCATTGCCGACGCGCTTGATTAGCGCCTCGGCCTGAGGCCGTGCTTCCTGCCTCCGGCCCTTCCATTCCCGATTTTCGCGCACAGCTCACAGGCAATAATCAAGAGCAGGAACGTGCCCTCAAATGCCGCCACAGCGTATCCGCTTTCTGCCATCGGCTTTAGAAGCCCGATATTCCGGTTCCGGTCCCTAAACGCCTGTCAGCTTCGCGCCGATATTGTTGAAAAGTCCGATACAGTTGACCGTGTCAGCCGGAAGGGCTTTGCTAGGGCGTGCGGAGACCTTGCGATGCTGTTTTCAATAAATTTTATTCGCTTTCGTCCTCTAGTCGGTTACGGTTTCGGTCTTCTCCTTACGTTTTCAACAGCCGGCGTCGCCTTCGCCGACCCGGTCGCGAGCTTCACTGGACCGGCAACGGGCGTGTTCACGACGCCGGGGAACGATGCCAGTGTCGATAGTGCCCGCGGAACGCTCAATTACACCTACAGTTTCGAGTTGCCGCAGGCGCGCGGACTCGCTCAGCCGCGCTTGTCGATCACCTATCGCTCTTCGGCCGGCGACGCGGAGGCGGGCTTTGCCTGGGGGCTCGATGTACCCAAGATCGAAAACCGGCCTCTGTCGGGCTGGCCCGAGAGAGGCAGCGGCGGCGCCGCATCGCGAGAGCGCTTCGCGATCGATGGCCGGCCGCTCGTCGCGATCTGTACGACCGGTGGTCCAAATGTCGATGTTCCCCCATGCGAACCCGACTTGCTGATCCCGAGTTGGGCACAACCCGGAGGTGCGGGTTGGATCTACTATCGCGAGCAGAACGACCGCAGCTTCAGTCGCTACTTCCTCAGTCCCGATCGGGCGACCTGGCGTGTCCAGCTCAAGGGCGGCGTCATCCAGGAGTTCGGACGGCCATTGCACATGGCCAATCTCGCGGGCGCCGCCTACGAGACCGATGGCAACACCATTGTGCGCTGGCGCCTCGTGCGCCAATTCGAGGCGGCGCGCCCCCAGAACGCGGTCGTCTATCGCTGGCGGGTTTATGGCAAGCGCGGCTTGCTCTACCTCACCGACATCTGGGACACGCCGCGCGCCGACGGAACGCTCGATGTCCGCCACTTCGCGCATCACACCCAACTCGGCTGGACAATCCCCGATTTCAGGACCATCTCATATGCGAGTCGCCTCAAGTCCACCCCCGACCTGAACTTGTCGGCGGTCGGCGTCACCAGTGCTAGCTGGGACGCCACAGGAACGCGCGACGTCATCCGGCTCTACAATCTCGTCTACATGCAACCGCGTACCGTACCGCTCCAGTATAGCGAGCAGGCGCCGCTGTTCCAGCATTCGTTCCTGCAAGCCATCGGGATGCAGGGGCGCTGCGGCTATCGGGAGACGGACGACGGCGATCTCCCCCGGCTGATCAACTGTCCCTATCTGCCACTCACCACCTTCACCTACCAAAAGCCGGGAGGCGACGCCTATGGCGGCACCTCGACCGATAATCCCGGCTATAATCCCGGTAGCTTCGGCGGCACCATTTCGAAAGTGAACGGCGCCGATCCCGGCATCGCCCAGCGAAACGGCGTTCTGCCCTATATCAACAGCGCTGCGGTTGTGGATTTCAACCGCGATGGATTGCCCGACCTCGTACAAAGCTGGGAGGCCGAAGCGGTGTGCTTCGGTAAGGCCGGGTATGTTCGCGTCCGGTTCCCCACCAATGGTCTGCCGTCGCAACTCGAATGTGTCAACGCCACCAGCGAACGTGTCATCCGAAGCACGCGCCCGATGATGGGCTGGCTCAACACCAGTACGTCGATTCAACCCGAGTTCACTTATCAATGCATGGATGGGGGCGGTGGGGCGCGCGGCACATTGCCGTGGTTCATCCGCGAAGGCCTTCCACCGTCCAACAGGCCGCGCCTCGCCAGCTTCCTTGCCGGACAGGGCGCGCCGACGATCCTCGGCAATTTCGGCGACAGCCCGCTCATTTGGGGAGGCGGCGAAGCCAGCTTCCGGCCGTTCCGAGCCACACGCGTGCCGGCCGAGGCGGCGTTTTGCGACAAGCCGGATACGACGCCCGGCTGGCGTTGGGAGCCTGGATCGTTCGATCTACAGGCGTGGCCGAAGAATACGGGCATACTGGGCAAGGAGGATGGGGTCAGCGGACCGCGCTGGTTCGCCGATATCGACGGCGACGGTCTCGTCGATCAGCTGGGCAGCGCCACCGGCTCGACCTTCAACGGATATCTCGACAATACGACACCCCTCTATACGCGCCAGTACGCAGAGGGCGAACGCTTTGCCGGGGGCGGTGCCGGACCGGCCCAGGTGCCGTTCGTCTCACCAGGCAATAACAACGCCCTCGTTCCGAGCACTCGCGCCCCGGCTGGAACGCGGTTCTTCTACACCGACGTGAACGCCGATGGCCTCACCGACCTGGCGTATTTCCCGCCGGTCGGTCCGCTTGTGGTCAGGCCGGGCGACGGACGCGGCAATTTCCGCTGCGACCCCGCGCGCGAGCCGCTGGGCTGCAGCGGAGACGAATATTTTGCAACCACACCCGACGCGGCGCCGTGGAACGTCACAGGTGTAGCCTGGAACCCGCGCTTCGAGCGCTACCTCCGCGACGTCAACGGCGATGGTCTTGCCGATGTCGTGATGTTTCGCGACGACACCAATCCGCAGCTGTCGGGCTTGGTTCAGCTCTGGATCAACGTCGATGGCCACACCTTCCGCTGCGCCACCGCGCCGGCCCCGGTGCCCTGCGTCGTCAGCCGGATGGTGGATGACGTTCATGGCTCGACGCTCTTTGGGGCTCACCGCGTCGATTTTGCCGACATGGATGGCAATGGCGTCGACGAGATGGTGCTGATGACGCCGGCCGGCGCTGCGGTCACGCAGTTTGAGCCCATCCTCTCCATAAGCGATTTCGGCTCGCCCCGCCTCGGTTTGCTCACCCGGGTCAGCAATGGCGTCGGTGCAATCACCGACATCAAGTATGCGAGTCTGGCGCAGTTGATGGCGCGCGCCAGCACGCCATGGAAGACTGTCGTGCCGACGCCGGCTTTGGTCGTCGACACGATTCGCACGCACAATGACGTGGCGCCGACCGAGACGGTTGCCGATCCGATCCGCTTCAGCAGACGCAAGGTCTACACCTATCGCGATCCTGCCTATGACAGCTGGACGCGTTCGTTCCTCGGCTTCCGCCAGGTCGACGTGCAGACTGGCGACGAATATGCCGTCACCCGTACGACCTATTGGTTTGGCCCCTGCCAACAGCCGACTATCACGCAGCAATGCCTTGGTGGCAGCGACAACGATCCCGAGGGACCGCGCACCGGCCTGCCGATCCGCATCGAACGTATTGTTGCGGGCACCGATCCCTACAAGCCGCAGGAGGTGCTCTCCTCCACCGACATGTCCTACGAGAACCGCGTTCTGTTCCAACGGGACCGCGAGCGCGACGTGCGAACGGCGTTCCTCGTCGGGCGCGAGACACGCGTCTATACGCCCAAGGGCCCGTTCGGTCCCGGGCTAGAGGAACAGGGAGGCGGCGGCGATGTTCGCGTGCACTCGGCGACGCAGAACGGCGTCGTCCCCGTTGCCGAAACGGCGAGCTACGACAATCTTGGGAATCTGATCAAGAGCCGGCGGCTTGGCCGGGTGCGCGACGGCGTGAACACCGGCGTCAGCAGCCCCGCCGGCCCTGATCCGGTCCTCGTCACCTGGCATGGCAGCCCCAGCGGCAGTGGCGGCGATATTCCCGGGCCGATGCGCTGCGACCGGGAGCTTTGGATCTGCTTTGACGAAGCGATCACCACCACTACCGACAAGGCGCAGGATCACGGCTACCAGACCCTCCGCAAGAAGCGGATCGGCTACACGTCGCAGGGCGATATCGCCTCCATCGAAGGCTGGCTCAATGCCGCCTACCCGCAGCTCAATCGCCATCATGTCAATGGCGCGGCGGTCGCTCCGTTGCCCACTGGCCTTACGACGGGCGCCGGCTGGCATCGGCTGCTCACCAGCAGCTACGACCAAACTTATGGCGGTCTGGTGCGCCAGCAATTGCCGGGCGACCCCGGTGGGTGCACCGGCTATGCCTATGACACGCCCTTCCGCCAGTTCGTTGCTACCGCCCGGCAGTATTACGCCGGATGCGAAGGCAGGGCGCTTGAACAGATCACGGCCTATGAACGCGCCTTCGGCTTGTTGTCTCGCTCAGTGGGACCGGCCGGGGAAACCACGTCGATCATCTACGAGACGTTCGGTCGTCCTCAAAAGGTCGAGTTGCCGCTTCCCGATGGCGCGTCCGCCGGTCAGACGGTCGAAACCTTCAACTTCACCTATGCCGACAACAAGGCGTTCAGCATGGTCTCGACGCTTCAGCATGTCGGGACCGACACGCTGGGGGCCGTCGACGTTGTCAATGCCCTTGGGGAACACATCGCCAAGATTCAGCTTATCGACACGAACTCGCTGCTGGTGAGGGACTGGGTGCAGCGGAACGGGTCGGGGCGCATCGCGACGCGCTATCAGCCGTTCCTCTCCAATGTCGCCACGATCCTCGCTGTTCCCGGCACATTCACGCTGAGCCCGGCCAGCGGCACGCTGAAACTCGAGACGTTCGAGGATTCATACGGCCGGCTGGACGCGGTGTTTCGAAATGGCGACCGCGTGCTGCGCTACGCTTATGAACCCTATGAGACCATTATCTCCAATGCTGCGCAGATCGCCGGCACGGACGGACGAACTCTCATCGAGCACGATGGGTTCGGGCGAATCGTCAAGTCGCTCGAGCAGCAGGGATCGGCGTCCATCGAGACGGAGCTGACCTACACGGCGACCGGCGAGGAGACAGCCGTCGCGCGCGGCAGCGGCGGAAGCCTACGCACCATCACCACGCGTGAGTTCGATACGCTGGGCCGGCTCGTTCGGCAGAGCAATCCCAACAGCGGTGCCTTCACCTATGGTTGGGACGATACGGGGCGGCTGGTCGGCACCAGCGACGCGCGTGGCTGCGGCGAAAATCTGTTCTATGATCGTCTCGGCCGGCTCAGGGGTGAGGATTATTCACCCTGCGAAAGGCAGCATGCGCCCTATTCGCCGGTCACCGGCACCTCCAGTGACGGCTTCGAGGTCGCCTACACATACGATCAGTATCCCGTGCCCGTCGCGTCCGACGGGACCTTCCAATCCGCGACCGGACTGGCCCTCGGCAAGCTCACCGAAATCCGCGACCGCGGCGCGCGCTCGCGCATGGGCTACGACAATCGCAGCCGGTTGCGCAGCCTGAGCCGCGCGCTGGCCGTTCCCGGCGCACCGGCGGGCACGTACTCGCTGCCCTTCCTGCAGCGCTCCGACTATGATCTGGGCGAGCGGTTGACGATGATCACCACCGGCGCTCGGACGCCGGAGCTGTCGGTGGGCGGGACGAGCCGGTTCACCTTCGCTCATCTCCCGCGGGGTTTGATCTCTACCATAGGTAGCTCATTCGGCACCATTCTGGACAATATCGAATGGGCGCCGACCGATATGATCACGCATCTGCGTTATGGCGATATCGCCACGACCGAGGCGAAGTTCCAGTACGACCCCATCGGACGGCTTTCCGACTATGCCGTCTCCCGATCCGCGCCGTTCATCTGGATGCGGCCGCCCGGGGACTACAGCCAGCCTGATGGCACGACGACGCAGACTGATCTGTTGCACCACGTCTATTCGTTCGATGTGCTGAACCGGCCCACTGCCATTGACGATCTGAGCGCGTCCATCTGGCCCAGCGGTGCCGACCCGCAACGCTTCCGACAATACGCGTACGATGATCTGGGGCGCCTGTTGTCCGCTGGTATCGCCTACACAAGCGGAGGAAGCTGGAGCAATCCATTCGGTGCCGAGGAGGCGGGTGAAAGCGCGTTCCAGTTCCCAACGCGCAAGGCGGCCAGCCGCGCCAAATTACTGAGCTTTGCGTTCGATGCGCAGGGCAATCTCAGCAAATCGACCGACGATCTCAACCTTCCGTTCGACCGATCGCTGGGCGCCACAACTCTCGGTACGCCCGCCGCGGTCTCCGACCAGCTGACCGAGGCCGCGGCGACGTCCGCGCAGTACGACCGGTCGGGAAATGTCACGCGATTGTATGTGACGCGCCGAAGCGACTGTGCGTCGACGGTCGTCACGTGCTCCCACCTCTTCGCCTTCGATTGGGACGAAGTGGGTCAACTCGAACGCTCACGCCGCTGGGACTTCCTGCCTGGCGGCATCCCGCTCCTCGGGTCGGGTGTCCCCGACGATACGCCGACATGGGACCGCCGCAATGGCTACAGCCTGGGCCAGCGCGTTCTTTCCGGACTGGCCCCCAGGACTGGGGCCACACACTACGATCTCGATCCGCTGGGGACCTTGCACATCAGCGGTGCCACAGTTCTGTCCGACGACTTCCAGATCGGCGCGGACAATGAAGAGGTGCGCCTCTCAAATATCGCCTCGATCCGCTACGACGCCGTTGGTAGTTTGCCAAAGCTCTCCTCCGCGCAGCAGCTGCACGTCTTCTTCCACATCCCGGACGCGCTCGGTTCACCCACCGTGACCATCGATGGTGGGACGAGCGAGGTCGTCGAGCGGACCACCTATTTGCCGTTTGGCGCGACCGACAGCGATTATCGTCCGCAGCGCTGGGGATCCTACCGCAATACGCGCCGCTTCATCGGCAAGACCGAGGATCCCGAGTCTGGACTTCTCGACTTTGGGACCCGGTTCTATTCTCCCTATCTCGGCCGGTTCCTCAGCCCCGACCCCTTGTCGGTTCACGCGCTAGATCCCGACGGCAATGCCTACGCCTATGCTGCGGGCAATCCGATCGGCAATCTCGATCGCAACGGCCTCGACCCCTATACCGACGCCAATGGCGTCGTGCATATGGATCCGGCCTATATCAATGGCACGCCACCGCCACCGCCACCGCCCGCTCCTCCGACACCGCCCCCCACCGCTGGATCCCAGGCGACTCATGCGGGAGCCGCAGGTGTGCTGCCGCTCGACGGCAATACGGCCCTCAATGCGGCGATCGACAATGACCAGCCCATCCACATTCCCTTCACGGACAATTCCTTCTTCACGATCAACCATACAAGGAACGAGATGCTGAACGGCATCATCAACGGCCTTATCGACCAGGCCGATCCGCTCGGGCTGGTCGATGGCGTGCGCACCGTCTCGGGCGGCAAGGCGGATTTGCGCGCGGCGGTGCATCAGGAGACGGGCGGCGATTCAAACGATGAGAGTAAGACCGTCGGCCGCGTTGCGCTAGTCCTGCCGCTGATCTGGAACATCCGCGGCTGGGCGGAGATTTCCGCCTTTGCCGCAGAAGACGCCAAGCTCGTCTCGATCATGAGAAACGTCGAGGCGCTGGAAAGCGCCAAGACCACCCAGCAAACCATCGCCGTAGCGGTCGGACGCGATGGCAGCATCGCCGTCGCGACATCTCGTGCCGGCTTCCTGCCGGCGACCGAAGCCTGGATCAAGTCGCAGGGTTACATTGTTTCCATACTCGAACACACGCATGCCGAAGGCACCGTCATCTCCGGATCGGGAGGCGCCTTCGTTCCCTATCGCGGCGTCGCCTCCAACATCATCTGCGGACAGTGCACCACCTGGATTCAGGACGGCCTGGGCGGCGTGCGCACCGGCCCCCGCTCATTCTTCTTCCCCCTTAGCCTGCCACGCGAGTAGACGAGCAGACCGGCAGATGTGGGGAGGTCTCGGAGGCGTGCCGCGTCGGGGCTCGGCTATGCCGGAGCGCACCTGCCGGTCGCCGAATGCGCTCATCCGCCTCGGTCGGCGCAAGGGGGCCGAGCGGCAACCGGCCCGCTACCGCGCCATTGTCACCAGGCGTCACCATCCGTGTATCGAACGCGGCTAGTCTAGCATCACGCCCACCACTCGCGCCTTGCGCCGCACATTGAGAGCCTGCGCCAGGCAGGAATGCCGGAACGATAGGGTGGACGAAAAATGGCCGCGTCAGTTCAAACAATCGGCCCGTTCCGCACGACGGGGACCAGATGCTCCACCCGTCAACGTCTACATTGATCGAGGGGCCACTGGTTAGTGTCTGCCTTGGGCCTACGTACATCGGCTGCGCAATGGTACCATCATTCCCGCCAATCTTGGTCCTGTTTCATGACCAGAGCCGGACATATCTACTGGGCCATGACGCGTGACAAATGAGCGAGGAGACAATTCCGATGAAGGCAATCGTAGTAACGGATCGGGCCGCGGGAACGGCCGGGATGAAGCTGGCCAAGCGGCCCGAGCCGCAGGCAGCGATAAACGACGTCATCGTTCAGGTTCATGCGTCAGGGTTTGTTCCGACTGAGCTGACGTGGCCCTCGACCTGGACCGATCGTGTCGATCGTGAGCGGACGCCATCGATCCCCGGGCACGAGTTGGCCGGTGTGGTCACCGCCCTCGGCTATGGCACCACGGGGCTGTCGGTCGGGCAGCGGGTCTTCGGCCTCGCGGACTGGTATCGTGACGGCACCCTGGCGGAGTATGTAGCCATGGAAGCACGCAACCTCGGGCCACTGCCGGGCGACGTCGACTTCACGGTGGGCGCGAGCCTGCCAATCTCGGGCCTGACTGCGTGGCAGGGACTGTTTCAGCACGGCCGCCTTCAGGCGGGGCAGAGCGTCCTCGTGCACGGTGCGGCCGGCGCAGTCGGTTCGATGGTAACGCTACTCGCACGAGAGGCCGGCGCCTACGTCATTGGCACCGGACGCTCTGCCGACCGTCAGAAGGCGCTCGACTTCGGCGTGAAGGAGTTCGTCGACCTCGAGAACGACGCCCTGGAAGACGTCGGCGGCGTCGATCTGGTGTTCGATATCATCGGCGGCGACATCGGGAAGCGGTCCGCGGGCCTGGTTCGATCTGGAGGAACGCTGGTGTCCATTGTCGGGTCGGTCGAGGTGCGGCCCGCCGACGGCTTGGCGATCGACTTCGTTGTCGAGTCCGATCGTGCCCAACTGAGTGAGATCGTCCAGCGGGTGCGGGACGGGCGGCTACGGGCAAACATCGGCAACGTCTCGACCCTCGATGACGCCGTCGCCGCATTCAACTCGACCGAGCGACGCACGGGGAAGACGATCATCCGCGTTCGTCCGTGAGGGCCTGGGGACGGCGAGCGGTTCTGCCCTCATTGGAGTCTGAACAGGTTGGTAGCGGCACGGAAGTGCGCCGCTCCTCTCGGAACTGTTCGGCCGCTTCTTCGCGCATCCCTACCTGCAAGTGCATCGTGATTTCGTCTGGTCCGCTGCGATCGATGGCGACCATTTCCATCTCTCGCCGAGCTGGCAGATCAGTCGCAAGCCGCGTTCGCAAGCCGAGATGCCCGACTGGATCTGCGCTCGGCCCGGTGAACTGGCGATCGGAGAAGCCAAGGGCTCCCATCAGAAGAGCAACGCGACGCGTGGGGGTATGCCGGCCCGATGAAGACCGCCGAGACCAAATCAGAGGTGTGCGCGTGCAAAGAGGGTGCGCCCCGGCCTGCGAACGACGTCGCAATCCAAGCGGGTGAAGGGATGGGCAGTGATGTCGCGCTGGGGCCTCGCCAATCCTCCGCGCGACCCTTTCCTCTAGGCCCTCGACCGGAGACCGATGGCGAGAACCTCAACCCCGAGGAGATCGATGAGCTCGTGCAGGCCGTCGCCCAACAGACCGCGATTGGTCTCGGCCTCCTGAAGGCGTTCGATGACGACCGCGCCCGTGCCCCGTCACTGTGTCCGCGTCGCCGACGACCAAGAGAAGCGGTTCTTCGGGGGAGCAATCATCACGCCCTTTGGCCCGCTCGACGTGGCTGGCCTGCTTTGACCACCGCAGACATTACATTCTTCCCAGACATATCGATTCGCGTGCTGATGCCATTTCCGATACTATTCGCGAAAGAACAGATGAGAAGGGGGCCACCCGGCTCACGCGCTCATTGAGTATGGGGAGGGGTGGCTGCATGACCGAGGTTCAATTCACCAACCTAAAGGGGGGGACGGTCGCCCTTTCAACCGAAACTCTAATAGCGCTACGACCGCAGCTTCGTGGCACCTTATGCCTGAAAGACGAAGCCGGTTACCACGAGGCGCGTACGATCTGGAATGCCATGATCGACCGGCGGCCAAGCGCGGTAGTGCGCTGCCACGGCGCAAGTGACGTGATCCAGGCAGTGCGCCTCGCCCGCGACAACGGTTTACTTGTCGCGGTGCGCGGCGGAGGCCACAACATTGCCGGAAATGCGGTCTGCGAGAGGGGTCTCTTGATCGACTTGTCGCCAATGCGCTCCGTCCGTGTCGATCCGAAAAACCGAACGGCGCGAGTGGAGCCGGGCGTTACGCTCGCTGAGTTCGACAAGGAGGCGCAGGCCTTCGGTCTTGCTACGCCGCTGGGCATCAACTCGACGACGGGGTCGCCGGGCTCACACTTGGCGGCGGCTTCGGGTGGCTGAGTCGTAAATTCGGATTCACGGTAGACAATCTGATCTCCGCGGATGTGGTAACCGCTGACGGCGCTCTCGTTCAGGCAAGCGCGGCGGAGAACGGCGACCTTTTCTGGGCCATTCGCGGTGGTGGCGGCAATTTCGGAGTGGTAACATCGTTCGAGTTCAAACTGCATCCGGTCGGTCCCGATCTAACGTCGGGACTAATCGTTCACCCATTTGCCCGCGCTCGGGAGCTTCTGGCCGGCTATAGCAAGGTGGCGGCGGCCGCTCCCGACGACCTCACCGTCTGGGTGGTATTGCGCAAAGCGCCGCCCCTGCCGTTCCTGCCGGCCGAGGTACATGGTAAGGAGATACTGGTCTTCGCCGTTTGCTACGCTGGCGATCCAGGGAAGGCGGAGAGCGCGTTGGCGCCGCTTCGTGCGCTCGGCGAGCCGATCGCTGACGTGATCGGCGTGCAGCCCTACGCAGCGTGGCAGTCTGCATTCGATCCGCTGCTCACACCTGGGGCCTTCAATTACTGGAAGTCACACAACTTCTCCGCTCTCAGCTACGGACTGCTTGACACAGTGGTCGAGGCGGTCTGGACGTTGCCCACGGGGGAATGCGAGATCTTCATCGCCCAACTCGGCGGCGCCAGCAGCCGCGTGGCCACTGACGCAAGCGCTTATCCTCATCGCGATGCTAACTTTGTGATGAATGTACACACAAGGTGGCGAGACCGCAGCGACGAAAAGGCGTCCATCAAATGGGCTCGCGAACTCTTTGCGGCGACCGCGCCGGACGCGACCGGTGGTGTCTACGTCAATTTCATGCCGGAAGATGAAACAGACAGAATAGCGGGGGCTTACGGCGGCAATCACGTGCGCTTAGCGTCACTGAAGGCCAAATACGATCCGGACAATCTCTTCCGGCTGAACCAGAACGTCACGCCGCAAGCGTAGCAGACGACGGACTGCATTCGAACCGTCTAGCGGAGGGCGCACGGAGGCGACTTGGACATCGGACAATGGCTACGCGACCTCGGCCTGCAGTCTTATGAGCAGGCGTTTCGTGACAACGGGATCGACCTCGATGTCTTGCCCCGCCTAACGGCGGACGACCTGAAGGAGATTGGTGTTTCGGCGGTCGGCCACCGGCGGAAGATCCTTGACGCGGTTAGCGCGCTCGAGGCAGTGCGGCCCGTGGCGGCAGGCCCAAAGATCCCCGATCAGGCAGAGCGACGACACCTCACGGTGATGTTTTGTGACCTCGTTGGATCGACGGCTCTCTCCGCCCGGCTCGACCCTGAGGACTTGCAGGAATTGCTGCAGGTTTATCACGCACGCGTCGGGGACGTCGCCGGGCGGCACGGGGGATTCTTGGCCAAGAACCTGGGCGATGGCGCGCTCATCTATTTTGGCTACCCGCAGGCCCATGAGAACGACGCTCAGCGGGCGGTGCGGGCAGGGCTCGCGCTGGTCGAGGGCGTTTCAGAACTGATGGCGGTGGGCGATCATCTCAGCGCGCGTGTTGGCATTGCTACCGGGCTGGTGGTGGTCGGGGACCTTGTCGGCGCAGGCGAGGCGCAGGAGCGAGGCATAGCGGGCGAGACGCCCAATCTCGCGGCGCGGCTTCAGAGTTTGGCCGAGCCCGGCGCTGTGATAATCGCCGACACCACCCGGCGGCTTCTCGGCGACTTGTTCGAACTCGTTTCCTTAACCCCATCGGCGCTCAAGGGCTTCTCCCAACCAGTGCCGGCCTGGAGAGTGATCGGCGAGGGACGGGCGGAAAGTCGATTTGAAGCGCTGCACGGCACGCAGCTCACCCCGCTCGTCGGCCGCGCAGAGGAGCTTGACCTCGTGCTGTCGCGCTGGCGGCAAGTAAAGGAGGGGGCCGGGCAGGTGGCGCTCATTTCAGGCGAGCCGGGCATCGGCAAGTCGCGGCTAGTTCTTGCGCTGCGCGAACGGCTGCAGGGAGAGTCGAAGGCATCGCTTAGCTATGCTTGCTCGCCGCACCATACGAACAGCGCGCTCTTCCCGTTTGTTACGCAGCTCGAGCGAGCATTGGGATTTTCGCCAGATGATGCCTCAGAGGTAAGGCTCGAAAAGCTTAAATCGCTGCTGCAGGAAACGGCTACAGAGCCGACCCTGTCAGTGGCGCTCTTTGCTGACTTGCTCGGAATTGCGAACGGCTCGGGGCACGTACTGGCGGCGATGGCGCCGCTGGAGAGGAAGGGGCTTCTTTTCCGGGCTTTTCTCGCGCAGATCGAGCGGCTGACAGCGGGCGGCCCGGTGCTGGTGATGCTGGAAGACGTGCACTGGCTAGATCCGACTTCGCGGGAGCTTTTCGATCAAATGGTCGAGCGCCTTCAGCGTCTGCCGGTGCTGTTCGTCGCGACGTTTCGCCCCGACGTGCCGCCACCCTGGATTGGTTTCCCACATGTCATGCTGCTTACGCTGAACCGTCTGGCGCAAGCGCAAGCCCGATCGCTTGTCGAGAGGGTCACTGGCGGCAAAGCGCTCCCTCGGGAAGTGCTCGACCAGATCTTGGCGCGGACGGAGGGCGTACCGCTCTTCACCGAGGAACTGACTAAAGTCGTGCTCGAATCCGGATTGCTCCGGGATGCTGGCGATCGCTACGTTCTCGACGGCCCCCTCCCGCTGCTGGCGATACCTGCAACGCTGCACGACTCACTAATGGCGCGTATCGACCGGCTCTCCTCAGTGAAAGAAGTAGCCCAGATCGGTGCCTGTATTGGCCGAGAGTTCGAGCACGAGCTGCTCGCGACGGTTGTCCCACTGCCGGGGGCCGAGTTGACAACTGCGCTGGATCGTTTGGTCGCGGCGGAGCTGGTTTTTCGCCGCGGTGTTCCGCCGGCGGCAACCTACATTTTCAGGCATGCGCTGGTGCGTGACGCTGCTTATCAAAGCTTGCTGCGCCGGCGCCGCCAGCAATTGCATGCGAGGATTGCCAACGCGCTTGAAAGAGATTTTCCGCAAACGATCGAGGCTAGGCCCGAGCTCGTCGCCCATCACTTCCAGGAGGCAGGACTCCTTGAGAAGGCGGTCGGATACTGGTTGCTGGCGGGCCGTTTGGCGGCCGCCCGCTCGGCTAACGTGGAAGCAATCGCACATCTGCGATCGGGGCTCGCAAGCCTTGCGTCGCTACCTATCGACGAACTGCATGCGCAATTGGAGCTGTCACTGCAACTGGCGCTCGGCGGCCCATTGCTGGCCACTAAGGGGTTTGCATCAAACGAAGCTGAGGCAGTCTACCAACGCGCCCAGCAATTGAGCCGGGAGCTTGGCAACGACGCGGATCTCTTCACCGCGATACGAGGGCTTGGATATGTCTATCACGTGCGCGCAAATTTCCGCGAAGTTCCGCAGTTGATCGACGAGGCGATCGCCCTTGCGCGTCGAATTGGTGACCCTGCTGTGCTCGTCGAAGCTTACTATTTCGCCGGAGCACCGACATTCCATCTCGGCACATTTCAGGCCGCTCGCGATTGGATTCAGCAAAGCATGGAAGTTGGCGACTATCGCGGCCGTTTTCATTCGGAGGTATATGGTATCAATTTGGGTGTTTTCAGCCGCTCATATATCGGCCATTGCGACTGGCATCTCGGCTTTCCCGACCGCGCCCTGCAAACCGCCAAGGAAGGGCTCGCAATCGCACGGGAACTCGCACACCCCTTCAGTTTGGCGATTGCGCTCGATTACCTCGCAATGATGCATCAGTTCCGACGCGAGCCGGAGGCGGCGCTTAGGATCGCTGAGGAGGCGCGCGAACTCTGCCAGGAGTATCGGTTCGACTACTACGGGGCATGGAGCGCGCTAGTGCGGGCATGGGTCATAGCAGAGCAAGCCCCGTTCGAAGAAGGGCTTGCGGTTTATGAGGCGGCATTGGTCGAATTCGAGAAGACCGGGGCCCTCGTACGAATGCCGCACTATCTTTGCCTGCTGGCCGCCATTCATCGTAAGGCTGGAAGACGTGCCTCCGGGCTCAGATGTGTAGCCGAAGCGGCGCAGATCGCTGAGAGAACTCTGGAGAGCTGGTGCGATGCAGAGCTCGAACGCGAGCGCGGCGAACTATTGCTTCTTGACCCTAGTGACCAGGCCCGCAGTCAAGCCGATTCTGCCTTCAAGCAGGCAATCGAAATCGCCGTCGCTCAGGGCGCAAAGATGCTTGAACTGCGGGCTAGCACTGCCCGCGCTCAGCTCTGGGCTGCGCGTGGCGAACCCCAGAGGGCCTTTGACACGCTGTCGCCAGTCTGTGGCTGGTTTACGGAGGGCTTTGAGACGCCCGACCTGCGCTTGGCCAAGACGCTGCTTGGTGAGTTGCGACAGTCTGAGCACTGAGAGGGGCGCGACTCGACCGGCCGCACTTTCAATTCCAACGCGGAGGCTCAACATTGGAAGGGGGCGAACGTCTGCTCCTGAGCCGGCAAGGTCTGCCGTGTGTGGTGAACGGTCCGGCAGCTATCAGGACAAGAGAAGCGCTGTCGATAGCTGCCGTCCACGTGCCCCGGTTGCGAGCGCAGATCTGCAGACGATCCGACTGCCGCTCTACGCTCGCCGGCGTACTTTGCTACTCGTCCATCAAGCCACGTTCGCTCAGGACGTCGTACTTGAGAATTTCACCCCTAATGGTGTCGCCCCATCGACCAACGAACGCCATCGTGTCGGTAGCATGGAGATGTGCAGTGAGTGCGGCCTGGTCTCTCCATCGTTCGGCGATCAGGAGGCGGCCGGCAAGCGGATCGTCCACAGCCGAGTCATAGGAAAGTTTCCGTCCCGCTGCCGCGTAGCGATGGCGAGGTTCTGGAGATCCTGGACAAACTCGGCGACCGACGAGGGCTCGACGTACATATAACCGGTAACAATCAGCATCATGGCTTGCCTTGGTGGATCCCGCTCGGCCGTCTGCACTTCCGACGATCGGGCGGCTGACAGCAACAAATCAGACGGCCAGCACGATCTTGCCTTGAATACTGCCGTCGGCGGCGCGCTCATGTGCGCGCGATGCCTCGGCCAGCGGGAATGTGCTGTCGATGACGACACGCACAATCCCGTCGTCGAGCAGGTGGGCGGCTTTTGCCAACTGCGCGCCAGTGGATCGAACCTGTGTAGTTGAGACCGTGATCCCCAGCTTCTCTGTCTCCTCGTGACCAGCGAAGCCCAGCGGGTTGACCAGGAACAGCGCGCCACCCGGCTTCAGAACATGGAAGAAGCGCTCCATGTCCGCGCCGCCCACCGCGTCGAGGACAAGGTCGACGTCTCGGACGACATCTTCCGCCCCGGTTGTCTTGTAGTCGATGAACTGATCCACGCCGAGATCGCGCATCAGCGCCTCGTTCTTGGCCGATGCCACCGCGATGACGCGAGCGCCCCGCCATTTCGCCAACTGGACGGCCAGATGCCCGACACCGCCTCCGGCACCGTTGATGAGCACCGTCTTGCCGTCGAGGGGCACCGGCTCATGCCCGAAGGGCTGGAACGGATTCGGCTCGTCGTGGCCAAGTTCGATCAAGAACTGCCATGCCGTCAGAAGCGACATCGGCGCGCCGGCCGCATGAATATGGTCGATGCCGGCTGGTTTCAACGCAACATGCGATGCCGGCACACTGACATAATGCGCGTAGGCATTGCTACCCGTCATTAGGTCATCGGGAAAGCGAACCATTGCATAGACCTCGTCGCCGATGCTGAACTCAGCGACGTCGGCGCCAACAGCTTCAATGACGCCCGACACGTCCGTGCCAAGAATCAGTGGGAAGGATGCGTTGGGTCGCCATTCTGGCGGCAGTGCGCGATAGCCGTCCCGCAGATACCAGTCGGGCGGATTAAGCCCTGCCGCCTGGACGCGGACAAGCACCTCGCCGGGCTTCACATCCGGCCTCGGCGCGTCTTCGTACACCAGCACCTCGGGACCACCGAATGCGTGCAGACGGACTGCCTTCATCTTGTCGCTCATTGGTCAAATCTCTCAATCGTCGGAGCGAATCTAGCGGCATCACTGCCGGTTGATAATCGTTGCCGATGGCGCTTAAGTAATGCCATGGCGGAACATATTGCTTTGGATCGGCTCACTGGCATCATCGCCTTCGCGCGTGCCGGATCGCTGGGCAGCTACACGGCAGCGGCGCGCGCGCTGTCGATTTCCCCGTCGGCGGTCAGCAAGAGCATCCAGCGGCTCGAGCGGCATTTAGGGGTGTCGCTGTTTACCCGTACGACGCGCTCGCTCACCTTCACGCCCGAAGGGCGCGACCTGCATGAGCGCGCGCTGCGTCTGCTACGCGAGGCGGAGGAAATCGAGCAGGCGGCAATGACCGCGCGCTCCGAACCATCGGGCACGTTGCGCGTCGCCGCGTCGCTGCCGATCGGACTCCACGTGATCGCTCCCGCTTTACCGGCTTTCCGCCGGCTCCACCCGAACCTGGTCGTCGATCTCAGGCTGGGTGACCAGATCGTGGACATGATTGAGGAAGGGATCGATGTCGCCGTACGCATCGGTGATCTGGCTGACACCCGGCTACTATCACGCAAGCTCGCACCCCATCGGCTTTGCTGCTTCGCCTCGCCAGCCTATATCGAGGAACGCGGCACCCCGACCCATCCCGATCACTTGGAAGGGCACGACACCGTCAATCTTCGCTATCAGAGCACAGGCCAGACCTTTCGCTGGCCCTTCCGGATTGGCGACCGTGAAATCGAGATCGTGCCCAATTCCGGTGTGATCGCCGATGGCAGCGATGCCGTGCTCATCATGCTGGCAGCCGGCGGTGGGATAGGCATGGGCGCCTCCTTCATGGCGGCTCCCTATGTGAAGGGCGGCGAACTGGTCCCAGTGCTGTCCACGTTCGCGGTCGAGCGAAATAACGTCACCGTGCTCTGGCCGGCAAGCCGACGCGCCAACCCCGCGGTGCGCGCCTTTCTGACAATGCTCGACGCCGCTTTCATGCAGCGAATGGCAGCTTCAAGCATCGACTGATCTGGCGCGGAAGGGTCGCTTATGGGCGAAAGCGGTCAATCACTGCTGTTTGGCTGAACGGCAGCTATTCCGGGCAGAACGTCCAAAAGCTGCTATTCGGTTTCGGTCCCCAATGGGTCGCTGTAGGGCTCTACAAATGGCTATTAACTGGGCTTCTTGGAAGCTTTCGAACTTTCTGTCTGGCACCTCCACCCGAATTGCGCGGGCGCGCGATGGAGGCTGGGATGTCAGAAGTGCACTGTGACAATCTTAATCGACGCGTTCGACTGTCTGGTTTAGATCGAGGGCGCGGCGTTTTCGATCCAGCTCAGTTCAACCGGTCACGACATTTTTGTTAGGCTTCATGCCGTCGACGCTCCCAAGCGACGAGAATCGGGTATGTGCGCGATCCATCACCCCCATGGCCGACAACCACATAGCCTACCCGCATGACTGAACATTCGCATACCAGACTGCTCTCCCGAAAAATCTCTGATTTCTGCCGTCTTCGTCTCGACCCTCTGCTCCCTCCTAAACAAAGCGTGTGCATCAGAGAGTTTCTACTCCACCTCATCTCCAGCGCTCAAACTCCGCCGCGAAAGCTCCGGCGCTATGATTGGCAAGAAATCAGCTTTCAATGCCGCCTCGACGACAGCGCGATGCGAACTGCAGGGGTGCAATCGAGCGGGCACTGGATGCAGTCGTTCGAAACACGGGAGCTTCGTCGAAGCGGGCGACCATCGGCTCTTCCCGCAGCGCCAAAGCTTCTTATCCTTGTCCTCCAGGTCTACCGAAAGCAGCAATTTTGCCTTGCGGGCTTCCTCGACCGCGATTCCGGCACGCTCAAGCTTGATTTGCCCAGCCACCTGGTTGGCGATGTCCTCTTTGGCGGCGACGATCTCGGCCTGCTGGCGCTTGAGCTCCTCTTCTCTGGCAGCCATCGATGCCTTGCTCTGCGCCAGGCGCATTTCGTATTCTTCACGCGTGGCGGCAATCAAAGGGGCCGCGAGCGACTCATTGAGCTTGATTTCCGTCTTGCAGCTTGGGCAGCTGATTATCGGTTCATTGAGAATTCTGTCCCCCTGCAGCATGGTATTGATGAGCTGGACGGTCATCTGCGCGCTGCCTCCCTGAGGAATCAGTTAAAGGACACGCCAGACCATATCCCGCCACCCGTTTTCGGAAAAGAACAAAGAGTGAACTGATGGATTATCCCCGCCGCAAAGCTAGGGGAGGCCCGCTTCTTTCACTTTGTTTTGCGGAACGATCGCCTGCGCGAGCGGCAGCAATCTCAGCCTCGACTCGATTGCCACGGAGGTCGATTACCCTCGACGTGTATTTCCGAAATGTCGAGATCGCATGCAAATGCCGAATTCCGTCCTTTTCGCCTGGACGGAGCTGAAAGTTCGCTGGGCTGATTCTTTCATTGCACCGGCAATTCCGCCAGCTATTTCAGCTTCCCGTTTCCGTTCGAAACTGAAATCTCTATCCGCGGTGATTGAGACCGTGATGTCGTCAAGTTCACGCGCTTTGACGCAACGAAGACCTTCATCATCCGTGATGCGAAAGGCAGCAATGCGCTTCAACTCGGACCTGGAGTCCAATTTTGCGGTAGCCCGAAAGCAGACATCTCCATCGTCCAGTTGGGGGTTGGGTCGCGCCAGGAACCTGCTATGCCGGTAGAAACGACTGACGGTCTCATCGGTATCGGCGGCGCCGCGAATCTGTGGTAAGGCGCCGCTCAACCAGCGAAAGGATGACACCTATGAGCGAACCGACCGTGGCCCAGGCGACCGAAAGTATCTATGCCTCGCTCCGGGCGGACAATGCCGACATCGATGCACATATCGCGACGCTTAAGGCGGCGCTGACCCGAGAAGGAATAAAACAGGCGGTGTTCGATCCGACCAAGTTGGCGCAGAACAACCGCTCGGGCCGCAAGTTGATGCAGGCCTATTTTCGGCAGCGCGACGTCAGCGTGAGGTTTTCGGACTAGTAGAGCCGCGCGCGAGTGATCCCAATCGCGCCCTTAGGAGTTTCTCGGGCCGGTCCGGCATTTCGCCATCCTGGACGTCGGGACTGCGCCGCATCTCGGCCGTAGAGATCAGCTTTGCCGCTTCCCGGGTGACCACACTGCAGGTCAGTTGCGCCAAGAATTGTATGCCGGTTGCGACGGGTTGGTGTTGGGCGGCAGCGCCTCTTCCGCCTCATGACGTCTGTAAGGATATCGCCGTTTACTGCTAGCGGCCGGCCTAATGGTCGCGCCGGGGGTTAGTCGTATTCGGGTGAATGAGTATGCTGAGACCCTTATGGTTCAACATCAGCCACGGAACGAGTGAAGCGAAAATCTCGTTCGCAAATGAGACCTGGTACATTGCCTGGTCATGCGGGCCGACTTCTGCTCGTGCCAATTGCCAAGGCGTACTCGGAAATGTTCTCCGATGTGAAGACGCAGCCATCCGGCATGTTGCCGCTCAGTTTGCCCGTCGTAATAGACATGGGCATGATAGCTGGCTATGTCCGCGAGCGGCCTTGGACTGACGGTGTCCTCGTTCACCTCAATGTTTCCTTCGATGATTGTCGCGCCCCGCAGAGTGGCCGGGCTTCAATTTTCTCGTTCCCGGAATGCACGGGTAACCCCAGAAGCCGACATTCTCAAAGCTCAGGAGCAACCGACAGCCGGACCGGTGCATTCGATGACCTACATCCTTGGGATGTGCCCTTTGAGGAGTCGGCAAATCATCGGTCTTTAAAAAACGGACTCGGCTGGCTAGGCTTCGGCTTCGTGACTGGGAGGTGACCAGATTCCAAAGCCCACCTTTCTTGACATCGCCCGCCGCGCCGGGGTTGGCACGGCGACGGTTGAGCGCGTGCTGAACGGCAGGGGTGGCGTCACGCCTGCCACTGTCGACAAGGTCGTCGCCGCCGCTCGCTCGCTCGACTATCCTCGCCGCTTGCCGGAAGCTCATCACGGGGTGATCAGGATCGAGGTCATCCTGGTGCGTCCGGACGCCACCTTCTTTGCCCGACTGTCTCGCGCTTTCGAGCGCATCGCCGCGACGCTCGATCGTTCCATCGCCGTCCACCGCACCTTTCTCGACGAGGCGGACCCGGCGGCGATCGCCAGGCGCATCCTTGATCCGGACATGCGCCGCGCCGGCCTGATCCTCGCAGTTCCCGACCACCCGCTGGTTGGCGCCGCCTTGAGGAAACTCGAGGCCGAAAACATCCCGACCGTACAGATTGTCACTGAGATTTCCGGCACCAGCGGGGCCTATGTCGGTATCGACAATTATGCCGCCGGGCGCATGGCAGGGCTGTTGTTGTCGCGCATGCAAAGGCGGCCAGGCAAGGTGGTGGCGGTCTGCCACAGCCAGATCTACCGCGTGCACCGCGACCGCGTGCGCGGCTTCTTCGACTACCTGATGGAGACGGCGACCGAACATTTCGAACCGATCGGGGCGCTGTTCGGCCATGACGATGGAGACCGCAACGCTGAGCAGCTTCTTGAAGCCTTGAAGCGCTGGCCGGACCTTGCCGGCCTCTATAATGCAGGCGGCGCCAATTCGGCGCTCAACGATGTCCTGCGCCGAAATCCGCTCGGACGCCAGGTCTTCTTCGTCGGCCACGAGCTCACCGAGCGCAGCGCCGTTGCACTTCGCGAGGGTACGATGGATGTCGTGCTCGACCAGGCACCCGAGGCGCAGGCGAGGCGAGCCATGGACCTCGTGCTGGCGACATTGAACCTGCACGACCTGCAAGTCGAAAACCCGCCGATCCGCTTCGTTACCTTCACTGCCGAGAATCTTTGATCTGATTTGATCAAGGTAGGGCGAGCTTCGCCTCCGTCACGGTGCTAACTACTGCAACGGACGGGCGATCGCATATGAAGTTCGCCCCCTCATCCAGTCCGCGTTGCATCCGCCTTCCCCGTTGGGAGAAGAGGCTGGCGCCAAGCGCAGACGATCTCTTTCCCCTCGAGGAAAGGTCGGATTGCCACAAATAGGATGGCAAGCCGGGTGAGGGGGCATTCTTCCGCATGCAATGGCGCGCCGCGAAGGGGAGGACGACTAGTGGCGAGGCGGCTGACGGCCTACGATCTGAGGAGCGCCAAGGGCAGCCGCAAATGGCTGCAGCTTCACGTCGACACGCCAGCTGAGGCCGCTGCGGCTGTCACCTGCGATATCGTAATCCTCTCCAGCGAGCCCGACCACAATCTGGAACTGATCCGTGAGGCGGCGCCTTTCGCCTTCTTGTCGGTCGGCATGCCGCATGGCGCGGTCGCCTCGCCCGACGAGGCGGTACGGCTCGGCTTTGACATGATCAAGCGCGGCGCCGACGCCGTCTACTGCTCGCATTCACCGCGCTTCATCGAGGCGATGGCGGCGGAGGGCATTCCGGTTACCGGCCATGTCGGCCTGGTGCCGAACCGCGCTACTTGGACGAATTTTCGCGCCGTTGGAAGGACAGCCGAAGAAGCCTTCAAGGTGCTGCGCGCGGCCAAGGACCTTGAGAATGCCGGTGCCGCCTGCATCGAGGTCGAGGTCGTGCCGGTGCGGCTTGCCGATCACATCACGCGCTCGACCCCACTGATCACCATGGGTATGGGCTGCGGCAGCGCCTGCGACACGCAGTACCTGTTTTCCAGTGACGTGCTCGGCACCCACACCGGTCACTATCCGCGCCACGCCAAACGCTATGCCGATTTCGTGACACTAGACGCCGAACTGCAGGAAAAGCGCATCGCCGCCTTCCGCGCCTTCGGCCGCGATGTGATAGCCGGCGCCTATCCCGAAGCGAAGCACCAGGTCGACATGGACGATGCCGCCTATGACCGCTTCCTCACCCTTTCCCAATCCCTGTGAGATCGACATGGACGACCTGAAATACGGCACGCGCAACAAAAGAGGCGACTGGGCTCCGAGCGAGCCGGCAGGCACCGCGCCGCTGTTCGCCTTTCCGCCGCGTCCGCTGGCGCTGCTGAAATGGCTGCCGCACTATTTCCTGCCGTACAATCTCCTGTTCGCGCTCTCGGCGGTCGCGTGGTGGCACTACGTGCTGCCCGACGTCGAGGTCACGAAGACGCTGAGCGTCGGATGGATCCTCAGGCTCTTCCTCGTCAACTGCGCGGCGCTGCTTGTCTTCTTCGGCGTCTTCGAGCTCCGGCTCTACATTTTGAGAGCCCAGGGCAATCGCTTCAAATACAACGGCAAATGGCCCTCCGAGCAGAAGAGCAAGGCTTTCTTCTTTGAGAACCAGAACCTCGACAACACGCTGCGTACCTTCGGCACCGGCATGCCGATCTGGACGGCGATCGAAGTCGCGATCCTCTACGCCTATGCCAATGGCTACGTGCCGTGGCTGACAGTCGTCGAGCATCCTGTGTACCTGTTTTGCTTGGCGCTGGTGGTGCCAATCATCCACGAGACGCATTTCTTCTTGCTGCACCGGGCAATCCACTGGCCGCCGCTCTACAAATGGGTGCATTCGGTGCACCACAACTCCGTCAACCCATCGCCCTGGTCGTCGCTGTCGATGCACCCCGTCGAGCAGTTCGGCTATCTCGGCGTTGCACTCTGGCACCTGGTCATCCCATCGAACCCGCTGCTTGCGCTCTACCAGCTCCACTTTGCCGGCTTCGGCGCCATTCCCGGTCATGTCGGCTTCGACAAGGTCGAAATCGGCGAGGACACCAGCATCGATAGCCACGCCTACATCCATTACCTCCATCACAAATATTTCGAGGTGAACTACGGCGACGGCCTCATCCCGTTCGACCGATGGTTGGGCACTTTCCACGACGGCAGCAAGGAAGGCGAGGCCCGCATGCAGGCCCGCTACGAGAAGAAGAAGGCGCGCGTCAACGCCGCCCAATGACAGCCCGATCAGACAGCCACGCGAGGCGTCCGCGCAAGCCATCCCGCAAGGGCCGGAAGTCAAAGGAGGGGTGAACCGGCACTCCATCCATAAGGGAGGAAAACCGTGAAGAAGCTTTTCATTTCGACCGCGTTGGCGGCCTTGATGTCGACCAATGCGATGGCTGCAAAAATTGGCGTCAGCATCGTCAACTTCGACAACAATTTTCAGACGTTGCTGAGGGACGGCATGCAGGCCCGCGCCAAGGAGAAGGGCGCCGGCATCCAGGTCGAGGACGCGCAGAACGACGTCGCCAAGCAACTCGACCAGGTGAAGAACTTCATCGCCACCGGCGTAGACGCCATCATCGTCACGCTGGTCGACACCAACGCGTCAAGGACGCTCAGCGAGGAAGCTGCCAAAGCCGGCATCCCGCTGGTCTTCGTCAACCTCGAACCGTCAGACATGGCGAATCTGCCGGAGAAACAGGTCTATGTCGGCTCCAACGAGGTGGAGTCCGGCACGCTGGAAGCGTTCGAGGTGTGCAAGATGCTGCGCGCCAAGGGCAAGTCGGCGGGTGCCAAAGCCTACATCGTCATGGGCAGCCTCGTCCACCAGGCGGCCCTGCAGCGGACCAAGGATGTCGAGCAGATCTTCGGCACCGACATGTGCAACTTCATCAAGGTCGTTGACAAGCAGTCGTCCGAATGGTCGCGCGACAATGCCCAGACCCTGATGACCAACTGGCTGACCGCCGGCGGCGCCCCGGACGCCGTCATCGCCAACAATGACGAATCCGCCATCGGTGCCATCCTGGCGCTCAAGGCCAACGGCGTCGACATGAAGAACGTCGTTGTCGGCGGCATCGACGCCACGCAGGACGGCTTGCAGGCGATGAAGGCCGGCGATCTCGCGGTCACCGTGTTCCAGAACGCCGAGGGCCAGGGTGGCGGCGGCGTCGACGCCGCACTCGCGCTGGCCAAGGGCGAGAAGGTCGAACGCGTCGTGTACGTGCCGTTCGAACTGGTGACCTCGGCCAACGCCGGCGACTACCTCAACAAGAACTGATCCCAGGACCGGGGCCTCCGGGCGGCATTGCCGTTCCGGGGGCCGGACCGCAACTCATAGAGGAAAAAATGTCCAGCTGGATCACGGTCTGCGGCCTCGACGATATCGAACAGGAAGGTGCCCGCCGTTTTGACCATGAAGGCCGCACCTACGCCATCTTCCGCTCGCCCGATGATGAAGTGTTCTGCACCGACGGCCTATGCACGCACGAAGCGGTACACATCGCCGACGGACTGGTCATGGATTACGAGGTCGAATGCCCCAAGCACGCGGGCGCCTTTGAGTATCGCACCGGCGCGGCAAAGCGGCTGCCACCTTGTGTCAATCTCAGGACCTATCCTGCCAGGGTGGAAGAGGGCTCCATACTGGTTGCGATGCCAGTGACAGGAGCCTGAGCCTTGGTGGGGCAGTCGACCGTACCGCTTCGGTCAGTTAACGACTTGCAACCGGCGTGCCTAAATGTGCGCTTCCGACTATTTCTGCCTGAAAACTGCCGGTCCGCTATCGTGAAGATCCTATGGGGATGGAAGGCGACCAGCGCTCTGCCAGAGTGAAGTCGCCAAACATCATCTGGAGGTCAGCGTGCAAGCCAACACCACCAAAGCCCCGGCCGCTATCCGCGTCGATCTTGCCGCAGTGTTTGTCTCGTTAGAACTGTCTCGTTCAAAATGGCTCGTGACTTCGCTTTCGCCAGGTGGGGGCGAGAGACTGTCGAGACATCTCGTGTCGGGGGGCGACATTCCGGGTTTGCTCGATCACTTCGCAGAGTTGCAACGAAAGGCGGAAGTGCGGACAGGGCAGCGTTTCCGGGTCATATCAATCCAGGAAGCTGGTCTGGATGGATTCTGGATACATCGGGTCCTCGAACGCGAAGGCATCGAGAGTTATGTCGTGGACCCGGCCGACTCGGCCTTGCGGGAGATAGAGGCCTTCCTGAAGGGGTGTTTTCCGGAATATGAGTTCCTCGCCAATGGCGAGAGCATTCCGTTCGACGGCGAATACCAGGTGCTGCCGATCTGCGGTGTCGGGGGCGACGAACCGGGTGCGCTGCGCGTGCTCGACCATCCCGACCAGTCGGTGATGATGGGTATTGCCGCCGCGCTGAAGGGTTTCAGGCCGGGGCAGAAGCCGGCGTTGAACTAGCTGGCGCGCAATGTTTTCACAGCTTCGGTCAGGCGTGCGCGATCATTGCCATGCGTCTTGATCAGCTGGCGCGCCTGGTCTGGCGTGATGCCATTCTGCTCGGCGAAATATTCGACCTCATAGACGCGGTTGCGGTCGCGGAAATCTCGTTTGCGCTTGTCGTCGGCCATCCGGATCCTCCTTCTTGGATCAATGGCAACGCTGGCAAGCTACTTTCGTTGCGACAGCCATGCGGAATCACGTTCCATTCACTCTGGCTAATATAAGCTTTGTACCTAGTATTGACTGGGTGCGTAAAATTGTAAGTACCGGCGGCGGCCGCCTCGAGTTCATTCCGCCGATGGAGCCCAAACTGGTTTCAAAGCCACCCGAGGGTGAACACTGGATTCACGAGATCAAGCTCGACGGCTACCGCACCCAGATCGTCATCAACAGTCCCGACGATATCCGCGCCCCGACGACTAGAGCGTGCATAACGTTAGGGTGGCATAGCAGCCTACTCGCGCGTCAGCCCCTCAACCGTCTCAATAATCGCTTTTGCCAGCGCCTCGCCCTCATGCACCGGCAGCGGTCCATAGAGCAGCTTGACCGCCTCCTCACTCGGCAGAACGCCGGCTGGACAGGTTTGTTCGATCGCCATGCGAACGAGCTGTAGGCCAGTTCTTTCGTTCTTTCCCGTAAATGTAGTTCTCATCCATCGGCGTTGCTTACAAACTTGGTGCGGACGTGCTCGTTCTCTTCCATAAGCAGGATACTGGCGCCGGTCTGGCGATCGTCAAGATTGAACCTACGACTCGGAGAAAGCGAAAATGAGCCACCAAGCTGCAGTAATGCGAGCACTTCTCGTTGGCATCCCTTTCCTGATCCTGATGGCGTTTCTGCTTTGGATGGCGAACCGCTCAAGGATCGTCATGGCAAACGCCGCGAACGAGATCGCCAAAGAAATTCGGGAAAATACGGCAGCGGTGAAGGCTCTTAGCGAGCGTATCGACAAAATGGAGCGTTGAGCCTGCGAAACGGAAGTGGCGATAGAGCAAGCGGTCTAGGCTCAGTCGCTCGCTACTTCATTGCTGGTGAATCGTTCTTCACCAAGCAGTCTGCCGCCTCGATCAGACGCCGTTGCGCGCGTATCCGAGCCCCCGCGGCCAAATCATCTCCGTCAAAGAGACCATCGCAGGGGTGCGCCGAGACGGGCCACATCTGGTGGAAAGTGACTGCGCGCTGGTCGAGCTTATTGTCGATATTGCCCCAGCCTTTGGCCTGTCCGTCGCGTTCGACCTTCGCGAATAGCCGCTTGGCTTCAAGGACCAAATCCGCTCGCGGGAGAGTTCGGGTCCTTTATGCAGTAGGCCCGACGTGGTTGAACTCGACAAAGCAAAGCGGAAGGTTAATTGCCGACGTCGTACGACGTTGGATCAGCTCGGACGCGCCGCAACTACCGACGGAAGATGCTAAATATGCCGGTAGAGCAGAAACTGCCGGATGAGCATAAGTTTGAAAGACCTTGATCGGCGAGAGTAGCGGCTCCATTCGTACGGATTCGTACACACAATTGATCATCATGGCGGCGGTAGTATTATCAATCCCTTACAACCGGGGAGGGTTGGGTGCGCGGTGTAGAAAGGATTTCTCCAGTTCTTCAGCAGGCAATTGACGCAGTTCTCCGCGTAGCGGATCGGGAGACAGTGTCGATCTCAGCGGTGTTAGACCTCGTTCGACAGACCGCGCCCAATTTGGTAGCATCCGACACTGAGTTGGTCGAGGCCATACTCGAAGTCGCTATAGCCATGCGCCTGTCCGTGTTGTTCGATGACAATCCATTGGTTCTCCCCTCCGGTCCCCATCAAAAGCGAACAGGGCGATCTGACACACAGCGCCAGCAGCCCCGAGGCAGCACTCAAGGACCTCCTCAAATGGACCAAGAGAGGCCCTCAGTGGGACCTCGCAGTGCGCGTTTGCGCAGGCGTGATTTCCGACGAGGTGGAACCTGAGGAGGCCCGCAAGGCATTCCGGCTACTGCCGAGGAGGAGAGCTTGATGCCACGCTCGTCTGATTAGAATGGATCAGTTTCCCGACCCCCGCTCAGAGATTCCCACCAAATTATTTCACTTCCCCTTCGGAACCCTTTCGCAACGAAAGTGTTTCAGGCCGAATGTGGGAACGACCTTATGCCGGCACGACCAACAGCAGCGACAGCCTTTCAACGGCTGATCAGCTCAGAAGACAATCGTCAGATGCTCCGCAACAGGCTTGGTCTCGAAGTCGACGAGAAACTGCCGGCGTCCCTTGCTGCATTGTTTGCAGGAGCTTGAGCGGCGAGAGCAGGTCGAGGAGAACATGAAGCACAATGTCGGTTTGGATGTGTCGTTGGCTGAAACCGCAATCTGCGTGGTCGACGACGACGGTATCATTTTCCGGGAAGGAGTAGCGGCCTCGGATCCAAACGAGATCGCCGACTGGCTCGAGCGGCTCGATCTGAACCTGGCAAGATTGGGCTTGAAGCCGGCGCAACCGCAGCTTGGCTGTACAACGGCTTGAGGAAACGCGGACTGGCCGCAATCTGCATCGATCCGCGGCGGCTGCGGGCCTTGACCAAGACGATGCCGATCAAGAACGACCGGAATGACGCTCGCGCGATCGCCGGCTGCCTGCGCGTTGGCTGGTTCTCCATCGTCCATGTCAAAAGTGATGAGAGCCAGGAAATCCGGATGCTTCTCTGCAACCGCCGTACGCTTCAGACGAAACAGATCGACATCGAGAACGAAATCCGCGGGACACTCCGTTTTCGGCATCAAGCTCGCCGGTCGCATAACCTCGGCCTAAGGGCGCGTTCTAGAGCTGATCGAGAACACGCCTCGCCTGGCGGCCATGGTGAAACCGATGCTGATCGCCCGAGCGGCTCTTCGACTGCATGCGCGGTGTTGCACAAGATGATGCTGGACATGGTTCGGAAGGACGAAACGTGCCGTCAGCTGATGACCATCCCTGGCGTCGGAGCGATCACCGCCGTGACCTATCTCACGACCATTGATGATCCAGCCCGTTTTGAACGTTCTCGAGACGTCGGTGCACACCTTGGCCTGACGCCGAAGAAATACGCTTCCGGTGAGGTCGACCGAAACAGCGGCATCTCCAAATGTGGTGACGTCGCGATGCGGTCTACCCCCTACCAAGCCAGTCTCGCGTTACTGACGCGCTCGACCAAGAACTCGGGCATCAGGGCGTGGGGTCTCGCAGTCGCGAAGAGACGCGGCTTTCGGCGGACAGTGGTGGCCGTCGCTCGGAAGCTCGCCATCGTCATGCATCGCGTCTGGGCGGACGGAACCGAATATCATTGGGAGAGCAAAGCCGCGACTGCCAACTGATTTGGCGTGAATCGAATTCCAGAATCTGCCTGAGGCAGAGTGATGTCCCGCAAGGACCTGGTCGAAGTGACTGCGCTGCAACGATTGTGCTCCGGTGCACGCTTTCGTAGATAGCAGCCTTCGATTATCGGACCACCATCTTGAGGCGATGAAGCATCGACCTCGTAGACAAGAGAGAGCCTCGCGGGACTTGACGTGCAGTTGGCAGAGGAAGGTTGCGGTGACAATCGCATCAGACAAATCGTTGCACATCGGCCCTCCGTCCGATCGCCATTGCGCGGCTCCGTGGGCATTTCTGCAATAATTCCCTTAGCGTAAAAATGCCCACGGAGCCCCTATTAGGGGCGTCTGCGAGTCCTTATGCTCCTCATCGAAGCGGATCGGCAGCCACACGCCGACGTCGGCATGGCTCAGTGCAACAACGTTCACGGAGGACGACATGTGTAGGATGATCATGGCAGTGCTAGGTCTGCT
>NZ_JAMYNL010000045.1:0-20000 GCF_040319065.1 Mesorhizobium sp. M0968
CCCCACTTTCATCCCCCCCCCTGGTCCCCCCCCCGGCGCCCCCCCCGCCCCGCCCGGGGGGCGGGGCTCCAGCACCCGGAGTGCCGCCCAAACCCCCACGCTGTGGGGCCCCCGGGCGCCCCCCGCGCCCGTCTTTAGCCCCCCCGAAGTCTTGGCACCCCCCGAAAACGGCAATTCGAAATTCAGCGGTGCCATCACCGCACGTCCGTTGACAAGCTTGCCGTCGATGAGGTTCATCGGCGGCGAGCCGACGAAGCTTGCCACGTAGGTGTCGCGCGGATTGTTGTAGATCTCGTACGGCGTGCCGGTCTGGACGATGCGGCCATGGTTGAGCACGCCGACCTTGTCACCCATCGACATCGCCTCGATCTGATCGTGCGTCACGAACAGGAAGGTGGCGCCAAGCTGCATCTGCAGGTTCTTCAATTCGGTGCGCAGCGCTTCGCGCAATTTGGCGTCGAGCGCCGACAACGGCTCATCCATCAGGAATACCCTCGGCTTGCGCACGATGGCGCGGCCGATCGAGACGCGCTGCATCTCGCCGCCTGAAAGCCGGTCGGTCTTGCGGTCGAGTAGATGCTCGATCCGCAGCGTCCTGGCGGCGCGGTCGACGCGATCCTTGATCTCGGCATCGGGCAGCCGGCGGATTTTCGGCTTCAGCGGAAATTCGAGGTTTTGGCGTACGGTATAGCGCGGGTAGAGTGAATATTGCTGCAGCACCAGCGCCACGTCGCGCTCCGCCGCGCCCCAATCGGCGACATCGACGCCGTCGATCAAGACCTGACCTTCGCTCGGTTTTTCCAGGCCGGCAATCATGCGCAGCGTCGTCGTCTTGCCGGCGCCGGTCTCGCCGAGCAGGACGAAGAACTCGCCATCGGCGATGTCGAGATCGAGCCCGGTCAAGGCGGTGTGGTTGCCGAATTTCTTCGAGATGTTCTTGAGCTGGATGTGGGCCATCAGAGTCTCACTCCCAGCGATTTGCCGCTCGCCGTGTCGAAGAAATGCGCCTGGCCGGGATCGATTCTGACGAAGACTCTTTCGCCGGGGCCGCCGATGAAGCCGCTCTTGGTGCGCGCACGCAGCATCTTGGAGCCGACCTTGAGGTCGACGATGTCGAAGGAGCCGAGCGGCTCGACGATCTGCGTCTCCACCGGCAAGAACCCGTCGGCTGCTTCGCGGCGGACGAGGACGCCTTCCGGCCGGATGCCGAGCGCGAGTTGGCCGCCGGCATGGCCGTTGAGCTTCGACAGCAAGGCGCGCGGGAATTCGAAACCGGCGGCCGCATCGCCGACGGTGACCGAGGCCGACGAGGCTTTCTCGGTCACCGAAGCGTCGGCGACGTTCATCACCGGGCTGCCTACAAATTGCGCGACGAAAAGGTTCGCCGGATGCGAATAGACCTCGTCCGGCGAGCCAACCTGCTGCAGCACACCTTCATGCATGATGACGATGCGGTCGGCGAGGCTCATCGCCTCGATCTGGTCGTGGGTGACGTAGATGCTGGTCGAGCCCTGCTTGATGTGCAGCCGCTTGATCTCGGCCCGCATCTCCTCGCGCAGCTTGGCATCGAGCGCCCCGATCGGCTCGTCCATCAGCATCGCCTTCGGCCGCCGCACCAAGGCTCGGCCGATCGCCACGCGCTGCATGTCGCCGCCCGACAGCGCCGATGGTTTCTTGGCGAGGAGATCGCTGATCTGCAGCGTCTTGGCGACCGAGCGCACCTCGCTGTCGATCTCGGCCTTGCTCTTGCGCGTCGCCCTGAGCGGAAAGGCGATGTTCTCATAGACGCTCATATGCGGATAGAGCGAGAACGACTGGAAGACCATGGCGATATCGCGATCGGCGGCCTTGAGGTGCTGGACCGGCTTGCCGTCGATGAGGATGTCGCCGCCGTCGATCGTCTCCAGCCCGGCAATCGCCCTGAGCGTCGTCGTCTTCCCGCAGCCCGACTGGCCGAGCAGCACGATGAACTCGTTGTCGTCGATCTTCAGGTTGAGGTCCTTTATGACCTGCACGGCGCCGAAATATTTCTGGACGCCTCGAAGCTCGATCTGGGTCAATGCTGTGCCCCCGGATTTGCCCCTTGCCCGGTGCCGGCCTTCTCCTCCGGCGCGATCTTGGAGGTGATGTTGAAGCCGATCAGGCCGATCAGGATGATGGTCACGCCATAGCTGTGCAGCAGCATGTTCCACGGCTGGCAGAGCGCGATGATACCGAGCACCATCAGCACCTGGCTGCCCGGTTCGAGATATTTCTGGTTGATCTCGCGAAAGCTCATTTGCGGATCGCTCCAAACGACATGCCGCGCAACAGGTGATTACGGAGCAGGAAGGTGAAGATCGCGACCGGCAGCAGGAACAGGAAGGTTCCGGCGGCAATCACCGTCCAGTCCGGCAGGCCGGAACCGACCTGGCTGGGGATGAAGGGCGGTGCTGTCTGGGCACGGCGGCTGGTCATGATCAGTGCGAAGGCATATTCGTTCCACGCCGTGATAAAGCAGAACACGGCAGTGGCGGCGATGCCGGTGGCGGCCTCGGGCAGCACGATCTTGAAGAAGGCCTCCATGCGCGTATAGCCGTCGACGAGGGCCGCCTCCTCATACTCCTTGGGGATCTCGTCCATGAAGCCTTTCATCAGCCACACCGAGAAGGACAGGTTGAAGGCGGTGTAAAGGATGATCAGGCCGATATGGGAATCGTTGAGGCCGACCGCCCGGTACATCAGGAACATCGGAATGGCGACGACCACCGGCGGCAGCATGCGTGTCGACAGGATGAAGAACAGTAGGTCCGCCTCGCCTTTTACCTTGAAGCGCGAGAACCCATAGGCGGTGAAGGTGCCCATGCCGACGGCCAGGACGGTCGAGGTTATGGCAACGATCAGTGAGTTCATGAAACGGCTCGGATAGCCCGACCACTGCACCTGGCCCTTGCCGTCGCGCACGATCTTTTCGCCCCCATTGAAAACGACGCGCTCCCACCACGGCGCAGCCGCGTACTCCTCCGGCGACGGCGGGCTGCGCAGCTGCGAACGCTTGGTAAACAACTTGACGAAGGGCGATATCTCCGGCTGGAAAACCACCGTCGGCGGAATGGTGGTGGCGAGGTTGCGCGGCTTGAACGCCGTCGAGGCGATCCAGTAGATCGGCGCCAGGAAGATGATCGTCACCAGCAGGACAGCGACGATGGCGACCCGGTTGAAGGTGATTTCGGAAGAAGTGCGGACTGCGGCCATCTCAGCGCTCCTTCACCTTGTTGAGGTATTTGACATAGATGTTGGTGATCGCCAGCACCATGATCAGCACGATGTAGGCGAGCGCGCAGGAACGCCCGGTCTGCCATTCCTGGAACGCCATCTTGTAGAGCCGGATCGAGACCAGCTCGGCCGTCGGCTGGCTGGTCAGGATGTAGGCGAGGTCGAAGGTCTTGAACGCCTCCATGGTGCGGAAGATGACCGCGATCATCAGGATCGGCGCAACCAGCGGCAGCGTTATGCGGAAGAAGGTGTAGAATGGTCCGGCCCTGTCGATCGCGGCTGCCTCGTAGAGATGCTTGGGCACGGCCGACAGGCCGGCCAGCGACAACAGCATGACGAAGGGCGACCACATCCAGATGTCGGTCAGCGCAACCGCATAGAGCGCCATTTTCGGATTCGACAGCCATTCGAAGGTGCCGAGGCCGAGCGCATAATTGATGATGCCGAAGGACGGATCGTAGAGCAGCTTCCAGAACAGGCCGACGACGGCCATCGACAGCATCATCGGCAACAACAGGAGCGTCGTCAGCAGGCCCTTGAGCGGAATGTCGCGATTGAGCAGCATGGCCACGCCGAAGCCGACGAGCAGCTGGCCGGCGACCGAGATGATGACGTATTTTGCGGTGATGGCGAAGTTGGACCAGACATAGGGATCGCTGAGCAGGTCGCGATAGTTTTGCAGCCCGACGAAATTCGCCGCCGCGCTGGTCGAGGCGCGGAAATCGGTGAACGAATAGCCCAGCGAATAGATCAGCGGGAAGATGTTGAAGACGATCAGAAACAGGATCGTCGGGATGATGAAGAGATTGCGGATCGAACTGTCGCTTAGACCGCGAGCGGCGGCCCGCGAGGACCTGTCCAGCGTGGTGATCATCGTGGTCGCCAAGACCCTGCTCCCGGTTCAAGAATCAGAAAAAGAAACGGAGGAGGCACGAACGCCCCCTCCGTGAAACTTCATGCTTATTGGCCGCGGCCGTATTTCTTGAAGGTCGCGTTCCAGTCGGCTGCCAGTGCGTCCAGCGTCTCCTTGGCGGTGCCTTCGCCGCCGATCATGTAAGGATAGATGCGCTGGTTAAGCTGCTGCAGCAGTTCCGCGTATTCCGGAACCGCCCAGAAGTCCTTGACCTTGAACATGGTCTCGTAGAACGCCTTGTTGTAGGGCGTGGCGTTCTGGAATTCGGGCGACTTGAGCACGGCGGCACTGCAGGTGTAGCCGCCAAGCGCTGCCCATTTCTTCTGGGTCTCGTCCTTGATGAACCATTCCAGGAACTTCGTCGCCTCTTCCTGCTTCTGCGAGTAGGAAACGATGGAGATGCCCTGACCGCCGAGTGCGGCGAACTGGTCGCCGCCAGGTCCGGCTGGATTGGCGAAGAAGCCGGTGTTCTTGGCGTTCGGGTTCGACGCCTCGTTGATCAACGAGGGGAAGAACGCGAAGTAGTTCATGCTCATCGCGGCTAGGTTTTCAGTGATCGCCTGGTTGTCCTCGACGAAGAACGACTTGGCCCAGCCCGGAGGCGTGAACTTGTAGAGTTCCTTGTAGGCGTCGAGCGCCGCGATCGCCTTGTCGGAGTTGATGAAGCCATCGACCTTGTAGGTCTTATAGTCACCCAGCTCGCCGCCAAAGGAGAACAGCGCGTTTTCGAAGCCCATCGCCATCGCGTCATAAGAATTGTCGGTGTAGATGGCGATGCCGTATTTTTTCTGGTCCGGCCGGTAGAAGAATTCGGCGATGTCGCGTAGCGCCTTGAAATCCTTCGGCACGTCGAGATCGTAGCCATACTTGGCCTTGAAAGCTTCCTTTTCCTTGGGGTCTTCGAACCAGTCCTTGCGATAGGACCAGCCGACGGCGTCGCCTTCGAGCGGAATGGCCCAGTACTTGCTGCTGCCGCCCGGATATTCGGCATAGTATTTCACCGTGGCCGGTGCCATCACTTCACCGACCTTGTGCTTGTTGAAGAAGTCGGTCAGGTCGACATAGTGGCCACCGGTCGAGCCAGCACCAAGCCATTGCGAGTCGCCGACGACCATATCGTAGGCGTCGCCATGGGCGTTGAACTCGGTGAAGGCCTTGGTCTGGAAGTCGGGCCACGGTGTGGTTTCCACCGTGATCTTGACGCCGGTTTCCTTCTCGTACTCGTTGCCGAGTTCCTGCAGGTAATTGGCCGGATCCCATTCCGCCCAGAAGATTGTAAGTTCCTTTTCCTGCGCGTAGACGGACGTTCCGCAGGCGAGCACTAGGCCGATACCAGCAAGCAAGCTGGTCATTGTCTTGCGCATAATGATTTCCTCCCTTGTGCGCATTCTACCGTTCATGAGAACCGGCATCGAGGCCGGCCCTGGTAGTCCTCCCGTGACGGCACCGTTTCGGTCTGTGAGCCTCCTCGCTCGACCGAAACGGATCTCAGCCTTCACCTTTGATCCGCTTTATTTGTCCTGATCTGGTATTACCAATTTAAGAGGAACGTCAAGCCCTTTCTTGGACGGTGGCGGACACGCAGACAAGTTGGCTTCTGCGATATCTGCCTGTTTTCCCTGAATTTTCCTACTCCTTGATACATGAATGCCTTACTTGGGCCGCTGCATCGCTAGTAGCATGAATAGCCAGGTTGAAAATCTGGTCGAACCAGATTGGCGTCATCTCACGGCGGTCGTCGGCGCGATCCCATCTCCTTCAATCATCGATTCGGTCATAGCCGCGCGCACAAGAGCGCCGGCCGCCCATTGCGCAACCGACATCATACTGCGGCTATCCAATCCCCATATATCCTTTAAAACGATCAGCACCTCAACACCGAAGATCAATGACAGCGCCTGCGCGAGCCGCTTGAATTCGCGCGGCGGCAACCGGCCTTTGAGTGGCGCGATCGCATCTTTCAAGAGATCGACGCGATGGCCGCGGGTGAAGGCAGGTTCGCCGTCAAGCGTGCCTGCCTGTCGCTGCGCCCACTGGTCGAGCGACAGTTTCAGCGCCGCCTTGAACGTCGCTTCGAAGACCTCGATGCGCGGCATGGCGGTCTCGAACAGCTCGGCGACCCGGCGCTCGGGATCGGCAGAGCTCGATTTCCACGTAAGGATCGGCCCAAGCCCCTCATCGACCACCGCCTGCACCAACGCCGCCTGGCTCGGAAAATACCGATAGGCGGTGGCGCGCGAGACCTCCGCTGCCTCCGCCACCTCGCTGACGGAGGGCGTGGCGCCCGCCTGCATCAGCTTTGTCGCCGTCTCCAGCATGAGACGCCTGGTGCGCGCGCGGGCCCCGCGCTCTACCTGGGGGTTCGGCCCTTGGCTGGCATCGTCGTCGATTGCCGCCTGTTGACGTGAGACATTCATGTCAATACGATACGCGTGTCTCAAAAAATTGCAATGGTCCTTCGCGCCGTCGAACGGCCGGACAAAAAGGGGCGGCAGCGCCGAACACGCCCAAGACCGGGGAAACGCGATGAAGCGCATCTATGTGGTGGGCACCGCCGACACCAAGGGCGAGGAACTCGCGTTTCTGGCCGATGCGGTCGCCGCTACCGGCGCTTCGATTGCCCGTGTCGACATCGGAACACGCGGCGCGACCGTGCCGGTCGATGTTTCGGCAGACGAGGTCGCCAGCCACCATTCCGAGGGTCGCAATGCCGTACTCGGCGTCGACGATCGCGGCACCGCGGTGGCGGCGATGGCTGCCGCCTTTGCCCGGTTTGTCCAGTCGCGCAGCGATATTGCCGGGATTATCGGCATTGGCGGCGGTGGCGGCACTTCGATCATCACCGCAGGCATGCGCACGCTGCCGCTCGGTCTGCCCAAGATCATGGTTTCGACGTTGGCCTCGGGTGACACCGCGCCTTACGTCGACGTCTCCGACATCGTCATGATGCCGTCGGTGACCGACATGGCCGGCCTCAACCGGCTTTCGCGTGTCGTGCTGCACAATGCCGCCCAGGCGATATCAGGCATGGCGACAAAGCCGGCGCCGCCGCCCGACGGCAAACCGTCGCTCGGCCTCACCATGTTCGGCGTCACCACGCCATGCGTGACCGCGATCGCCGATGAGCTTCGTTCGACTTATGACTGCATGGTCTTTCATGCCACCGGCACCGGCGGCCGCACCATGGAAAAATTGGCCGACAGCGGCCTGTTGTCCGGCGTCATCGACATCACAACGACCGAAGTCTGCGACTTGCTGTTTGGCGGCGTGCTGCCGGCGACCGAGGATCGCTTTGGCGCCATCGCCCGCACCGGGCTGCCTTATGTCGGCTCGGTCGGCGCGCTCGACATGGTCAATTTCTGGGCGCCGCCGACAATTCCGGAACGCTATCGCGGCCGGCTGTTCTATGAGCACAATCCAAACGTCACACTGATGCGCACCACTGCCGACGAAAGCAGAACGATCGGCGAATGGATCGGTACAAGGCTGAGCCTCTGCCAGGGTCCGGTTCGTTTCCTCATTCCGGAGAAAGGCGTGTCGGCGCTCGACATTGAAGGCGGCGCCTTCTTCGACCCTGAAGCCGATGCCGCTTTGTTCGAGGCGATCGAGCGTACCATCAAACCCGCCAAAACGCGGCGCGTGCTGCGTTTGCCGCTTCATATCAACGACCCCGAATTCGCCTGGGCTGCCACAACGGCCTTCCTCGACATCGCCAGACAGTGAGACACCAAGACATGGCCGCCATACCGCGCAAGAAAATCCTGGAGAAATTCCGCAAGATGATCGCGGACGGCGTGCCGATCGTCGGCGGCGGTGCCGGCACCGGCCTGTCGGCCAAGGCAGAGGAAGCCGGCGGCATCGACCTGATCATCATCTACAATTCGGGCCGCTACCGCATGGCCGGGCGCGGCTCGGCCGCCGGCCTGCTCGCCTATGGCAACGCCAACGAGATCGTCAAGGAAATGGCCTACGAAGTGCTGCCGGTAGTGAAGAAGACGCCGGTGCTGGCCGGCGTCAACGGCACCGATCCCTTCGTCATCATGCCGCTGCTTTTGGCCGAGTTGAAGACGATGGGTTTTTCCGGTGTGCAGAACTTTCCGACTATCGGCCTGTTCGACGGCCAGATGCGGCAGAGTTTTGAAGAAACCGGCATGGGCTTCGGGCTCGAGGTCGACATGATCGCCGAGGCTCACAAACTCGACCTGTTGACCACGCCCTATGTCTTCAACGCAGACGAGGCGCGCGCCATGACAACAGCTGGCGCCGACATCGTCGTCGCCCATATGGGGGTGACCACCGGCGGCTCGATTGGCGCGACATCGGCTAAATCGCTGGACGACTGTGTGAGCGAGATCGACACCATCGCCAAAGCGGCACGCTCAGTGCGCGAGGATATGATCCTGCTTTGCCATGGCGGGCCGATCTCGATGCCGGACGACGCCAGATATGTTCTCGAGCGCTGCAAGGGCCTGCACGGGTTCTATGGCGCCAGTTCGATGGAGCGGCTGCCGGCGGAAGCCTCAATCGCCAGGCAGACGGCGGATTTCAAGGCGGTCACGTTCGGCGCTGCGTAGAGACCAGCAAACAGAAGGGTGGAACGATGACGGAGAACAGCAAGGTATTCGTATATCCAAAAGACGTCAGCGCCTTCGGCTTCGACTGGGGCAGGCTGTCGCTGACGGTCGCTCCCGAAGTGAACGGCGCAAAGCGATTTTCCGGTGGTGTCGTCGACCTACCGTCAGGCAAAGGCCATACGCGTCATAACCATCCGGGTGCGGAGGAGATCATCTTTGTCATCTCGGGCAATGGCGAGCAGATGGTCGAGGACGAGAAGGGCAACCCGGTCGTCGAGAAAGTCGGCCCCGGCTGCACCATCTATGTGCCGGAAAGCCGCTTCCACTCGACGCTCAATACCGGCGATGGGCCGATGCAGCTTTTCGTCGTCTATTCGCCGGCAGGGCCGGAACTGGCATTGCGGGAGTTGCCGGATTTCAGGTTGATCCCGCCGGGCAGATAATGTCACAGGCTGAGGCCAATCTTCATCGCACGAGCGACCCTTGCTAGGTTTTTAGTATCGCCTCCCAGAGCGAGCCTATCCGGCAAAGTGGGGACATCGCGCTCTGATCGGAAAGCATCCGGCGAAGGTAAGCGCGCCACCCAGTAGGACAAACAGTTTTCCGCTGCCTCCGGACCAAGCTGCCAGAGTACAAATCGAACAGCATTTTCAGGGAACATGAAGCCCGGAACTTCAGAACATGCGACCTGTTCGGCTAGTTTGCGCGGAACGTCGAAACGTTCGAAGAGCGGCAGGACAGTCGTTTGGATGTTGGCAACGATGTTCGCGATTTCAGCCTGGCGGGTATGCGGGTTTGCGATGTTCCATGTCCGCCAATGATGCGGGGTTCGCAAATTGCCAAGCTGTCCACCGGCGACCCAATCGCTGGCACTGGCGGGCCAAGCGCTTCGCTCGTCCCACTCCTTTATTGCCTTGCTGTAGACCGACGCATGCACGACGAGTTCGACGTACTCGCCGCCGACGTTCAGATAGTTTGATTGAAAGGAGATTTTGAATGCCCAGTCGCCGGCCCGACGACTCGCATGAGGACCGCTTTTCGCAAAGCGGAACCCAATCGGTTCGAACTCCATGGAGATCTGCTCGCACCCGTCGATAAAGACCTGCTTGGGCAGTTCGCGTTCCATATCGGCAAATGCTCGCTGGCGTGACCAATTATTTGCTCGGACGAGGTAATCTCAAGAACGGGCTAGGTAACCAGCGCCTAAGCCGCCCCCGCCCCTGTTCCAGCCCCGGCCCCGATCGCCGAACATGACGTAACCGGCATCGGTCACCGCCACCGTGTCCTCCAGCTTGATGAAGCCGCGCGTCGGGTGAAGCATGGTCGTCTCGACCGAAAGCACCATGTTCTTCTCCAGCGGCTTTGCGGCATAGGTGCCTTCATATGTCACCGGATGGTTGGTCATCAGGAACGGCGCTTCATGCGTGATCAGCCCCATGCCATGCGCGAAAAAATCAGTATAGGCCGCAACCTTGGATTTCTTCAGAACGCCTTCGGCATGAGAAATCATGTCACCGCCCAGCGTGCCCGCCTTGACCTTGGAGAAGGCCGCCTGCTGCACTGTCTCGATCTCGGCCAGCAGATCCTCGAGTTCGGCGTCAGGCTCGCCCAGCACGCCCATGCGGCAAAGATCGCCGATATAGCCGTGGTAGTTGCCGCCGGAATCGATCGACATCACCTCGCCCTTCCTCCACGCCTGCGGCGAGGCGGCGCGGTTGTGGCTGGAGCCTAGCGTCAACAGGCAATATTCGAAATGCGCGCCGCGATTGGTCTCCTCGCGCCTGAGCTGTTCGATGATCTCGCTCTTGGTCGTGCCTTCGCGTGCCCAGCCGATGGTCGCCAGCATGGAATCGGTGATCAGCTCCGAAGCGATGCGCAGCTTTTCCAGCTCCGCCTCGGTTTTGATTGCCCGCATGCGCTCCAGCATATCAGTCGCATCGATCAGCTTGGCATCCGGCAGCGCGTTGCGGATCAGCATATAGGCGTCGGACGGCAGGAAGGCGGGCTCGATGCCGATGCGGGCATTGCCCTTGCCGATCTTTCGCAAATGCTCGGCCGCCAGATTGGCGGCATCGAGCGTACCCCAGCAGGCGGCATGCAGTGTAGGCGTCCAGAATGGATGGTTCTGGTGCTCGCCGCCTTCCATGCGGTTGCCGATATAGGCGGCATGCTCCGGCCCACCTTTCTCATAGACGACGACAGGCAGATAACGGCTGTGGCCGATTGCATCCATGGCGGCGAAGAAGATGAACTTGTAGCCGCCAAGCAGATATTGCGTGTTGTGCTTGGAGGTGGCGAGCAGCACGTCGATGCCGGCCTCCTCCATCAGCCCGTCCACCCTGGCCTGGTCGAACGGCACGCTGCCGACGGCATTCTTGCCTGGGGCAATGTTCATGTCTCTCTCCCTGAAATCCCTGGCCGGCCGCTCGCCGGCACCGGCTTTTCCGGCTCTGAACCTCGGCTATGCTTAAATCTGCATCATTTTGCCCGATCTGGTCCAGCCAGAACGGGCGAACCAGCCCCAAAAGCTGCTCCACCTGCTGCACTTTACCCCAGCCTGGTCCTGCTAGAACCGCGCGTCGAACCGTTTTCTGTACAACTGGTCCAGCGGACGGAAATTTCAAAGCCACGTAGAGATGCGCCAATTCCGTCTTTGGCGAAACCCCGCACAAGGCCCATAATCAGCTTTGCAGGATGCTTACGAGCGTCCGAGGGGTACGGTGGACCCGGCCGGGTCCGCGGAGAGGACGGAGTTCGATCATGCCAGAGTTCACCGTTTCCAGACGTACAATGCTGGCCGGTTCGGCGTTGCTGTTGGCCTCCACCGCCATGCCGACGATCGGCTCGGCGCAGACGCCGAGAAAGGGCGGACGACTGGTTGTCGCCGCCGATTCCGAGCCGCGCAATCTCAATCCGGCGATTGTCGCCTCGAACGGCGTCTTCTTCATTTCGAGCAAGATCGTGGAAACCTTGGCCGAGGCCTCCTTCGGCGGCAAGGACGGGCTCGATCCGCGCCTGGCGCTCAGCTGGGAAGGTGCCGCCGACGGCATGGCGGTGACGTTCAAACTGCGCGAGGGCGTCAAATGGCATGATGGGAAGCCATTCACCTCAGCCGATGTCGCCTTCTCGGCGCTGCAGGTCTGGAAGCCGCTGCAGAATCTCGGCCGCACCGTGTTCAAGGATCTGGAGGCGGTCGACACGCCGGACGAAACCACCGCCGTGTTCAAATTCGCCAAGCCGACACCGTTCCAGCTAATCCGCAACGCCTTGCCGGCGCTGAGCAGCGTGGTGCCCAAGCACATCTACGAGACCGGAAAGATCGAGGACAACCCGGCCAACAACGCCCCGGTCGGCACCGGACCGTTCAAATTTGCCGAACACAAGCCCGGCGAATATTACCGGCTGGAGAAGAACACCGACTATTGGGGCAAGGACGAGCCCTATCTTGACGAGATCATCTATCAGGTGCTGCCGGACCGCACGTCGGCGGCCAGCGCCCTGGAAGCCGAAGAGATCCAGCTCGCCGCCTTCTCCGCCGTGCCCCTGGCCGAGCTCGACCGCATCTCCAAAGTGCCCGGTCTCAAGGTGATCACCAAGGGTTATGAAGGGCTGACCTACCAGCTCGTCGTCGAGATCAATCATCGCCGCAAGGAGCTGGCCGACCTGAAAGTACGCCAGGCGATCGCTCACGCCATCGACAAGGATTTCGTCGTCAAGACGGTATTCCTTGGCTATGCCGCCACCGCCACTGGCCCGGTGCCGAAAAACGACCCGCAATTCTACACCGCCGACGTGCCGACCTACGCCTTCGACGTTGCCAAGGCCAACGCCTTGCTTGACGAGGCCGGCTACAGCCGGGGCGATGACGGCAAGCGCTTTTCACTGAGATTGCTGCCCGCGCCTTACTTCAACGAAACCAAACAGTTCGGCGACTATCTGCGCCAGGCGCTCGCCGTCATTGGCATCGACGCCCAGCTGGTCAACAACGACTCTGCCGCGCACATCAAGGCGGTTTACACCGACCACGCCTTCGACCTTGCGGTCGGGCCGCCGGTGTTCCGCGGCGATCCGGCGATCTCGACCACCATCCTGGTGCAGAGCGGTATTCCCGACGGCGTGCCCTTCTCCAACCAGGGTGGCTACAAGAATGCCGATCTCGACGCCCTGATCGCCAAGGCATCGGAGACGCTCGACACCGCCGCCCGCACCGAACTCTACAAGGAGTTCCAGAGAAAAGTTGCCGCCGACCTGCCACTGATCAACGTCGCCGAATGGAGTTTCATCAGCGTCGCCCGCGATACGGTCAACAACATCGCCAACAACCCGCGCTGGGCAGTATCGAACTGGGCGGACACTTGGCTGGCGGGGTAAGGAAGTCTCTCCAGACTTGCGTGCCGCTTGTGTGGGTGCTCAGCTTCAGCGATGAGAGCTTTTTCGCGCCCCCCTCTGTCCTGCCCTCTTTGCCACCACTTGGCATCTCCCCCACGAGAGGGGAGATCGGCTGTCATTGTCGCTTTCGCCAATCTCCAGCGTTGCAAGACGGCCGGCAACGCCGAAGCTGCCAATCTCCCTCCTTGTGGGGGAGATGTCCGGCAGGACAGAGGGGGGCGCCGTAGAGCGCGGCACCGAAGACTTGGCTCTCCTATCGGCGTTGCGCCATGACCCGCGCCGTCATCCTCCTTCGCCGCCGTCTCGTCGGCAGCATCTTCGTGCTGCTGATTGTCGTCATCGGCACGTTCCTGTTGCTCGAAGCCGCTCCCGGCGATGCGGTCGATGCCTATATTGTCTCGACCGGCGGCGACGCCGGCATGATCGAGCTGTTGCGTCACCGCTGGGGGCTCGACCAGTCTGAGCTGACGCGGCTGGCCAATTACCTTTGGGCGCTGCTGCATCTCGACCTTGGCCAGTCGGTCACCTTTTCGCGGCCGATCCGCGAAGTCGTCCTCGAGCGCCTGCCCAACACGCTTCTGTTGATGGGCAGCGCCACCGCGCTCTCATTCGGTCTCGGCTCGGCGCTCGGCATCTATGCCGGCGCCAGACCCGGCAGCTTCCGCGATCGCTTCCTGTCCATCGGTTCGCTGGCGCTCTATGCCGTGCCGGGCTTCTGGCTCGGGCTTGTGCTGATCATTGTCTTCGCCGTCGACCTGCGCTGGTTTCCGATCGGCGGCATCGAGAGTATCGCCTCGGCCAAGAGCGGCCTCGATCGCGCCGCCGACATCGCCCGCCATCTCGTCCTGCCGGTTTCGGCGCTCGGCTTCATTTATCTCGCGCTCTATCTGCGCATGATGCGCGCCGGCATGGCCGAGGTGTGGCGGCAGGACTTTGTGCTGGCCGCCCGTGCCAGGGGACTTTCCCGCCGTCGCATCGTGCTCGCTCACGTCGCCCGTAACGCGCTGTTGCCGCTGGTCACCATGCTCGGCCTGCAATCCGCGCAGATGCTGGGCGGCAGCGTCGTCATCGAGAGCGTCTTTTCCGTCCCCGGCCTCGGCCGGCTGGCGCAGGAAGCGGTGGCCGCGCGGGATACCCCACTACTGCTCGGCATCATTCTCACCAGCGCCGTCCTGGTCGTCATTATCAACCTTCTCGTCGACATCGCCTACGTCTTCCTCGATCCGCGCGTCGGGGCCAGTGAGGCCGGCGCGTGAGCCCGCTTCGCCGCTTTCTCCGGACCCCGGAAGCGATCGCCGGCGCGGTCATCCTGGCGGCGCTGTTTGCCGTGGCGCTTGCCGCACCTTTGTTCTTTCCCGGCGATCCGCAGGCCATTGCCGGGCCGGCGTTGCTGCTGCCGTTCCAGGACTGGTCGTTGCTACTCGGCACTGACCGCCTTGGCCGTGACGTGCTTGCCGAGCTCTTCCATGGCGCCCGTACCTCGCTGGCGGTCGGGCTGGCAGCAGCAGCCGCCGCCCTTGCCATCGGCGCCGTGATCGGCACGGTGGCCGGCTTTGCCGGCGGCCTTGTCGACGAGATGCTGATGCGCATCACCGACGCTTTCCAGACCGTCCCAGCCTTCCTGCTGGCTTTGGCTTTCGTGAGCATCGTCGGGCCGTCGCTCGGCGTCGTCGTCGCTGCGATCGCGCTGGGCGCCTGGACCGGACCGGCACGCGTGGCGCGGGCCGAAGTGCTGTCGATCCGCGAGCGCGATTTTGTTGCCGGCGCCCGCGTCATCGGCATGCATCCGCTGGAGATCGCCTTTCGCGAGGTGCTCCCCAATGCGCTGCCGCCGGTAATGGCATTGTCGTCAGTGATCGTCGCCGCGGCGATTCTCACCGAAGCGGCATTGTCCTTCCTCGGCCTTGGCGACCCCAACCGCGTAACCTGGGGCGGCATGATCGCCGAAGGCCGCGCCGTGCTGCGCACCGCGCCCTTCCTGTCGATCATTCCGGGCGTAGCGCTCGTGCTGACCGTGCTCGGCGTCTATCTCACCGGCGAAGGCGTCGTCGAGACCACGGCGATGAGGAGGAGCCTGTCGTGACGGCGCTTGCTTCGATTCGCAGTCTGACGGTGACCTATCGCCGCGACGGCGCCGAGGTGGCGGCGCTAAAGAATGTCAGCCTCGACATCCCCGCCGGCGAGCGCTTTGCCATCATCGGTGAAAGCGGTTCGGGCAAGAGCACGCTGGCGCTGGCCATTGCCGGGCTGCTGCCGGCCAACGCCAGGATCGAAGGCCGCATCGATTGGCTCTTGCCTCCGCCGCCAATGTTTGGTGCCAAGGCACCCCCCTCTGTCCTGCCGGACATCTCCCCCTCAAGGGGGGAGATCGGTAGTTTCGCAGCCGGTTCCTTTCCGCCAGCTTCGGTGATTGGCGAAGGCAGAGATGAAAGCGCAATCTCCCCCCTTGAGGGGGAGATGTCCGGCAGGACAGAGGGGGGCGCGACAGAGCGCCGACCATTTGTCATTGCGACAAGCCACACCCCCATCGGCGGCCGCGACATCGGCTTCGTTTTCCAGGACCCATCCGCCAGTCTCGACCCGGTGATGCCAATCGGCAAGCAGATCGCGGAAGTCGCCTACACCCATCTCGGCCTCAGTTGGCGGGACGCCTATGCCAAGGCAAAAACCCTGCTCGAACGGGTCCGTCTGCCCGACCCCGATGTCGCTTTGCGTGCCTTTCCACATCAGCTCTCCGGCGGCCAGAAGCAACGCTTGGCGATCGCCGCAGCGATTGCGGCCGGGCCGAAACTGCTGATCGCCGACGAGGCGACCAGTGCGCTGGACACCATCGTGCAGGCCGAGATTGTCGGGCTGATCCGGCGACTGGTGGCCGAGGACGGTATGACGCTGCTGTTCATCAGCCACGACATTGCGCTGGCCGCTGAGCTTGCAGAGCGCATAGCGGTGTTCCGGCATGGCGAGCTGCTCGAGCTCGATTCGACAGCCCAAATCGTCAATGCGCCGCGTCACGCATACACTCGTGTGCTGCTTGACGCTCATCTCGGCCTCGACGCCGAGCCGCTGTTGCGGCGAACATGACCAGTCCGCTGCTCGCCGTTTCCGGCCTGACCAAACGATACAGTCGCGGCGGCAAGACCATCGCCGCGGTCGACGACGTTTCCTTCCACATCGACCCCGGCGAGACGCTGGCGCTGGCCGGACCTTCCGGCAGCGGCAAGTCGACGATAGCTCGTCTAGTGCTCCGGCTCGTCGAATTCGATACCGGCAGTATCGAATTTGAAGGCAGCGATTTCCTGTCGCTGAACGGCGCTGCCTTGCGCGGCCGGCGCGCCCGTCTTCAGATGGTGTTTCAGGATCCGCTCGCCGCCTTGAACCCACGCGCCACAGTCGCGCGTGTGCTCGACGACCCCTTGCGCATCCATCACATTGCCTCTGGCCCCGAGCGCCCGCGCCATATTGCAGCTCTGCTGGAACGCGTCGGCCTCAGCCCCGGTCTCGCCGGCCGCGCCATTCACGAAATTTCCGGCGGCCAACGCCAGCGCGTTGCAATCGCCCGCGCCATCGCCACGAAACCGTCGCTGGTCGTGCTCGACGAGGCCGTGTCGGCGCTCGATGTTTCGGTGCGCGCGCAGATCCTGCAGCTGCTGCTTGACCTTCAACGCGAGGAACGCATCGCCTATCTCTTCATTTCGCACGATCTCGGTGTCGTCCGTGCCATCGCTCACCGGGTCACTATTCTGGAAGCCGGGCGCATTGCCGAGAGCGGCGATGCGCGCAGCGTAATCGACGCGCCGCAATCCGCGATCGGCAAGGCGCTGGTGGCGGCAGCGCCAAGACTGTCAAGGATCGAACGGGACGCATCATGACCGACGCCGAAGCCCGAGCCGAAAAACTGTCGCGCGAACTCGATTCCGCCTTCCGCAACCGCGCCGATCTCTATCGTCTATTCCTCGACGAGCTAACCGCGGAGTTGGGCGCGGAAAAAGCCGAGGCGATCATGATCCGTATCATCGAACAACGCGGCAAGGAGGTTGCGGCGGCGGCCTTCGCCGATTTCGGCCCGAACGATGCACCGGCGATCGGCGAGGCGTTCCTCGCCGTCAGCCCGGATGGCGGCCGCATGTATCCGACCGACGTCGAACGCGGTCCGGACCGCATCGCCTTCAAGGTCAGGCGCTGTCCGCTGAAGGACGCCTGGGTCGAGGCCGGCGTCGGCGACGAGAAGCTCGCCACACTCTGCCGCATCGCCGGCGTCTTCGACCGCGGCCTGTTCGAGGCCACCGGAGTGCGCTTCGACAACGTCACCTGGACGCCGGGCCACGGTTCCGGCTGCTGCCACATCGCCTTGACCAACCGGGATGCCGGTTAGAGCTGCATCCATGCAGCACAGTTAGGTGCCGGCAGGACGTGGAACTCCGTCGCGGCGCGCGAGCTTCGGTGTTTGGCAGCACACCCCAAAACAAAGAAACCCGGCGCCGTAAGGCTACCGGGGTTTTTGATGCTCGCATGCAAGGAATTTGGTTGCGGGGGCTGGACCTTCCTTGGTGTCTCGCTGTGCCTGCTTCGTGCGAGGCCTGACGGGGATCGAACCAATCGGCCAGCAAAACGAAAACGGCCCGCACAAGGCGGGCCGTTTTCGAATTTGGTTGCGGGGACAGGATTTGAACCTGTGACCTTCAGGTTATGAGCCTGACGAGCTACCGGGCTGCTCCACCCCGCGTCAACCCTAGAAGTAAGCCTTGGCTCACTGGATTCAAGCTTCCGCCAAATGAAAGGGCCGCTTGCGCGGCCCGATATCCCGTTGGCGGGCCTGTTCATAAGGAGAAGATTAAACAACGTGCGCTTGGCAGACCTGGCAGCGACCTACTCTCCCGCGTCTTGAGACGAAGTACCATCAGCGCTGGAGCGTTTCACGGCCGAGTTCGGAATGGGATCGGGTGCAGCCGCTCCGCCATAACCACCAGGTCGGCAAAACGCACGTTGCTCGAGAAGCTGTTTTCTGTGCCATCCATCTCGGCGCAATCCAAGGATTGTCACCAGAAATGGGCATTAGGAATGAGAACGATCAAGCCGATCGAACTATTAGTACCGGTAAGCTTCAAGCGTTGCCGCTCTTCCACACCCGGCCTATCAACGTGGTCGTCTTCCACGGTTCTCAGGGAATACTCGTTTTAAGGTGGGTTTCCCGCTTAGATGCCTTCAGCGGTTATCCCGTCCGGATATAGCTACCCTGCTATGCGGCTGGCGCCACAACAGGTCCACCAGAGATCCGTCCATCCCGGTCCTCTCGTACTAGGGACAGATCCTTTCAATATTCCTACACCCACGGCAGATAGGGACCGAACTGTCTCACGACGTTCTGAACCCAACTCACGTACCGCTTTAAATGGCGAACAGCCATACCCTTGGGACCTGCTCCAGCCCCAGGATGCGATGAGTCGACATCGAGGTGCCAAACAACCCCGTCGATATGGACTCTTGGGGGTCATCAGCCTGTTATCCCCGGCGTACCTTTTATCCGTTGAGCGATGGCCCTTCCACGCGGGACCACCGGATCACTATGACCGACTTTCGTCTCTGCTCGACTTGTCAGTCTCGCAGTCAGGCAGGCTTATGCCATTGCACTCAGCGAACGATTTCCGACCGTTCTGAGCCCACCATCGCGCGCCTCCGTTACTCTTTAGGAGGCGACCGCCCCAGTCAAACTACCCACCATACATTGTCCCGGACCCGGATAACGGGCCGCGGTTAGACATCCATAGTGATAAGGGTGGTATTTCAAGGGTGGCTCCACCTGAGCTGGCGCCCAGGTTTCAAAGCCTACCACCTATCCTACACATGCCACTACGAATGCCAATGTAAAGCTATAGTAAAGGTGCACGGGGTCTTTCCGTCTAACCGCAGGAACCCCGCATCTTCACGGGGAATTCAATTTCACTGAGTCTATGCTGGAGACAGCGGGGAAGTCGTTACGCCATTCGTGCAGGTCGGAACTTACCCGACAAGGAATTTCGCTACCTTAGGACCGTTATAGTTACGGCCGCCGTTTACTGGGGCTTCGATTCAGAGCTTGCACCCCTCCTCTTAACCTTCCAGCACCGGGCAGGCGTCAGACCCTATACGTCGTCTTGCGACTTCGCAGAGCCCTGTGTTTTTGATAAACAGTCGCTACCCCCTGGTCTGTGCCACCCTCCCATGCTTGCGCATGAAAGGGTCACGCTTCTTCCGAAGTTACGCGTGCAATTTGCCGAGTTCCTTCAGCATAGTTCTCTCAAGCGCCTTGGTATACTCTACCAGTCCACCAGTGTCGGTTTCGGGTACGGTCTATAAGGAGGAGCTATTTCCTGGAACCACGCAGCAGCCCTTTCAATCCGATAAGATTGGACTACCTCAATGATCCGTCACTTCCTCCAGGCCCACGAATATTAACGTGGTTCCCATCGTCTACGCATTTCTGCCTCGACTTAGGGGCCGGCTAACCCTGCTCAGATTAGCTTTAAGCAGGAACCCTTGGACTTTCGGCGGGGGAGTCTCTCACTCCCCTTACGTTACTCATGTCAGCATTCGCACTTCTGATACCTCCACCACCCCTCACGGGTATGGCTTCATCAGCTTACAGAACGCTCCGCTACCGCTTGCATTGCTGCAAACCCTAAGCTTCGGTGTATGGCTTTAGCCCCGTTACATTTTCGGCGCAAAGACCCTTATTTAGACCAGTGAGCTGTTACGCTTTCTTTAAATGATGGCTGCTTCTAAGCCAACATCCTGGTTGTTTTGGGATCCTCACATCCTTTCCCACTTAGCCATAACTTGGGGACCTTAGCTGTAGGTCAGGGTTGTTTCCCTTTTCACGACGGACGTTAGCA
>NZ_JAMYNL010000045.1:25000-26422 GCF_040319065.1 Mesorhizobium sp. M0968
GACCCAGCACATCGTCACCATCGCACTCGACGACCACGACCAGTACGTGCCGGCGCAGGAGCCGGAGCCAAATCCCGAATTGCTGACGGCGTTCGACGATTCGCCTGCGCCCGTAGTGCGCGGCAATCTGCCGAACGTCTATGACGGCATCTACCGCACCGCCTATTCCTACGGCATGTCCAAGGCGATGACGCAACGACTGATCAAGTTGCTGGCATCCAGTGTCGACTTTCAGTCGCGCCTCAATCCCACGGACCGCATCGAAGTGCTGTTCTCGCAACCCGATGGCGACGACCAGGCGTCTGACGAATCCGAGCTGCTTTACGTCTCCGCGACTTTCGGCGGCACGACGCGAAATTTCTACCGTTTCCAGATGCAGGACGGCAGCACCGACTACTTCGACGAAAATGGTAGCAGCGCCGAGCAGTTTCTGCTGCGCAATCCGTTGCCCAATGGCCGATTTACGTCAGGGTTCGGTGCCAGGCGCCACCCCATTTTGGGGTATGTGAAAATGCATACCGGCACCGACTGGGCAGCTCCCGTGGGATCGCCGATCATTGCCGCGGGCAATGGCGTCGTGGAAAAAGCCGGCTGGGCCGGTGGCTATGGCAAGCAGATCATCTTGCGTCACGCCAATGGCTACGAGACGTCCTACAATCACCAGAGCGCCTTTGCCAAAGGCATCGAGCCGGGTGTTCGCGTTCGCCAGGGTCAGGTTATCGGCTATCTCGGCTCAACCGGCCTCTCCACCGGTCCGCATCTTCATTACGAACTGATCGTCAACGGCACAAAGGTCGATTCGATGCGCGTCCGCCTACCGGTCGGCAAGACGCTCAAGGGCGACGACCTCGTCGCCTTCAAGCGCGAGCGCGAACGCATCGACGACCTGCTCAAGCAGGAAGACAGCAATCAGTTGAAGGTCGCGAGCGCCAAGATCGAAGGCTGAGCCGACGTTTTTCGTCGTCAGCCGTGCTGATTCGCCGTGTCGCGCGCCCATGGCAGCCGCTCGCCGGAAACCGTCGTCCACGCGGCGATTGCCGAAAGCAGGCAAAGCACCGCGGTCACCGCGGCAACGGCGGCGAATGCCGCGTCGCTGGCGGCAAGTCGTGCCGCATCGAGGCCGGGCGCCAGGCCGGCTGGCGGCGGTTCGCCGAAACCCGGAATGCCGGAGCCGGCAGCGGTGCCGAGCACGCCAGCATAGACCCAGGCCGCCAGCGATCCCATCGCCGCCACGGCAATCAGGCCGCCGATGCGCGAGACGGCGTTGTTGATGCCCGAGGCCGCACCCGTATCCTTGTCCTCCGCCCCCCGCCTGAGGCCGCGAGCCCGCCGCGCAACCACCAACGCCCACACCCCGCACACAAATAACAAAAACGCCGAGACCCCCAAACAGAAAATAAGGTATGACCCAAATGCCCGCCA
>NZ_JAMYNL010000046.1:0-24989 GCF_040319065.1 Mesorhizobium sp. M0968
AAAGCCGATCCCGTAGAGAAGCGAGGCCCCGCGAAAGACGTCAAACGCCGGAGAAGCCGCAAGCTCGAAAGCGCTTGACCTCAACGTGCCGAATAGAGAAGTGCTTCAGGACTGCTGCAACCCGGACTTTTTCAACACTATCGACCCAGGACGGCCGTTCCCCGGTAGTGAGCGGGAAGGGCGCGGTCGTCGAGCGAGTTGTCAGCCGCCTATTTCCGCAGCCCATCAATGTGCAACTTGGGAAGCCGCTGACATCAATTCCTCCGGATTCGGCGCCTTGAAGGTATTGAGGCCATCCTCCAGAACTTCAGTGAAGTTCCAGCGTACGATGCCCGCCCGGTCGATTAGGAACTGACCGACAAGCTGCCCCTGGCCGGAAGCCATCGCCTGCTGGTCGGCTCCCGTAATCTCATATCCTTCCTTCTTGTTAAGAAACTCGTACATTGCCATGACGTCCATAGGCTCGGGCAACTCGCCCGGGAGATCGATACGGATCGCCATGACCGTGTCCATCCCGACCTCGCGCAAGCCGAAAGCACGGTGCGAGGCCCGCTCCGGGTCGGACGCGGCGAGAAGATCGGGTGCCGGGTGGTAACGGAAATAGAGCCGCGCCCGCTCGACTGGCGTATTGACCACCGCCAGGCATTCGACGCCTTTCTCACGCAGGGCCGGCTTGAGTTGCGCCATCGCCGCGACATGGCGCCGGCAGAACGGACAGTGCAGGCCTCGGAACAAACCGATCAACAACGGGCTACGGCCTCGAAAATCATCGAGCGCGATCTTGCCTTCGCGGGAGATCGCATCGAGAATAATATTCGGCGCCCGGTCGCCCGGCTGCAGCGGGCGTTCGACATTACTCATGGACATGGACAACCTCCTCGCCTCGGATAAGCACACCCAGCCATCCGGAGTTGAGTCCATGCTGGGCGACGCCAGGGCAAAAATGCGTTCGACCTTTGCCATATTGCCGAGGTCGAGATTACGCGCGTTGCAAGTGCATCATAACACGAAAAAAGCCTCTGCGGGTCGCCCGTTTCGCGAGCTGTCGCGAGCGCTGTGGCAAAACAATGTAATCGTCTCATCCGTGCAATGGGACGACGCAGCGGCGGGACCGATTGGATCTTCACATGCTTGCGGTGTTCAAGTCTTGAAACTTGGGCGGCTTCGATGTGCCCGGACGTCAAATGCCGACCGCACAGATCGCAGATCTCTGCCCTCAGCGGAACCGACCCGCCATGCAGCCGGTTAATCGGCATGAAGCCACCACCAATCCAAGGCCGCATCATGAGCATTCTGCAAACCACGAAGAAAGCCGTCGAGCAGGTCACCGGTATCGCCAGGCCGGGCCGGCGAGAGGTCGCCGACCTCCTGAGGCCGCGCAAACCGAATGCGTTTCGGTTCAGCGATGATGGCCTGGTGCCCAACCATCCGTCCTGGCCGCTTGTCGTCTATCGCGGCGCCGTGAAGCTGCCCGAGGAATTCGATCCGGCGGCCGTCATGGAGGCGCTTTTCGAGGCAAACGGCTGGGGCGATAGCTGGCGCAATGGCATCTACGACTACGTCCACTACCATTCGCGGATACACGAGGTGCTGGGCGTTGCGCGCGGCACGGCCAAGGTCCGCTTTGGCGGCAGCAAGGGACGAACGCTGCCGCTGAAGGCCGGCGACGTCGCGGTTCTTCCGGCCGGCACCGGGCACCAGCGTCTTTCCGCATCCGACGATTTTCTGGTTGTCGGCGCCTATCCTCCATCCGGCACCTATGACCTGTGTACGACCGCCGCCGACCATGCCAAGGCAGTCGTCACGATCCCCAGGGTCGGCCGTCCGCGCAAGGACCCTGTCTATGGAAGCAACGGCCCGTTGCTCGCAGCCTGGAAAAGGGATTGAAGCCGTTTTCTTGCAGGTTGGCTTCGGGGCTAAACCCGGATCCTTGACCCGCCGCTCAAGCCGCCAGCACCGCCGCGTCCAGCCCGCGGATGATCTTCGCCAGTTCGACGCATTCGTCGTGGCGCACCTTGTTGCGCCGCCAGGCGAGGCAGATCGTGCGCTGCGGCATCGGTTCCTGGAACGGCACGATCTTCAAATCGGGGATAGTGCTGGCCGGCCCTGCCGCCATTTCCGGGATGAGCGTGACGCCGAGCCCGTGCGCCACCATCTGTAAGAGCGTCGTCAGGCTGGTCGCGCCATAGCTTGCCATCGCCACCGGCCGCACGTTGCCGCACACGGCGAGCGCCTGTTCGCGCAGGCAATGGCCTTCCTCCAGCAGCATCAGCCGCTCCAGTGCCGGGCTCTCCGGTGGCACCGGCGGCGAGGCGAAGGCGGGATCGCCGGCCGGCACGGCCAGGAAGAACCGGTCGGAGAAAAGTTCCTCGGTAACCAGGCCTGGGTAATCGAGAGGCAGCGCCGCGACGAAAGCGTCGAGCTTACCCGAACTGGTGTCCTCGACCAGCGAGGCGGTCACCGCTTCGCGCAGTTCCAGCTGCAAGGCCGGGAAATGCCGTTTCAGCTCCGGCAGCACATGCGGCAAGAGATAGGGCGCCACCGTCGGGATGATGCCGAGCCGGAAGCGGCCTTCCAGCGCCGGGCGGCCGCGCCGGGCCGTCGCCTCGACGTCGCGGACGTCGGCAAGAATGCGCTCGATGCGCGGCAGCAGGGCCACGGCCTCATCGGTCATCCGCACCACCTTGCCGCCGCGCTCGAACAGACGGCAATTCAGCCGCAGCTCCATCTCGGCGATCTGCGAAGACAGCGCCGGCTGGCTGACGCCGGCGAGTTTTGCGGCACGGCCGAAATGCAGCGTCTGCGCCAGCGCCTCGAAATAATGCATCTGCCGGACGGTTAAACCGATCATAAGGAAAACCTATCAGAATAAACAGCAAAGGCAATTTGTCTTTATCGGCTGGGCGGGCTAGTCTGGAACCATTCCAGGATGGCGCGGCCGCCGGCCCTGCCCGGAAAATCAACAAAATCCCGAAAAATCAACAAATCGGAGGCAAAGATGGACGCGAAAACCGACGACAACAGCGCCGGCAAATGCCCGGTCCCACATGGATCGGCCAGGAGGAGCAACCGTGACTGGTGGCCGAACCAGCTTGACCTTGGCGTCCTCCATCAGCAGTCCAGCCTGTCGGACCCGATGGACGAGGACTTCGACTACGCCAAGGAATTCAAGAGCCTCGATCTCGATGCGGTGATCAGGGATCTGCACCAGGTGATGACCGATTCGCAGGATTGGTGGCCGGCCGATTTCGGCCATTACGGCCCGCTCTTCATCCGCATGGCCTGGCACAGCGCCGGTACCTATCGCATCGGCGACGGCCGTGGCGGCGCCGGCGCCGGCCAGCAGCGTTTCGCGCCGCTCAACAGCTGGCCGGACAATGCCAATCTCGACAAGGCGCGCCGGCTGCTGTGGCCGGTCAAGCAGAAATACGGCAGGAAGATCTCCTGGGCCGACCTGTTGATCCTCACCGGCAACGTCGCGCTGGAATCGATGGGCTTCAAGACCTTCGGCTTCGCCGGCGGCCGCGCCGATGTCTGGGAGCCGGAGCAGGACGTCGACTGGGGATCGGAAACCAAGTGGCTCGCCGACGAGCGCTATTCCGGCGACCGCGAACTTCAGGGCCATCTCGGCGCCGTGCAGATGGGGCTGATCTACGTCAACCCGGAAGGGCCGAACGGCACGCCCGATCCATTGGCCGCAGCGCGCGATATCCGCGAAACCTTCGCTCGCATGGCCATGAACGATGAGGAAACCGTGGCGCTCATCGCCGGCGGTCACACCTTCGGCAAGACCCACGGCGCCGGTGATGCATCGCTGGTCGGCCCGGAGCCGGAAGGCGCCGGCATCGAGGCGCAGGGCCTCGGCTGGTCGAGCAAGCACGCCACCGGCATTGCCGGCGACGCCATCACCTCGGGCCTCGAGGTGACCTGGACCACGACGCCGACCAAATGGAGCAACAACTTCTTCGACAATCTGTTCAACTACGAATGGGAGCTGACCAAGAGCCCGGCCGGCGCCCATCAGTGGACGCCGAAGGGCGGCGCCGGTGCAGGCACCGTGCCGGACGCGCACGATCCCTCCAAGCGCCGCGCGCCGGCGATGCTGACCACCGACCTCGCGCTACGCGTCGACCCGGCCTACGAGAAGATCTCGCGGCGCTTCCATCAGAATCCTGATCAGTTCGCCGATGCCTTCGCCCGCGCCTGGTTCAAGCTGACGCATCGCGACATGGGTCCGGCCGTCCGCTATCTCGGCCCGCTCGTGCCGAAGGAAGAGCTGATCTGGCAGGACCCGATACCGGCAATCGACTACGAGCTGGTCAGCGAGCAGGACATCGTCTCGCTGAAGGCGAAGATCCTGGCCTCCGGCCTGTCCGTCTCAGAACTGGTCTCGACCGCCTGGGCCTCGGCCTCGACTTTCCGCGGCTCCGACAAGCGCGGCGGCGCCAACGGCGCCCGCATCCGCCTGGCGCCGCAGAAGGATTGGGAGGTCAACCAGCCGGCGCAGCTGGCCAAGGTGCTCGAGACACTCGAAAGCATCCAGAAGGGTTTCAATAACTCGCAGTCCGGCGGCAAGAAGGTCTCGCTTGCCGACCTGATCGTTCTTGGCGGCGTCGCCGCGATCGAGAAGGCGGCGAAAGACGGCGGCCATGACGTGGGGGTGCCGTTCACGCCAGGCCGCATGGACGCCTCGCAGGAACAGACCGATGTCCAGTCCTTCGCCGCGCTCGAGCCGAAAGTCGATGGCTTCCGCAATTATGTCAGGGGCAAGCCGCCGATGTCGGTCGAAGCGATGCTGGTCGACCGGGCGCAGCTGCTGACCTTGACGGCGCCGGAGATGACGGTGCTCGTCGGCGGGTTGCGGGTGCTCGGCGCCAACACCGGTCAGTCGAAGCACGGGGTGTTCACCGACAGGCCGGGCACGTTGACCAACGATTTCTTCGTCAACCTGCTCTCCATGAACACGATCTGGGATCCGGCCGCCGGCTCAGATGAGGTCTACGAAGCGCGCGACCGCAAGACCAGGGCAGTCAAGTGGACCGGCACCCGCGCCGACCTGATCTTCGGCTCGCACGCGCAATTGCGTGCGCTGGCCGAGGTCTACGGCTCGGCGGACGCCGGGCGGAAGTTCGTCAGGGATTTCGTCGCCGCCTGGACCAAGGTGATGAACGCCGACCGTTTTGACCTCGCGGCCTGATCCGGGCATACGAATTTCTCGACGCAACAAAAAAGGGCGCGGGCCTCGACCCGCGCCTTTTTCATGAAGCCTTCGAAAAGTCAGTCTTTCTCGAAGATACCGGCCTTGGCGACCACGCCGGCGATGGCGCCGCCGATCAGCGGCGCGACGATGAACAGCCAGAGCTGGCCGATCGCCGCAGTTCCCGAAAACAGCGCCGGTCCGATCGAACGGGCCGGGTTGAGCGATGTGCCGGTCACCGGAATGATGGCGAAGTGCAGTCCGGCCAGCGTCAGGCCGATGACCAGGCCGGCGAAGGCCGTCGTGTGCTTGGCGTTGGTGACGCCGAGGATCACCGTGACGAAGGTGAAGGTGCCGATCAGCTCCCACAGGAAGGCCGAGCTGACGCCCCATTTCGTCACGTCCCAGCCATTGGCGCCGAAGCCGCCGGTGTGGCCGCCGACCTGTCCGGAGACGATGATCCACAGCGCCAGCGACGCGATGATGGCGCCGATGACCTGCGCGATCCAATAGGGAATGACGTCCCTGGCCGGCATCCGCCCGGCGAGGAACACACCGAGCGTCACCGCCGGATTGAGGTGCGCGCCCGAAATCGGGCCGATCGCATAGGCCGCCGCGATCAGGCCGATGCCGAACGCCAGACCGATACCTTCCTGGCCAAGCGGCAGCGCGCCGCCGAAGCCGCCCGTCACCACCGAAGCCGTGCCGATGAACACCAATAGAAACGTGCCTAGAACTTCCGCCAGATAAGTTTTCATTGCCCTCTCCTCGTATCGACCCGCGGCTCCGCTTTTTCTGCGACGCGAATCACCGCGCAAAGAGTATTCGCAACCGGAAAACTTGCAAAGCAGAGCAGTTTCGCAAGCCGCTATGCTTGTGAGCGCCGGACACGAACATTAGAGACGTATAATATATTTATCGAATTGTTCGTTCCGCATGCCGGCGCCCGCCTGGTGGCCGCGGCTCGCGATGCACCAACCCACATTCGTCACCCCTCGGCATGGATCGTCTCGCCGTCGGCGAAACAGAACTGTTTCAATCAGGGCACGAAAAGCTCTAAGAGCAGGGCCGGAATTAATTTACTGAGTAATGGAAGACGACAATGAGACTGGGCGGGCGGCTGGCGGCAGCCATTGAAGTGCTTGACGAAATTGGCCGTCGCCACCGGCCGGTGGCCGATGCGCTGAAGGACTGGGGCCTGTCGCACCGCTTCGCCGGCGGCGGCGACCGCGCCGCGATCGGCAACATCGTCTACGACGCGCTGCGCCGCAAGCGCTCGGCCGGCTGGCTGTTGGGCGAAGATACACCGCGCGCCATCGGCTTCGGCGCGCTGCTGCTCGAATGGGGCCAGACGGCGCAGTCGCTGAACGAGGCGCTCGAGGGCGACAAGTTCGCGCCGCCGCTGCTTACCGCCGACGAATTGAAAACGCTCGGCGGTCGCCGGCTTGCCGATGCGCCGCCGGCCGTCAGGGCAGACATCCCCGACTGGTGCATGCCGCTGTTCGAACGGGCGTTCGGCACGGCCTGGGTGGAAGAGGGTGCCGCGCTGGCGACGCGCCCGCCGCTCGATCTCAGGGTCAACACGCTGAAGGCCGATCGCGGCAAGGTGCTGGCGGAACTGGCGGAGACGGGCGCCAAGCCTGCCCGGATCGCGCCGCACGGCATCCGCATCCCGCCGATCGAGGGCGACGGCAGGCACCCGAACGTGCAGGCCGAACCGGCCTTCCAGAAAGGCTGGTTCGAGGTTCAGGACGAGGGTTCCCAGATTGCGGCCGAACTGGCCGGCGCCGAGCCTGGGATGCAGGTGCTCGACTTCTGCGCCGGCGCCGGCGGCAAGACGCTGGCGCTGTCCGCGGCGATGGACAATCGCGGCCAGATCTTCGCCCACGATGCCGAGAAGGCACGGCTGGCGCCGATCTTCGACCGCATCCGCCGTTCGGAAAACCGCAATGTGCAGGTCGTCACCAGGCCGGCCGAGCTGGCGCCGCTCGGCAAGCACATGGATATCGTCTTGATCGATGCGCCCTGCACCGGCAGCGGCACCTGGCGGCGCCGGCCGGATGCTAAATGGCGATTGACGCAGAGACAGCTCGACGCCCGCAAGGGCGAGCAGGAGACGATCCTCGATGCCGCCAGGGACTTCGTCAAACCCGGCGGCCTGCTGGTCTACATCACCTGTTCGGTGTTCGACGAGGAGAATGGCGACCAGGTTTCGGCGTTCCGGGACCGCCATCCCGATTTTGTCCCGGTCGATCACCGCCAGCTTTGGGACAGCCGTTTTGCGGGCCACGAAGCGGCAATGCGCATTGGCGCCGCGGGCGGCATTTCGCTGTCGCCATTGCTGAGCGGCACCGACGGCTTTTACTTCTGCGCGCTGCGGCGGGCCGGCTGAATCGTTGCTATCGATACAGGGCTAAGCCGAATGCTGCAGTGCAGCATTTGCGATTGCCTGCCGCCCACCCCTCTGCGATAAATGCCTTTGCAATAAGATTTGCCGAGAAACGAAGGGCGACGGCCATGGCAGCAAAGATCGTTCCTGCTCCCGATTATGAGGACCGCGTCAGGACGTCCTTCGCGCGCCAGAACGCGATGATGACGATTGGCGCCGAGCTGACGCTGGTGACGCCCGGCATCATCGAGATCGAAATGCCCTATTCTGCGGCGCTGACGCAGCAGCACGGCTTTCTCCATGCCGGCGTCATTTCGACGGCTCTCGACTCGGCCTGCGGCTATGCGGCATTCTCGCTGATGCCGGAAAATTCCGGCGTGCTGACCATCGAGTTCAAGGTCAATCTGCTGGCGCCCGGCAGGGGCGAGCGCTTCCTGTTCCGCGGCTCGGTGACCAAGCCCGGCCGCACCATCATCGTCGCCGATGGACAAGCCTATGCGTTCGCCGTCGATGGCGAGGCCAAGCTGATCGCCACGATGACCGGAACGATGATGACAGTGCTCGGCCGCGACGGCATCGAGGGCTGAGGAGCGGGCAGGGGAGGATGGACGATCATGGCCGGCAAGGCACCTGGTGAGCTCACCCCGATCTCCGGCAAGTCCGTTCTCTTCGTCATGGCGGCCGAGGCCGAATACGGTCCACACCTGCAACGGCTGTTCACACCGCTGATGACCGGCGTCGGACCGGTCGAGGCCGGCGTCGGACTCAGCGCCGAACTATCCCGGCTGCATGCCGGGATGGCGCTGCCGGATCTCATCGTGTCGCTCGGGTCGGCGGGCAGCCGGACGCTGGAGCAGACGGAAATCTACCAGGCCGTTTCGGTTGGCTACCGCGACATGGACGCCTCGCCCCTGGGGTTCGAGAAGGGCGCCACCCCGTTCCTCGACCTGCCTGTCAGCGTGCCGCTGCCGTTCAGGATACCAGGCGTCAGACAGGCGACGCTGTCGACCGGGGCGGCAATCGTCACCGGCGCCGCCTACGACGCGATCGCCGCCGACATGGTCGATATGGAGACCTTCGCCTGCCTGCGCGCCTGCCAGCTGTTCGACGTTCCGCTTATCGGCCTGCGCGGCATTTCCGACGGCGCGGCCGATCTGAGACACGTTGGCGACTGGACCGAATATCTGCACGTCATCGACGAGAAGCTGGCCGCGGCGGTGCAACTGCTGCAACAGGCGATCGCCTCAGGCGCGATCGACTTCAAGCTTGTTGGGGCGGCAGGTTCTTAGCGTTGCCGAACAGCACGCCGATCATCCTGAAGCGAACGGCGTTGTCGCGATTGATGTAAGTGACTGACCCGGGCTCGTGATCGAGGGTCCAGCGTCCGGTCGCGCCGGTGTCCCAGTCGGCGACATAACCGTCATCGAGCATCCGCCAGCGCCCGCGTCGCGCCTCGCCATCGTCGAGCAGCATGTGCGCGGCACCCTCGCTTTCAAAATAGACGTAAGCCTCCTTGCCGTTTCGTTCCAACACATGGGTCATGCCCGGAATGAGCATTGCAAGGGCTTCCTTCTGAAGTGCTGCCATGATTTCCTCCTGAATTGAAGTCGCCGATTGCCTTGACCGGCATCGCCACTTAGAGTGAACTAGTAGTCAAGATGCTTGACTATGTATCGGGCGAGAAGAATTTGGTCAAGGGCCTTGACGAAAAACCTGAAGCGCTGCCGGATCACATAGGTTGGCGGCTGTGGCAGGCGAGCCGCGCCTGGCAGACCGAGTTCGCCGCTGCGATGCGCGCTGCCGGCCATCACTGGTTCACCGAAGCGCGTGCCGGCCTGCTTGGACATATCCCGCGCGGCGGCATGCGCCAGTCGGCGCTGATCGAGCGCTCGGCGATCTCAAAGCAGGCGATTCAGCAATTGCTCGATGGCCTGGAGACGGAAGGTGTGTTGCACCGTCTGCCCGATCCGCAAGACGGTCGCGGCAAGCTTGTGCGCTACACCCGCAAGGGCCTGGACGCCCTGCGCGATGGCGACCGCATCAAGCTGCAGATCGAACGGAGCTATGTTGCCCGCCTTGGTCACGAGCGTTTCGCGGCGCTGATGGGCGCCTTGCGGTCACTCGATACAACGCAAACTGATGCATTGGACAAAGCCTCTGGCGTTCAGGACGATACACCGGAATCGAAGTGAAAGCGCGACCTCACAACCCATTGCGCCGACTCGTTTCTTTCTCTAAACGCTCGCCATGAAAACAGCCAATCATCCCGACACCGTCCTGATTGTCGATTTCGGCAGCCAGTTCACCCAGCTGATTGCCCGCCGCATCCGCGAGGCCGGCGTCTTTTCCGAGATCGTGCCCTTCCAGTCGGCCGAGGCGGCGTTCAAGCGCATCGATCCGAAGGCGGTGATCCTGTCCGGCGGTCCGGCCTCGACCGGCGACATCGGCAGCCCGCGCGCGCCGCAGATCGTCTTCGATGCCGGCGTGCCGGTGCTCGGCATCTGCTATGGCCAGATGGCGATGTGCGTGCAGATGGGCGGCGTCGCCGAAAGCTCCGACCACCGCGAATTCGGCCGCGCCTTCGTCGAGATCGCCAAGGACAGCCCGTTGTTCGAGGGCCTGTGGGCGCCCGGCCAGCGCCACCAGGTGTGGATGAGCCATGGCGATCGCGTCATCTCCCTGCCCAAGGGGTTCGAGGTGCTCGGAAAATCGGAGGGCTCGCCCTTCGCCATCTTCGGCAATGTCGAGCGCAAAATGTACGGCCTCATGTTCCACCCCGAAGTGGTGCATACGCCGGACGGCGCCAGGCTGCTCCGCAACTTCGTCCACAACATCGCCGGTATCGAAGGCGACTGGACGATGCGCGCCTACCGCGAGCACGCGGTCGAGACGATCCGCAAACAGGTCGGCAAGGGCAAGGTGATCTGCGCGCTGTCGGGCGGCGTCGATTCCTCGGTCGCGGCCTTGCTGATCCATGAGGCGGTCGGCGACCAGCTCACCTGCATCCTTGTCGACCACGGTCTGATGCGCAAGGACGAGGCATCAGGCGTGGTGGAGATGTTTCGCCAGCATTACAATCTGCCGCTGATCCTGGTCGACGCTTCTGACCGTTTCATCGGCGCGCTCGAGGGCGAGTCGGACCCCGAGAAGAAGCGCAAGACCATCGGGCGGCTGTTCATCGAAGTGTTCGAGGAGGAGGCCGAGAAGCTCGGCGGCGCCGATTTCCTGGCACAAGGCACCCTCTATCCCGACGTCATCGAAAGCGTCTCTTTCAGCGGCGGCCCGTCGGTGACGATCAAATCGCATCACAATGTCGGCGGCTTGCCCGAACGCATGAACATGCAGCTGGTCGAGCCGCTGCGCGAATTGTTCAAGGACGAGGTGAGGGCGCTCGGCAAGGAGCTCGGCCTGCCCGACAGCTTCATTGGCCGGCATCCGTTCCCCGGTCCCGGTCTCGCCATCCGCTGTCCGGGCGGCATCACCCGCGAAAAGCTGGAGATCCTGCGCGAGGCCGACGCCATCTATCTCGACGAGATCCGCAAGGCCGGACTCTACGACGCCATCTGGCAGGCCTTCGCCGTGCTGCTGCCCGTGCAGACCGTCGGCGTGATGGGCGACGGCCGCACCTACGAGTTCGTCTGCGCGCTGCGCGCCGTCACCTCGGTCGACGGCATGACGGCAGACTTCTACCATTACGACATGGCATTCCTGGGAGCAGCCGCCACCCGCATCATCAACGAGGTACGCGGCATCAACCGCGTCGTCTACGACGTGACGAGCAAACCGCCAGGCACCATCGAGTGGGAGTGACGAGGAGTACTGCGGAGTAGAAGAGGATAGAGCAGCACGTTTAAGGCGATGTTGGCTCGGCGATAATAGTCAATAGTCCCAGCCCCCGGCCACCCGGCGACGGCATAGACGAAGCATCTGGCCGATCGGCGAATGTCTGGAACGAACGTCCCACAGAGAAGGGTGGAGCAGCCTAGCCTTGCTGGGTTTGACACCCGGGGTCCGCGGCAACTGCCACCGGCGAGGCGTTGCATCTGCCGGCCACGTATCCTTTCGCTGGGCTCATCCGTCTTAGCTGTTCATGGGCACGGTCATCCTTGACATCGCCCTCCTGGACGAATTGGAGCGTGACAAATGAACAGCAAGCAGAGCCTAGCGAACAAGATACACTACGAAACGCTCGCGGAGGCTTTTCGCAGCGGTCGAGAATCGCCACAGGAAGCATCCGAGTGGTCCGTTTTGACGGCAGAACCGGGCGGCGTCGATTACGTCGAGACGAAGGTCGGCGACAAGACCGCGCTGTGGGTTCAGCCAAAAACGGCGGCCAAAGACCGGGTCATGCTTTACCTGCACGGCGGTGGCTATGTCGGCGGATCGATCTGGACCCATCGCAAGATGGTCGGACACCTTGCTAAGGCGATCGGCTGTTACGCTCTGCTCGCTACGTACGACTACGTTTTCCAGAGCAAGTTTCCGCGCCAAATCGAGCAGGCCGTGACCGCGTTCGAATGGCTCGCCGAGCAGGGTGTCGCGCCGAAGCACACCATAGCTGCAGGCGATTCCGCTGGTGCTGGCCTGATCGTTGCGGCGGCGATGAAACTCCGCGATGCGGGACGGCCGCTGCCGGCCGCGATCCTCAGCATCTCTGGCTGGTATGATCTGTCGGCGAGCGGGCACTCCTACGAAAGCAACCGCGAGAAGGACGCCTTCTTCCAGAAGGCGGTCGTGGATATGCTGGTATCGCAAGTCCTTGCAGGGACCGATCCCCGGCATCCACTCGCCAGCCCGATCTTTGCCGATCTGAAGGGCCTGCCGCCGATCTATCTGCAAGTGGGTGGAGACGAAACCCTGCTCGACGACAGCCGAGCGCTCGCCGACCGCGCGAAAGCCGCCGGCGTCGAGGTGCGCTTAGACGTATTTCCGGGGATGCTGCACTCGTTCCAGATGATGGCCGGCCGCGCTCCCGAAGCCGACGACGCGATCGCGCGGTTGGCACAATGGGTTCGCCCCAAGCTTGGTCTGGCCGCAACCGCGGCAACACGCGCTGAAGGTCAGGAGGTCGCATGACTGGCAAATTGAAACCAAGATGTGGCAGCTGAAGGACATGCCCGAGCGACCGACCGGCCTGTTCGATGCGCGATATCGCGCCTTCCTCGAGACGGTGTCAGGCGTCCGCGCCCAACTGCATCGCTACTGCGCCCGCATGACGGGCTCACGCCTCGACGGTGAGGATCTCGTGCAGGAGACGCTGTTCGAGGCCTACACGAAGATTGAGACCCTCGATGATCCCCGCCGGCTAAAACCCTGGTTGTTTCGCATCGCTCACAATCGCTGCATCGACTTTCTGAGGCGACGCGATGTGCGCGAGCGCGCGGAGCACGGCTATTCGGACGACATCGGCGTTGTCTCTGCAGAGCCGGCAGCGACCGATGCACGCCGCGCCATCGAACGGCTGGTTGGCCGCCTGCCGCCCAAGGAGCGCGCCTGCATCCTCTTGAAGGACGTGTTCGACTATTCGCTGGAAGAGACCGCAGAACTCGTGGAATCGACGGTTGGGGGCGTCAAAGCCGCGCTCTCCCGCGGACGGGCGAAGCTCGCCGACTTGCCCGCTGAACCTGCCGGTGAACCGAACCGTCCGCTTGATCCCGACACCGCGCGGCTCTTGCAGCGCTATGTTGACCTCTTCAACCGCCATGACTGGGATGGCGTGCGGAGCCTGACCAGCGCCGATGCTCGGTTGCGGGTCGCCGACTGCTTCGACGGCCTGGTCAGAAGTTCTCCCTATTTCGTCGAATACGAGCGAAACCCGGAGACGTGGACCATGGAGTTGGGGGCGATCGACGGAGAGCCTGTCCTGATCGTGCTCTTCCAGCGAGGCGACCGGTGGCAGGTCGCGTGGCCGGTTCGTGTCCATGTCGCCGGTCGCGTCATCGATCGCATCGAAGATTATTATGCCTGTCCATGGATGTTGGAAAACGCCGCGGAATCCGACCTGAAACTCATGACTGGGCCGGCCGTTTTGGGAAGAGCATAAGGCGACGATTTCTCACTTCTGGCCTGGCGGAGTTACGATGGTGCGTCCTCAACGAAAAATCGTGGCGTGCCTCGGGTCGAGCAGCACGGCGGGCAAGCGCCAGGCATTCGATTGGATGGCGGAGCTCCGCCGGCGGCCGGGCAACGGGCAATTTGAGTTCCGGAATTTTGGCGTCGGCGGCGACTTGGCCTACAATGCGCTGCAGCGGTTGCCGGATGTGCTCGCCTGCCGTCCCGACAAGGTCATCGTCTGGGTCGGCGGGAATGATGTTCTCACGCTCGTGTCACGCAAAGTGCGGCGGTTCTTTACGTTTTGGAAGCGTCTGCCCCGCACGCCTTCGCCCGATTGGTTCCACGAGAATCTGGCCGAGATAGCACGCAGGCTGAAGCGCGAGACGGCGGCGGACATCGGCCTTTGCTCGCCCCCTCCGATAGGAGAAGCGCCGGATTCGGACGACCCGTTCCAGAGCGAGCTCAACCGGCGGATCAAGGAATATTCTGCGATCGTGGCGGCCATCGCGCACGAGGAACGCTGCGGCTATGTCCCGCTCCATGAGGCGCTCACCGAGGAAGTTTGCGCCTCGCCTGGCCGGGCCTACACGGCGTTCAACTTTCTTCCATTCTATCGCGATGCTTTTCGCGTACTGGTGCTGCGGCAGCGTCCGGATGATGTCGCCCGCGTAAATGGCTGGCTATTTCACACCGACGGCGTGCACTTGAACAGCCGGGCAGGGCTGATCGTGGCGGATCGCCTACAGAAATTCATTCAGGCCTGAGCCCTGAGCGGCAAGGCTGTATCCGATTTGCGCACCTATCTGAATGTCTTATCGCGCAGGCTGGCGGCCGATTTATCGACCTAGCAACATCGCCACGCGCGATGCCAAAAGTTTAACGACGAACCCTAGAGGATAACCCCGGTGGCTCGGCACGTCGTCAGGAATGACATCGCTGTCCGACTTGAACTTCGTGCAAATCCGCAGCTGCAGTGGCGGGAGTTCTCCGTGAAACCGCGCTCTGTATGCCGAGACCCAATGTGGACCTCTATCGAAGTTCATTAACATCGCTGAATTGCAGCACATGGCGATGACCCTATTCGTGGCTGAAGTTTCCTTAAGCTTGTAACCCCTCAGCAATTCGGCCCCCTTGGAGCACTCGATGCGGTCCTTTCGATAGAGGATGTATGCGGTGCCGCCATCGGGATCGCGTATGGCGCCAGCACCTGGCAAAGCTTCGATCTGATCAGCTCCCTTCCGGCAGTCGTCGCAGTAGCAGGCACTGCTCACGATCGGCCTGCCAAAGGCTTTGAGTTCGACGCCACCGCAAGAGCAAGTTGCGGTCATGATAGGTGAGTGCGTCATCTGCTGGTGATCATCATGCGATTGCCCTCGCTGTCCCGAAACTCCGCGATCGTGCGCCCCGGTTGCCATGGCGCGGGGCGCGGTTCTGCTATGATCTCGGCGCCTCGCGATTTGAGTCTCTGAACGGTGACTTCGATTTCGTTGTCAACCAGCACGAGGACGGGCCCCTCAGATGGTGTTTCGTCCTTGCGCCTTAAGAAGTGGAGGGTGGTTTCGGCACCTGGAAATCCGAGTTCGATCCATCGCCACCCATCATTGCCCATTGGCTGATCGGCGACGACGCGGCAGTTCAGGTGATCGCTGTAGAACGCCTTGGCGCGTTCCTGGTCGAACACCGGAAGCTCCGCGAACTGGATGTGCATTGTCGATCTCTCCCCATTGCATCTCGGTCCAAATCAAACTAGACGGTCCAGTACCCGTGAGTCAATCGGCAGCGGACACGCCAGGAGCATGACCACGACGCGTTCAGCAGGTGCTACAGAAGAACTCGAACCGCACGGACGGTCGGCGAAAAAGCGCCGGGCCATCCTCGAGGCGGCGACAGAAGTGTTTCTGCAAAAGGGCTATCTGGCCACCAATATGGACGAGATCGCGGCGCTTGCGGCGGTGTCGAAACAGACCGTCTACAAGAATTTTCCGAACAAGGAGATGCTGTTCGTGGAGATCGTGAGCAGCTTGACCAATCGAGCCAGCGATAGGGTCCACAGTAAAATGCCCGAACTCGCCGAGGGCGAAGATATTGCCGAATATCTTCGGCGCTATGCGTACCGACAGCTTACCACCGTGCTCACGCCGCGCGTCATGCAGCTACGCCGTCTGGTGATCGGTGAGGTCGGCCGCTTCCCGGAACTGGCAAAGGCGCTCTTCGATGGCGGACCCGGGCGCGCAATTGCGGCGATGGCAGTGTTGTTCGAGCGTTTGGCTGATCACGGCCTGCTTGCGATCGATGATCCGGCCGTCGCCGCTTCCCAGTTCAATTGGTTGATTATGGGCGAGCCATTGAACAGGGCCATGCTGTTGGGTGACGAGTCGATTCCGAAACCGGCGAAGCTTCGACGGCACGCCGCGGCCGGCGTACGGGTGTTCCTTGCGTCATACGGCAAGTGAGGCACGCCACGGCGACGAGCGAATGCCGGGCGCAACCGTGCGGACCGCTCGGCCGTGTTTGACGGTCCTTTTTTTGGTCCCCAGTGGGTCGCGGCTTGTTGCGGCGCGGCTGTCGAAAATCGACCGATTGTTGTCGATAGTCGCCGAAACCGAGCCGATCCCGAATCGCCGAAATTCCCTTTTGAAATCAAGAGCGCAGATTTCTGACGGATCGCAGGGTCGGTTCTTTAGGGCGTGCAGAAAAGTTTGTGCTGCCGCGTCAACGCGTTACCATGGCTCAAAACAATCGAGTGGGAGTGACGGGAGCGTAGTTTCGGATACTGCGGGAAACTGTGTCGTAGTGTAGGCGGCTCACACATCTCGATAGATACCGAATAATGTCCGCTTGTGGTGCCGTTCACGCTTTTGGATTGGTCAGGGCTGGGCGTGCCATCACCTGCTCTCATCGAAGTAGGCATGATGATGCCCCGGGACTGCAATCAAGGCCCTGAATCCAATGCATTTCCCTTTCGACAGACATCTCGATCCCCACTGCGTCCCTTATTGAAAAGGCAGCCGCAGCCTCATGGTGTGTGCCCACACAATCTTCATTCGAGCTTGGTCGGTATGGACCGCGAAAGATGCGGGGCTGCATCCCTTGACCAATCTCATGCCATTCTCTATATAATCGAGTATGTACTCACTCAATGTCGTTGGACGGAAATATGGCGCGTCCCCTCAGTGAAGAAAAGCGACAGGCACTGCTCGATGCAGCGGCCAAGTTCGTCGCCAGCCTGGGCACAGGCGCGTCCACGGCCAAGATCGCAAAGGCTGCTGGCGTGTCTGAGGGAACGCTGTTCACTTACTTTCCAACCAAGGACGATCTGCTCAACCAGCTCTTTCTCGAGATCGAGGCCGACTTGGTAGAGATGATGCTGGCGCCATATCCGGCGGACGCCTCCCCCAAAGACCGACTATTCGCGGTCTGGAACCGTCTGATTGACTGGGGACTGGCTCACGCCACGGCGCGCAAGGCCCTTCGTCAGTTGAAGGTGTCGGATCGCGTGACAGCGGAAAGCCGGAACCGGTGTCACGCCATGCAGCGGGATGCGCGGACGATGGTGGAGGAGTGTCTCGCCGGCCATGCCGCGCCTGACAGGATCGCCTTCTACATCGATACCATTCTCTTCGACTTGGCCGACATCAGCATCAACGCGGTCACAGCCAAACCTCAGGAAAGTGACGCCATCCGGCAGGCCGGGTTCGACCTGTTCTGGAAGGGGTCTGCCGCCTGAGTTTTACCCCATAAATGAGTATGTAGTCACTCATAGATAAGGATCGAAAATGTCGAATTGCAAGGGTTTCACCGAAGCTAATGTTCCCAAGCAGACGGGAAAAAGCTTCATCGTCACAGGCGCCAACGCCGGCGTCGGGTTCGAAATCGCGCGGGTGCTTGCCGCCAGGGGCGCGCGCGTCCTGCTTGGCTGCCGCGAGCAGACCAGGGCGCAGGACGCCATCGCGCGGATCAAGCGGATCACGCCGAATGCCGATCTCGTCTGGTTGCCGCTCGACCTCGGTGACCTGGACAGCGTTCGCACCGCAGCCGAGATCGCGGCGAAGGAGCCACGGATCGATGCGCTCATCAACAATGCCGCGATCATGAATCCGCCGCTGACGCGCACGAAGCAGGGGTTCGAATCGCAGTTCGGCGTCAATCATCTCGGCGTGTTCGCGCTCACCTCGCTGCTCCTGCCCAAACTGGCGGAGACGCCGGGATCGCGGGTGGTCGTGACCTCGAGCATCGCGCATCTGAAGGCCAAGATCGACTGGGACGACCTCAACGCCGACAAGAGCTACATCAAGACCGATCGCTACGGCGGCAGCAAATTGGCGAACGCGCTGTTCTTCTTCGAACTGGATCGTCGCCTGCGCGCGCCGAAGTCGCCCGTCACAGCCATCGGCGTTCACCCTGGCGTCGCCAATACAAGTCTTGGCCGCCACATGGGGATTGTCCAGATCGCAGGCCCAATCGTCGGCCTGCTGCTCAATAGCTCCGACAAGGGCGCGTGGCCGGCACTTTTGGCTGCGACCGGCAAGGTGAAGCCCGGAGGCTATTACGGTCCCACCGGCCTTGGCGGAATCCGCGGTGTAGCCGGCGAAGCAAAGCGCGCGCCGCATGCCGAAGATCCCGCGCTTGCGAAGCGGCTCTGGGACGTCTCCATCGCCATGACCGGCATCGATCCAGGCTTGCCGGCCACCTGACTTCACGGCGACACGGTGCGTCAGGCCCTCGTGTAGGCTTGCTCTGGGGCGCGGATTGGACGAGCCTCGCCCGGGCGACGAAACCTTGCTATAAGAGACATGACGGTACTTTTCCGCTGTTAGCGGAGCGGCTCCCAGCCGCTAAAAATCGGCTCTCAGAGGCAATCGACCTCGATAGATGCCGAAATCATGCGAAAAATATTCAGTGAAAAATCTGTTTAAAATCAACAGCGTAGATTTTTGACAGCCCCCATGTCGGCTTATTGTCATCTAAACTGAGAAATTTCGAGCGAAATCAGATGCTTATGGTCCGTCCGAACAATCGAGTGGGAGTGAGGGGGCGTGCGGTAGAGTAGGTTGGAGTACTGTGGGATATATTCGGAAATTGTTGGTCAACGATAGGAGGCGATAGTTCGCGGGCGATTCTGCAAGAACAAGCAGCCGTTTTGCAGGTCGGCGATAGACCTTCGATTATGTGTAGAGATGCTCAAAGGGATCGATCCACCGCGCCGTTCACAGCACATGCTTTGGATTGGGATCGGAGCGCCGATCAATTCCTCGGACAATAGACATTATGTTCCGTGGATTTGTATCATGGTCTAAGCCCCGGGGCGGGACCAACGAGACGAGCACACAGCCGCCGAGCACAGCGGGGACGGCGCCGTAGCTGAATACGTTCTCGTGCCTCGCATAGTTTCAGAGTGCTCCCGCAATGCGTGGACCGTGCGCATGCCGTGCGCCAGATCCCTGTAGGCTTAAGCGTGCCATGCTTCAGCAGCTTGGCCGACAGCGGACCCGAGTTGGCGAACGGCACAATTTGGTCGTCCTGCTACGCGACGAAGCGGACCACGCCACCATCCACCCGCAAAGCCGCGCCGGTGGTCGCCGAAGCCTGCTCCGAGCATGTGTAGATGATCATGTTGGCCACCTCATCGGTGGTCGCGAAGCGGTGGATGAGGCTCGTCGGACGCATCGCCTGCAGGAAGCCCTGCTCGGCTTCGTGCTGCGTGATTCCATTTGCGCCAGCCTGTTTCGCCATGAAGTTGCCCAGGATCTCAGAGCGGGTAGGTCCCGGCAGGACGGCGTTGACGGTGACGCCCGTGCCCGCGACCGCCTCGGCAAGCCCGCGTGAGACCGCGAGTTGAGCGGTCTTGGTCATGCCATAGTCGAGCATTTCCTTAGGGATGTTGACTGCGGATTCGCTACTTATGAACACGATGCGGCCCCAGCCTTTCGCCACCATCCGCGGCAGGTAATGAACGGCTCGCGCGCACGCCACTCATTACGTTCAACTGGAAGAGGTCAAGCCAGTCCTCATCGGGGATATTTGCGATATCCTCGACGCCGTTGTAGCTCCGGATGTGTGCTGTACCGACGTTGTTCACAAGGATATCGGCGTCAGGCGCATGCGCGATCAAGGCCTTTGCCCCCTCCGCTGTCGCAAGATCAGCGGCGATACCCGAGATGTCGCTGCCGGGGAAGGCCTGCCGCATCTGCCGCACCGCCTCATCGACCCGAGCGTTTCCACGGCCGTTGACGACGACCGATGCACCGGCACGTGCCAACCCCTCCGCCGTCGCGCGGCCGATACCGGCGGTGGATCCGGTAACAATGGCCTTGCGGCCTTTGAGTTCGATATTCATCTCATTCATCTCCAAAATTAAACAGGAAGCGCAATCAATCCACTGTCGTCTTCGCTGTTTCCGCCTCCGCTGCGTGGGCGAGGCTTTCGACCCAGTCTTGGTGATACCGATAGAGTGCGCCGGGATGTTTGCGCCCGAGTTCATCGAGGAAGAAGGGGCCCTGCTGCGTTTCCTCGGTCAGCACATGGCAGCCATGGTCCGTAGGCGTGATGACCCAGCCATGGTATGCGCTTGAGCCGGTCTCGTCGCCATCAACTGTCGTCGCCCATGCGAGCCTGCGAAGGGGCTCGCATTCCGTCACGACCAGACTCATCGGAAATCCAACCGTCACACGGCTGTATCGCGTTCCGAGCGCCAGTTCCGGCTCCCCCGTCAGAATCTTGACCTGATCCTCGGCGGGAAAGTAGCTCGACCAATTCTCGGCTTCGACGAGCAGCTTCCAGACCGCTTCAGGCGGCGCCTTCACGTCAATGTCGTTGAGTGCGTAGATGGCCGACGTTTTCGGATCATATCGCTCGGGCCAAGTCACATGGTCGTACATCGATTACTGCTCCTTCTTGAACAAATCCTGGAAGATGAGCTGGCCCCAAGTGCGGCCGCGCGCGTGCACCAGCGCGCCACCCTCGTTGAGCTTTCCCAGCTTGACGGGTGCGAACCCGAGTTGTTTGGCCAAGGCCGCCACGGGAGCGGTCGCGTCCTCGTCGTCGCTCGACAGAAAGACGACACGGTGCCCGCCCTGGACGATCGGATCGGCAGCCAGAGTGGCCGCACCCAGATGATTGAACCCTTTGACGAGCTTGGCGCCGGTGAACGCCTTCGCGACGAAGGCGGAGGACGGGAGACCGTCCAGCTCTTCAGGCACTGGAAACGCGTTCATCGCGTCGATGACTGTCTTGCCTTCCCAGCTCGGCAGAGCCTTCGCAACCTCGCGATGCTCCCCGAACGGGACTGCCAAGATGATTGTGTCGGCCTCGAGTGCATCCCGCAGCGACTTGGCGACTACCGTGGGTCCAATCGCCCGAGCCTGCGGCGCCAACGCCTCGGGCGGTCGGCGGCTCGCGACGGCCACGTCGATGTTTTTACGGGCGAAGGCGTGGGCGAGGGCCTGGCCTATCTTACCGAATCCTACAATTGCGTAGCTCATGATCTTCTCCGATCCGTGTTGGTATTGATTTCCCCGGCCTTCAACGGCGCTGGGTTAGCGCGTCAGAGTTGCGCAAGACCGCCGTCAACGGCGACCTCGCTGGCAGTCATGAAGCTGCTGTCCGACGACGCGAGAAAGGCCGCCGCCGCCCCGATCTCCGCCGGATCGGCCATGCGCTGGAGCGGAGTCATCGAGGCGAAGACCTTCTGGCCCTCCTCGCCTAGCGCTTCCTTCGCTAGCTCGGTCGCAGTGGCCCCGGGCGACAGCACGTTTACCCGGATGCCGGTGCCCTTTAGGTCCCCCGCCCAGGTCCGCGCGAGGTTGCGCACTGCCGCCTTGCTCGCGCTGTAGGCGCTCATCCCCGGGGCGCCCGTGGTGCCAGCGCTCGATCCGGTCAGGATTATCGAACCGCCCTCGCTCATCAGCGGCAGCGCCTTCTGGATCGTGAAGATCGTACCCTTCACATTGGTGTCGAAGGTTTCGTCAATGTGCTCGGCGGTGATCTCGCCGAGCCGAAGCTGGCTTCCCGCCCCGGCATTGGCAAAGACGATGTCGAGGGTTCCACGCTCGGCCTTCACCGCAGCGTAAAGTCGGTCGAGGTCGGTCAGATCGGAGACCGAGCCCTTCACCGCGCGGGCATTGGGCCCGAGGTCGGCCACAGCGGCGTCGAGCGCTTCCTGCCGACGGCCGAAGATGAAAACGAAGGCGCCCTCCTCGATGAAGCGCTTTGCTGCGGCGCGGCCGATGCCGGTAGCGCCGCCGGTGATGACTGCAACCTTCCCTTCAAGCTTTCCCATGACTTATCCTTCCAGGCCTTCGCCTTTGGTTGTGCGGGGACACCCCGAGAACCTCGAAATGGGTCCGCCGGCGTCAGTTGTTGAGTGCGGAAGCGCGCACATCGGTGGTGCGAAATCGATCCGGCTGGACGACTGACGCCAGCCGCGACGATCGGCGTCCGCCGTTCGGAATTGAGCCGCGCGCGTCGACATAGGCTATGATGACCGCCCGTACTGCTGTTCGATGTGTTAGATACGGGCTTTGGAAGGCGCACCGCGCGGTGCCGGATTGCACCATGATCGACTGGGATGACGTTCGCTACTTTCTTGCCGTCGCGCGCGGAGGCTCGGTGCGGGCCGCCGCCGAGCGCCTCGGCGTGAACCACTCGACCGTGCTGCGACGTGTCGCCCAGCTCGAGGAACGCCTCGGGGTGCACATGTTCGAAAAGCTGCCTTCGGGCTACCGCCTGACGACTGCGGGCGAGGAGGTCCTCGAGTTCGCGGACCAGATGGAAGTGTCGTCGCACCTGCTGGAGACGCGCGTCTTCGGGCGCGACCAGAGCGTGCGCGGGCTTCTGCGGGTGACGCTGGCACCGCCCCTCGCGACACACCTGCTCATGCCGGACTTCGCCGACTTCGAGCGTCTGCATCCGGACATCGAGATGGAAATCTTGTCGTCCGGCGAGCTGGCAAATCTGACCAACCGAGAGGCCGACGTCGCGATCCGCGTCGTCTACGACCGCAAAACCCTGCCGCTCAATCTTCACGGCCTGAAGGGACCGGAGCTGTTCGGCGGCGTCTATATGTCCTGCGATCGACTAGCCGCGTGGCGTGCGGGCGCACCTGATCCCATCCGGTGGATCGTCATAAGCATTCATGGAATTCCGGAATGGGCCAGCGAGGGTGAGGTTCGCACCACGGCGGTTCCCTTCAGGACCACGGACGCCGAGGCGCAGATCGTTGCTGTACGGCAAGGGCTCGGGATCACGACACTGCCCTGCTTCGTCGGCGATGCCGACCCCCTGCTGGCGAGGGTGCCGGGCACCGACCTGCACATGTACGGAACGCTCTGGCTTCTCACACAGGGGGAGACACGCAAGACGAAGCGCGTACGGCTCTTCACGGAGTTCGTATCCCGCAGGCTCGCCGCGTACGCGCCGCTTCTCGCGGGGCTGTCCATATCGCGCGACTGACGCCTGGCAGGTCGCCGATGGCGCTGTCTCGAGCGGTCGGCGGCCGTCAGAAAGAAATCGACCGATTGATACCGATAGTCGCCAAAACGAGCAAATCGTGGACCGTCGAAATTGGTGTTTGAAATCAAGAGCGCAAATTTCTGACGGATCGCAAGAGGGTTCTTCGTCATGCGCAAAGGATTTGCGATAGCCAAATCAGCGAGTTACCATAGCTATGAACCATCGAGTGGGAATGGGGGGGAGTCTTAGCGAGCTGCCGAGAGCAGAGTGGCGGAAGCGATAATACCCCGGCAGATGTAGGCGATTGTCCTTGCATGGTGGCCCTAGTCCCTCAAGGCGACGAGAAGGGCCATTCTCGGCGTTGAAAAACAATTGCTCTTTGAAGACTGTGGCGCGTACAGCTATTTCGAAATCCCATGATTGGTATGAGAAGCTTTGCCCGAGCACCGCGCCGCACGAATGATGACGCGCAGCGCAACCAAATTGGGGAGGATTCAAAATATTAGTATGCGATGTCTGATTGTCACGGCTCATCCACTCAATCCAAGCCTTTGCCAAACGCTTTCGAACGCAGCTATCGACACCCTGGTGGATGCGAAGCACCAGTGCCGACATGTTGATCTGTATCGATCTGGCTTCTTCCCGGCTCTTACACCGGCGGAGCGTGCGAGCTACTATTCCGGATTCGAGACCACAGAGGTAGCTAAAGAGATTGAGGATCTTCTCTGGGCCGAGACTATCGTCTTGATTTTTCCCACGTGGTGGTTCGGACCTCCAGCTATATTGAAGGGCTGGTTCGACAGGGTATGGGTGCCTGGTATTGCATACGATCACGCAGCCGATCTTGGTGCCATACAACCGCGACTTCACCAGTTAAGGAAGGTGGTTGCAATAACAACTTTGGGCTCACCTTGGTGGGTCGATTGGCTGATCCTCAGGCGGCCAATGCGGCGTGTTCTCAAGACAGCTATTCTGAATACCTGTGCTCCTCAAGCCTCGCTTACGTTCCTTTCATTTTACAAGGTTGAAAGTCTGCCTAGGCAAGGCGTCGATGCTGCGATAAATCGCATTAGATCAATGCTACAGCGTCTATAGCTAAGCCCCGTCACAATGCTCCTTTTCCTTGAAGGGCGCACGTAGAGCAATGCCCGTGGGGACAGCGCGGCTCGTGACCGCTGCCCTTATCGGTATGTACGCGCATCACCATCGGTAGATGGCAGCACTGCGGATATCTACCGTCACGACATGGCATTCCTGGGCGCAGCCGCCACCGGCATCATCAACGAGGTGCGCGGCATCAACCGCGTCGTCTATGACGTGACGAGCAAACCGCCAGGCATAATCGAGTGGGAGTGAGGGAAACGGCGATGATAGGCGGCTCTAGCGTAGAATTTCGCAGAAAATACAATGATTTGCGGGCAGGGCAGACTGCTAGCCAGGGCACCTTATCAATGGAATTGACAAACCTATCAAGTCGATCGTTAAGTTTTATCGGAGCGCCTGGCGCGGCTCCCAGCTTGTAGCAGATCACTCTGACGGTACTTTTGACGGTACTTTTCGTATCCGACAGAGCATTCTAAAAAGTACCGTCATTCGTTTTTGGGATTTGACGGTACTTTTCTGTGTGTCAACGCTTTGAAATATAACGAAAATTGCCCGTAGCATGACATTTCTGCGCTGACGGTACTTTAGTTATCGACATACATAGTTTCAGCTTTGGCTGCGGTACCGATCGATGTTCCGGACCCGATAGCATATCGTCGGATGGCACCGTCGCATCACCTATCAAATGTTGTCCCGACTGCTGCCGGATCAGTTGTGTGCGTCAAGTTCTGCAAAATGGCGTGGCATTGCGTTGACGTCGGCGTGTCCGCCGCGCAGCCCCCGTGTTTAGCGGAG
>NZ_JAMYNL010000047.1:0-24744 GCF_040319065.1 Mesorhizobium sp. M0968
CAAGCTCGATTTCCTTGGCGACGGTGACGCCGTCCTTGGTGATGCGCGGTGCGCCGAACGACTTGTCGATGACGACGTTGCGGCCTTTGGGGCCGAGCGTGACCTTCACCGCGTCGGCGAGGATGTTGACGCCGCGCAGCATGCGCTCACGAGCGTCGCGGGAGAACTTTACGTCTTTGGCAGCCATTTTTTACTCCTGGGCATTTCGCCCGAAATTCAGATTGGATGGTGCGGATGAAAGGCGGCGGGCGTGTCAGCCGATGACGCCCATGATGTCCGCTTCCTTCATGATCAGAAGGTCTTCGCCGTTGAGCTTGACTTCGGTGCCCGACCACTTGCCGAACAGGATGCGGTCGCCGGCCTTGACGTCCAGCGGGACGAGCTTGCCGACCTCGTCACGGGCGCCGGAACCGATGGCGATGATCTCGCCTTCCTGCGGCTTTTCCTTAGCCGTATCGGGGATGATGATCCCGCCGGCGGTCTTCGCTTCGGACTCGACGCGGCGAACGACCACGCGGTCATGCAGTGGCCGGAAATTCGACTTTGCCATTTTTGGATTTCCCTGGTGCGGATGTTGAACGGTTCTCCGTTGCCGGAGCGTGGTTAGCACTCACCAGAAGCGAGTGCTAACGCGGCAGTGAGATAGGCCGTAGGCTCCTGCTAGTCAAGACGGAAGAGGGACGGGCGAAGAGCAAACGAGCGTGGAAGCACCGAGCCTTTTACGTGAAAGACGTCGGAGATAGGACATGGATGGGGAGGCTCACCATTTGTAATTGAAGCCTTATTCATTTGGCACGATCGGTGCAGCGGGTGATCCGCAAACGTTGGCGCGCGACAAATATGAGAGGTGAGCGCCATCAGGACTCTTGCGGTTAACGGGTCCACTCGGTCTTACGGTGTTGGCCGCCGCGCGGGCGCCAGGACTCCGGCCATCCCGATAGTCACCAATCCAATCTGCGGAGAACAGGAGGCAAGATGACAGCGACAGTCAGCATGAACTCGAATTTGAAATGTTTGGCCAAAGCAACTGCCATCGCCTTGCTCTGGACGGTCACGGCTACGTCGGCGGACGAAGGTATGTGGATGCCGGGCCAGACTGCGGAAGTGGGCGCGGCCATGCGCGCGGATGGGCTCCAGATCGATCCCGCCCAGCTGGGCCGTCTGGACGCTGACCCGCTCAACGCGATCGTATCACTGGGCGGACGCTCCGCCTCGTTCGTCAGTCCACAAGGGCTGGTCGCAACCAATCATCACTGCGTGTTCGAATCCATCCAATACCACAGCAAGGAGGGGCCAGGACTATCTCACAGACGGCTTTCTGGCGAAGAGCCCTGGGTGAAGAATTGCCCGCGGCGCCAGGCAGCCGAATCTATGTGATCGAGGACGTGCGGGATGTGACCGCCGAAATGCTCAAGGGCGTCTCGGACAAGCTGAATGAGTTTGCCCGCTATGAGCGGCTCGCCACGAACCGCAAGGCCCTGATCGCCGCATGGGAAGGACAGCCCAATTGCCGCTGCGACGTAGGGGCCTATTATGGCGGCGCCTCCTACTATCTCCAGCAGAAGCTCGAAATCGAGGACGTGCGCCTTGTCTATGCGCCCGCGCTCGGCATCGGTAACCTTCGGCGGCGAAACGGACAATTGGATGTGGCCGCGCCACACAGGCGACTTCGGCTTTTATCGCGCCTATGTCGCTCCTGATGGTTCCTCCCGGCCATATGCGCGCGACAATGTGCCTTACCGGCCGAAGAGTTGGCTACTCATAGCCTGTGAAGGCGTCAAGGAAGGCGACCTTGTGATGGTCGCCGGCTTTCCCGGCGCAACCCACCAGTTCCTGACGGCGGATGAAGTCCGGTTCAACTTCGCGCAATTCGAACCGCGGTTGCAGCGTTCGCTCTCGGATTATGCCGCCCAGATCAACCAGGCAACGGCAGGCAATCGCGAGGCGCAGATCCATTGACCGCCCGCTTCACAAATGGCTCGGCCTAAAACGCATGGGAAAAGCAGAAAAGGCAACAGATCGGCACCAGAATGAATATGGCCGCGCGAACTGACAGACGCGCCAACGATCGGCATCTCGCATGGTCGGTGGCACTGGACGTGGCGCCCACCCTGCTGGCGTGACTCCCCATCAGGTCGTCGGGGTTTCGCTGGCGAAAAAAACTTCCGCGTGTCTCTGCGCGATTCATCCCGCTTGCGCGTGCCTAGTCAACCAAAAAACTGACCATCTGCAGGATCAGGATCAGCAAAAAAAAGCCAAAGGCAGACGCCAAAACAGCTGCCTGCAGGATGATGCGTTGTTTCTTACCCACAATTCCCCCGGGAGAGAGTCTGATGATAACCCTTAAAAAAAGGGCGCCCGGGAACAGGGCGCCCTTCTCATCGACGAAATGCTCGGATTGGAGGTCCGTGATCAAGCAATTCGCCGAAAACCTCTACAAGCCTCACCACAATGGTTCGGCCGCAAATTAGGCTCGCAGTTAGCGCTCCGAACGCGGCAACGGGCTCTTCAATCCTCAGAACGAGCGCTGGAAGCGGAGCAGACCGCCGACGCTGTTCTTCTTGTCGGCATTGGTCCAGTTAGAGAAGTCCACATCCCCGAACTTGCCAGCGTGGAGGTAGTCGACTTCGGCCGTGATCGTCAGACCAGGAACGATATCGTAGGCGACATTGGCGGCAATGCCGAGGTTCTTCCACTCGTCATACGCCGCCTGAAGGTTGAAAGAGGTCTTCTCGTTGAACTTGTAGGTGCCGCCGCCCCAGACGGCCCAGTTGCCACCCCACTGCTTGTAGAAGCCGCGACCGCCGGCAGGAATAGCGTAGGTCCCATCGGTTAGGTTGTCGTCGGTCCCATAGCCAGCCATAATGAACAGCGACAGTTCGTTGGTGGCGTTCACATCCAAGCGGACCTTGCCGGCTACCTCTTCGTAGTTGCTGTCGTAGGCGATCACGCCGGTGATGGCGCCCCAGCCCTGCGTGTACTTCACGCCGCCGACAAGATGCGGAACGTAGCTGTCGATCGTGCCGACGACGCCAGAACCCTCTTCGAGCGATACCACGGCGGAGAAGCCATTGCCGGCGTCGAAGTAGTACTGCACGACGTTGGTGTCGAAATCGCCGTAGGGAACGAGCGTATCGTTTAGGACGTTGCCGGCATAGCCGATAAACGTATCGAAGGCCGATTCGTCCTTGCCGACGCGAAGGCCACCGAGTTGGATCCAGGCGAAGTTCAGTGTGATGCCCCTGTTGAAGGCATAGTTCTGGGGACTGTCGGGACCCGAATAGGCGTTGCGGTTACCGAAATTGAATTTGGTCTCGGTGTATGTCTTCAAAGTACCGAGTTCGGTTTCCTGGCCGGTCCAAGTCCTTAGGTCAAAGCGGGCGTTCTTGCGCCAGGTGCCCTGGTCGCTGCCGTCTTGGACGTCGTGGGTCCGCGCCCCGTCGTAGGAGCCAACGTCGCCAGCGCTGATGTCGTAACGGACATAGCCGCCGATGCGCAGGCAGGTTTCGGTGCCGGGGATGTAGAAGTAGCCCGAGCCGTACACGTCGCAGATCTTGACGTATTCAGCCGGTTCCGGCTCGGCGACAGTCACCGCGTCGGCGGCGCGGGCGCCGGAAACTGCGATCAGAGCCGCAGCTGAGCCGAGAAGAAGGCTCTTGATGTTCATAATTGATCTCCATTCAATGATTTGAAAAGGGCGAGGACGTCGATGGACGAACCGCTCCCTGTCCCCAGATCGAAAAAGATGCGCATCGCGATGCATCCTTCCCGGCTCGAACGCTATTCGCTGAGCGAATTAGTGCAAGTTCAAATTCCGTCTGCCAACCATATATAGAAGTATCCGTTGCATTATTGCCACTAAATCTATTGTATTTCTTGCACAAATTGAACAACTATACATTTGCACAAATCGCACAATTGGTACATCTGCTTGTGCGCACTTACATAATGCGCGGACAGCCATCGGCATCCGGCCAATTGTCAGATAGATTCAATCAGAGAAACAGCCTGGGCGGCGGATGTAACAACTTCTGTGTTCATACCTTCTCTGAGCAATTCGATAGGGACGCGACCCTTGAGAAGAGGCGAGGGGCTGATCAGCCACAGCCAAGCCAGTCTGGGATCGGAGATCGAGGAAAGGACCTGCCTGATTCCGGGCATAGGCCTGCCGTCGATGAATTGAGCTAGGGGAAATACATGCTTACGGGAGCCTCTCCGAAAGGCAATCACATCATTGTGTTGCTGCCACCAATACAAAGTGGACCGCGGTATTCCAAAACGTCTCTCGAGATGCGTCGACCCCGCAACTGGACCGGCCCATTCTGCAATGCGCGCGCCTTCTCTCGGGCAATCTTTCAGAACCGGATGCCCGAGCGGATGATCGGCTGCCCGTGGTCGCGAAGCGATCTCACCCGCCTGGGCGTTTAGCCGTCGCGCTGCTTCGGCCTCGAGCCTACCAAGAAATTCGGCGGCCACGACGGTCAATTCGTTGGAAGGAGAACCAGAAGGCGCAACAGCAGCCTTGTCACCCTGCTTCGCCTCATCGCATTGAGCAAGAATGCGCTGCACCTCCCTCATGACAAAGCTTGAAAGCTCGGTCTGGCGCTTTTCATCCCCAAGATCACTCGACGCGGACATATCTGGCTTTCCCAATAGCATTCCCTCAGCAAGCCTCCGAAGGAGCGTTGAAGACATGAAGTTGGGGGGGACGGCGATGTGTTGCGTTTTCGTATGCGCGCAACCTAGCAGCCGTCTTGCGGCTTCAACTTTTGCCTCTCAATAAAAAAGGGAAGAACATCAATTGACGACCGTCTTGCCCCCCCCCACGATCGAAACAGACGCACATCGCAGTGCACGCTTCACAGTGGGACGCTATCCGCGATGCTCATTTGTGCAAGTTTAAAGTTTAGCTTGCCAGCTTTATATGATTAGACGTTTCTTTTATGCAACACTTTTCCATTGTTACTTGCACAAATCGAACGTATCGCACATTTGGACGAACTGTACATTCGACGGCGACTTTGACGCACGTGTTTACTGGCGGTATACATCCTTCACCGTTGCCGCAAGGCATTGGCCCACTCGCGCGGCACCTCCTTCACGACAAAGGTTGAAAGCCCGTCCTCGGGCGTTTCATTTCCAAGATCACTTCGATCCACTCATACGGGCTTCCCGAGCGAGACCGTGGGTTCGGACTTGCGAATGAATTTCTCGTTATAATCGAATTGATTATAAGGGTATATTTCTACGTTGAGTATAAAGGATGTCAAGCCCGCGCCAGCGGCAATTTTGTCCGGGCGACCGCCGTTTCGTCGAGGACATGGTGGCGGAAGCGATAAAGCTTCGCCGGCCGACCGCCGGTATCAAAAGCACTTTCGCCGGTCTCCTCCACCAGTTCCTGTTGCTCCATCAACCGGCGAAAGTTCTGCTGAAGCGCCCCTGCCGATGTAATCGTCAACGCCGTCCGCGTCAGCGCATTGCCATCGGCGAAAAGCCGACGACATTGGTGATGACGAACGTAACGATCCGCGGCTTCAGACAGGAATGTGCGCTTCGTCCAGATGGATGGAGTGGGCTGGCAGGTTCCGGGCGGCCGCGCCGTTGAGGATGCAGCATCGAGAGCCGCGCTCGCCGAGGATGACATAGGTCGAGATTCGCGCGCCGGAAGTCTTGGTCCATGTCTCCACGAATCCATTGGCAGGATCCCGGGTTCTTCGCGCGGTCAGGGTCGAGCAGTATCGAACCGTGGTAGTTGAGCTTTGCTCGGTGACGTGGATGCCGTGCAGCTTGCCGGCGACTATTTTCGCATTGGTCCCGTTGTCCTATTCATCTCACAGAGCCAGTGAGCAGCTTCGCTGGGCTAAATCCCGACGACGAGCGCCCCGCCGCTGAGTCCCGCACCTGCCGCCGCCAGGAGTATTTTCTCGCCCGGCCGAAACGGCTCCGCTTGATTGGCGAGCGACAGTGAGAGCGGGATCGTCGCGGCGGAAGAGTTGCCATATTCGGCGATCGTTTTGACGATCAGGTGATCGGCAACGCCGAGGTTTCGCCCGACCGCATCGAAAATGCGAGCATTGGCCTGATGCGGCACGAACCGGTCGACATCCTGCGGTCGCACTCCGGCAGCGGCTAGCGCGCTTGTCGAGCAATCGGTCATCATCTCGACGGCCTTTGCGAACACTTCGCGGCCGTCGGTCATCGTCATTCGGGTTTGCGCGAGGTCGAGGTTACCGTGGAACGGCTTGTTGCTTCCTCCTGCGGGAATCTGGATCAGCCCGTATCGCGAGCCGTCCGAATCCACGGAGGCACCGAGAATCCCCCGATCAGTATCCTCGCAGGGACCGATCACGAGGGCGCCGGCGGCATCGGCAAACAGCACGGCGCTGGCGCGCTCAGAGGGATTGATGCGGCGGCTGAGGATATTGGCGGCGATAACAAGGCTCGATTTGCCGTGCAGGCGGGTAAATCCGTCCGCAAACATCAGCGCATAGATGAAGCCGGCGCAGGCGCCGGTCAGATCGACAGCGCCGGCGCGGCCGAGCCCCAGCCGATGTGCGACCAGGGGCGCGCTGGGCGGCAGGAGGTGATCGGGCGTCGAGGTGGCAAGCAGCAGCAGACCGATGTCGTGGCGCGCAATGCCGGCGCTGGCCAGCGCCATGGCGCCGGCCTGCGCAGCAAGACCAGACAGCGTGTCTTCGTCCGTTGCCCAGAAGCGCGACCGGATTCCAGTACGCCGCTCGATCCAGCCCGGTTCGAGGCCGAGATTGTTCTCAATTTCGGCATTCGCCACCTTTCGGCCAGGCGCATGATGGCCAAACCCGAGAAGGCGCGACAACCTGCTCATGGCTTTGAGCCGAAGCGTTCGCCGGCCTCCTCGATCGCGTCATGGAGCCGATCGAGCTCGTCGCCGGTGACGCAATAGGGCGGCAGGAGATAAAGGACATTGCCGAGCGGGCGCACAAGCAGGCCGAGCTCGAGGAAAAAGGCCCGCAGCTTAGGTCCGATCTCGGCCAGATAGCCGGCAGAGCCGGCGCGCAGGTCGAGAGCCAGGATCGTGCCGATCGTGCGACTGTCGGTGAAGTTGGCATTATCGCGAAAGCGCCGAAGGCCGGCGGCCTGCCTCGCGCTCAGGGTGGCGATCCGCTCGGCCACTGGCTCGTCACGCCAGATCTCGACATTGGCGAGTGCTGCCGCGCAGGCAATCGGATTGGCCGTGTAGGAACTCGAGTGGAAAAACGTCTTCTTGCGATCCGCCGAACAATGAGCATGGAAGATGGCATCGGTGGCAAGCGTGGCGGCCAGCGGGATTGCGCCACCGGTCAGGCCCTTCGAGGTGCACAGCATGTCCGGAGAGATGTTCGCCTGCTCGCAGGCGAACATGCTCCCGGTGCGGCCCCAGCCGGTCATCACCTCGTCGGCGATCAGCAGCGTGCCGGAGGCTTCGGCAATCTTCTTCAATCCGGTCAGAACCGAGGCCGGATACATCAGCATGCCGCCGGCGCCAAGCACGAGCGGTTCGACGATCAGCGCGGCGGCGCGCCGGTCGCGGCTGACGGCCTCGAATCTATCCAGCGTTTCCTGCTCGCGGCCGGCGGCCGGGAAGGGAATGGTGTCGACCTCGAACAGCAAGGGTTCGTAGGCGGCGTTGAACACGCCACGGGCACCGACGCTCATCGTGCCGATCGTGTCGCCGTGATAGCTGTGCTCCATGACGACGATGCGCGAGCGGGGCGCGCCGATGTTGCGGAAATAACCGAGCGCCATCTTCAACGCGACTTCGACGCAGGTCGAGCCGCTGTCGGAATAGAACACCCGGTCGAGGCCGGGAGGAGCGAGTCCGACAAGCGCCTTGGCCAAGCGTTCGGCTGGCTCGTGCGTGAAGCCTGCAAAGATGATCTGGTCGAGGCTCGAGGCGGTCGTCTCGATAGCTTTCATGATGCGGGGATGGCGGTGGCCATGTGTGACGACCCACCAGGAGGAAATGGCGTCCAGAATGCGCACGCCATTGGCTTTGTGGAGATACGCGCCTTCAGTCAGGACGATTTCAGGGATCGCCAGCTCGAGCGCGTGCTGGGTGAAGGGATGCCACACACGGGATTGCGTCATCATTCGCCTCCGGCAATCAAAGCGAGGTCGAAGCCGGCAATCATCGCTTGTCTCAGCGTTTTGTCCGTCAGCGGATCGAGGTGCGGCAGCCTGCCGAGTTGCGGCACGTCGCCGAATTCCACGATCGTCCGTTGCGTATCGGTCATCTCATCGCCGATGAAGGCGATGCCAGCCAGCGGGATAGCGCGCGCCCGCAGGGCTTCGATCGACAGCAGGGTGTGATTGATTGTTCCGAGCGCGGTGCGGGCGCACAGAATGACCGGCAACTGCCATTGCTCGAATATGTCGATGAACCTTGTCCGGCGGTTCAGCGGCACCATCAGCCCGCCGGCGCCTTCGATGACGAGCGGTGTCGGCAGGACCGGAAACGAAAGATCGGCAGCCTCGATCGAAACGTCGTCGATTTCGGCCGAACGATGCGGCGAAAGCGGGCTCTTCAAGCGGTAGGCTTCCGGCAGCACGCGCCCCGACGGCAGCCCGGCAAGTCGCGCAACCGCCTCGCTGTCGGTCTCGCCGTCGAGGCCCGATTGCACCGGCTTCCAGTAGAAGCCGTCGAGCAGGCCGGCAAGCCCGGCCGAAAACACCGTCTTGCCAATTCCGGTGTCTGTTCCGGTGATGACGATGCGCTTGGTCATGTCGCCTCCGGTCATGTCTGGGCCAACACCTCGACGAGCGCCTCGACCATGGCGGAAATGTCGGCTTCGCCGATATTGAGCGTCAGTGAGATGCGCAGGCGCGACGTACCCTCGGGTACGGTCGGCGGGCGAATGCCGCGTATGTCGAAGCCGCGGGCCTGCAGGCGCGCCGCCACTGCCATGGTGCGCCTGACATCGCCGATTACCAAGGGCTGGATCTGAGAGCCACTTGGTATCACGCCGCAGCGATCGACCAATTGGCGGCCTGCGAGGGCAACGCGTTCATGCAGCTGAAAACGCCGCATAGGCTCGTCGGCGAGCATTGCGAGCGCTTCGCGCGCCGCGACCGCCATCAGCGGCGATGGCGCGGTGGCGTAGATGAATGGCCGGCAACGGTTGATCAGATACTGGCACAGTGTCCTCGGCCCGGTCACGAGCCCACCAGATGCGCCGAGCGCCTTGCCGCAGGTGTGGAGCGCGACGATGTTGTCGCGGCCCTCGAAAGCGGCGGCCAGCCCCCGGCCGTCCGGTCCCCAGACGCCGGTCGCGTGCGCCTCGTCAATGACGATGAATGCGTTGTGCCGATCGGCAAGCGCGGCCAGGCTCTCCAAAGGCGCGCAGTCGCCATCCATGCTGTAAAGGCTTTCCACCGCAATCCAGATGCATCCCATGCCGCCTTCGGCGCGCCAACGCGTGATCGCATCGTCGACAGCATCGACGTCGTTGTGCGCGGCCAGCACGAACTGTGCGCGCCCGGCCTGCGCACCCTCATGCATGCTGGCATGGGCGAGCTCATCGAGGACCAAAAGGTCGCCCTTCTGCGGCAGCGCAGTCAGCAGAGCGAAGTTGGCGATGTAGCCGCTGCCGAAGAACAGCGCGCGGTCGGCTCCAAAGAATGCCGCCGCGTCTGCCTCGAGCTGCTCGTGTTCCGGCGCATTGCCGCGCAACAGCCGCGACCCGGTGGCGCCAACCGGCGTGCCACGCGCAATCGCCGCCGCAACCGCTTCGCCAAGTCTTTTGGAGGCGGCAAGCCCGAGATAGTCGTTCGACGAGAAGTCGCGCCCGGCGCGCGGCTTCAGCGTCCGCAGCCGGTCCTTGCGCGCCAGTCCCTGCAAGGTCGCCTCATAGCGGGCAAGCGGTGCCCCGTTCATTGCGCCTCGAGTTCCATCGGCTCGATGCCAAGGCGCCGGAACAGCAGGGTATCCTTGTCCTCACCGGGATTGTCCGCCGTCAGCAGCGTGTCGCCGACGAAGATCGAGTTGGCGCCGGCAAAAAAGCACAGCGCCTGCATCTCGTCGGTCATGGCGGTGCGGCCGGCCGAAAGACGGATATGCGATTTCGGCATCATGATGCGCGCCAGCGCGATCACGCGCACGAATTCGATCGGCTCGATGGGCTTGGCGTCGGCAAGCGGGGTGCCGGGGATCGGGATCAGCATATTGATCGGAACGCTTTGCGGATGTTCCGGCAGGTTGGCCAGCGTCACGAGCATGCCGATCCGGTCCACCGGCTCCTCGCCCATGCCGACAATGCCGCCGCAGCAGACCTTGATGCCGGATTGGCGAACGTGCTCGAGCGTCTCGAGCCGCTCGGCAAAGCTCCGCGTGCTGATGATCTCGCTATAGTAGCGTTCCGACGTATCGATGTTGTGGTTGTAAAAGTCGAGACCAGCCTGCTTCAGTCGAGCGGCCTGCTCAAGATCGAGCATGCCGAGCGTCATGCAGGTCTCCATGCCCAGCGCCTTGACGCCTTCGACCATCGCCACCACCGCATCCATGTCGCGCGCCTTGGGGTTTCGCCAGGCCGCGCCCATGCAATAGCGGGTGGCGCCGGCGTCACGCGCCTTGGTCGCCTCGGCGACGACGCGCCGGACCTCCATCAGCTTCGACGCCTTCAGGCCGGTCTCGTGATGCGCCGACTGGCTGCAATAGCCGCAATCCTCCGGGCATCCGCCCGTCTTGATGCTGAGCAGCCGGCTGAGCTGGACCTTGTTGGGATCGAAATTCTGGCGGTGCACGGTTTGCGCGAGGAAGAGGAGATTGTTGAAGGGGGCATCGTGAAGTGCCCGAGCCTTCTCCAGGGTCCACGCTCCAGGGTCAGGGGATTGAGCCCGTGGCGATGTCTGCGTTGGACTGGCTGTTTGCATGTCCATGCTGTTCCTCCGGTTCTGCCTTGCTTTGCTGTCTGATTGATGACGATCGGAAAGGACAGTTGATTCGATCCTGTCCGTTCCTCAGGCAATCATGAGCCCCAATAGTCGAGGCCGATATCCAGGATCGGCGCGCTGTGGGTCAGTCGGCCGACTGAAATCAGATCGACGCCGGTCGCGGCAATCGCTCGCGCTGTATCGGATGCGATCCCGCCAGAAGCCTCGGTGATAGCACGGCCGCCAACGATTGCGACGGCGCGGCGAAGATCGGCGAGGGACATGTTGTCGAGCAGAACCGCATCGGGAGCGAAGCCAAGTACCTCCTCCAACTGGGCCAGCGTATCGACCTCGACTTCGATCTTGACGAGATGACCGGCCCGTCTTCGTGCTCGCTCGAGCGCCGGGCGAACGCCGCCTGCGATGGCGATGTGGTTGTCCTTGATCAGAATTGCGTCGTCGAGGCCGAAGCGGTGATTGGATCCGCCACCTGCGCGCACGGCATATTTTTCGACTGCCCGCAATCCGGGCGTCGTCTTGCGCGTGCAGACGATCTTCGCGCCATATCCACGAACCGCAGCGACGATCGATGCCGTTGCTGTAGCGATGCCGCTCAGATGACAGAGAAAATTGAGCGCCGTCCGTTCGGCTGTGAGAATGGCCCGGGCCGGACCACTCACCGTTGCAATGACCTCTCCATCCATGACATTGCAGCCGTCTGCCCGCTCCACCGAGATTTCGACATCAGGATCAATCAAGCGGAAAGCGAGCATCGCAAGATCGAGGCCGGCGACAACTCCGGACTGGCGCGCCGCCAGCACGGTTCCCGCTTGGTGTTCCTTCGGGACGATGGCCTCCGTGGTCAAGTCGCCGGCTCTGCCAAGGTCTTCAAGAAGGGCTGCCCTTACCAGCGGCTCAAGCATGACCGTGGGAAGCGGTGAGAACGTCATCACTTTGCCCCTTCGAGGCTTGGCGAATGTCCGAGTTCCCGCGCAGCGGCCAAGGCGGCTTCGAGGGTGATTTCGGACCGTCGGGCGACAGTCGCATGATGAGGAAAGTCTGTCCGGTAATGAGCGCCGCGGCTTTCTTGGCGCAACAAGGCGGCAACCGCGATCATTAGCCCGACAGCCGCCGCATCCGAGGCCGCGTCCTGGCTTTCGGCGAGCGGCAATAAGGCACGTGCGGCTGCTTTCAGACCTTCACCATCCCGGACGATGCCCAGTGCACGCGACAGGAAAACACGCACGGGTATCGGAGCGGGCGATGGGTAAACGTCCGCAACCGCAGGCCTTGTTCTGCGAGCAGGCGTTCCGGCGACACTTTCAGCGACCCAGCGCGCGCACACGACGGCCTCGGTCAAGGAATTGCTGGCGAGCCTGTTGGCGCCATGCAGTCCTGTCGAAGCGACTTCGCCGCAGGCCCACAGCCCCTTGACGGAGGTCCTACCGGAGCCGTCCACGGCAACGCCACCCATGTGGTAGTGTTGGGCCGGACGAATGGGGATGAGATCGCGCGCGGGATTGATGCCGGCTCCACGACAGGCTGATGCGATTGTCGGGAAGTGTCGAGCAAATTCCGGGCCAGGCCGTTGCCGCGCGTCGAGAAAAACACGGTGGCCGTTGGCAAGATGGTTCCAGACGGCGCGCGCCAAGACATCACGAGGCGCGAGTTCCGCCCCTGGCACGCTCTGGAGAAAAGCTTGGCCGGTTTCGTCGATCAGGGCAGCACCTTCGCCGCGGACGGCCTCGCTGAGCAGCACCATAGGGCGTTCCGGGCCGTCAAGCGCGGTCGGGTGGAACTGGATGAACTCGAGGTCGGCAAGGACAGCTCCAGCGCGGGCCGCAAGCGCCAGGCCCTGTCCGCAACTGCCCGAAGGATTCGTGGTGTCGAGAAACAGTCCCCCGATCCCACCGGTGGCGAGGACGACCCGCCGTGAGCCGAAGAAGACAGGTCCTATCGAACCGCTCGCCCAGACGCCTCGGATCGCATTCTCTCGCACCGCCAGCCGGCGCGCTTCCACGCCCTCCACGACAACAATCGAGGGAGTGGAACGCACAGCCGCGATCAGGGCACGCATGATCTCACGCCCGGTGCCGTCACCATGCGCATGAACGATGCGACGTCGGCTGTGTGCGGCCTCCAATCCGAGGCACAGTGATCCTTTCGACGTACGGTCGAAGGGAACCCCAAAGCCCGCAAGCCCCTCTATCGCCTTGGGCGCGGCTTGGAGGATGCGGCTCGCCACGTCTGTGTCGCAGAGACCATCCCCGGCGGCAAGCGTATCGGCCAGGTGCAGTTCCGGATCGTCGTCTTCGCCGAAACTGGCAGCCAGACCACCCTGAGCCCAGGTGCTCGAATTGTCAGCTCCCAGCAGCGTCCTGGACAGAAGCAGCACCGGCTCCGGCGCCAGTTGAAGCGCGGTCATCAGTCCGGCGATGCCGCCACCGATGATGATGGGCCGCCCGAAGAAGCTGCGGACATCCGCGCTCAAATTGCCAGCATCCGTTCGACCGCAAGCCGCGCGCGCCCGGCGATCCCGGGTTCGATGGTTACGATATGGTGGTTCTGCTCGAGCGCCATGCGGATGTTGGCAAGCGTGATCCGCTTCATGTGCGGGCACAAATTGCAGGGCCGGATGAACTCGACCTCTGGGTGCGCTAACGCGACGTTGTCGCTCATCGAACATTCCGTCATCAGCACGACACGTGCCGGCCTTTGCCTCTCGACATAGTCGGACATGGCAGCGGTCGAGCCGGAAAAATCTGCTTCAGCCACGACGTCGGGCGGGCATTCGGGATGCGCGAGCACGATCACGCCGGGATGACTTTCGCGCAACTCGCGGATGTCGGCCGGTGTAAAGCGCTCATGCACCTCGCAATGGCCTTTCCAGGCGATGATCTGCACATCGGTCTGGGCGGCGATATTCTGGGCCAGATATTCGTCCGGCAACATGATCACCCGGGGAACGCAAAGGGATTGGACGACCGCCTTGGCGTTGCCGGATGTACAGCAGATATCCGACTCGGCTTTCACTTCGGCCGACGTGTTGACATAAGTGATGATCGGCACGCCGGGATAACGCTGGCGCATCAAGCGCACGTCTTCTGCCGTGATAGATTCCGCCAACGAACAGCCTGCCCGCAGGTCGGGAATGAGCACCGTCTTTTGCGGATTGAGCAGCTTGGCCGTTTCGGCCATGAAATGTACGCCGGCCAGCACGATGACTTGCGCCTCGATCGTCGCAGCCGTGCGGGCCAGTGCCAAGCTGTCGCCGACGATGTCGGCCACGCAATGGAAGATCTCGGGGGTCTGATAGTTGTGCGCCAGGATGATGGCGTTGCGCTCGCGCTTCAGTGCAAGGATCGCCTCGATATCCTCGACGAAAGCCGGCCATTCGATCGGCGGGATCACTCGTCGGACGCGCTCGTAGAGAAACGCGGTCGCAGGCAGCACGGCGCTCATCGACCCCTCCAGCTTATACTCTAGTTGAAAATAACTAGCATATACTTGCTGTGAGTATAAGCGATGTCAACCCCGCGCCAGCGGCAATTTTGTCCCGGCGATGACCCTCTCGTCGAGAACGGCGTGGCGGAACCGGTAAAGCTTCGCTGGCCGGCCGCCGGTCTCCGCGGTTGCCTCTCCGGTCTCTTCGACCAGCTCCTGCTGCTCGATCAGCCGGCGAAAGTTCGGCTTACGCACGAGCCTGCCGGCAAGCGCCTCCACGGTTCGCTGCAGCTGCAAAAGCGTGAAGACCGGCGGCATCAGCTCAAAGACGACCGGCCGGTATTTGATCTTGGAGCGCAGCCGCGCAATGCCGGTCGCCACGATGCGGCGATGATCGGCGACCATAGACTTGCTGGGCACCAGCGGAGGCAGCGTCGCGTCCCGTCCGCTTCCGGCCTCTTGGACCAGGCCTGCTTCGTAGACTAACTCGTAGCGTTGAAGCGTGAGTTCCTCGTTCCAAAGGCGGTCGTCGAAGCCGAAGGCTATCGTCGCCCGCTGCCAGCGTTCACGTCGCGTGGCCGCGTCGCTGACGCCGTCTGCCCATTCAATCAGGCGCGGTCGCAGAACGTCCAGCACGACCGGAGGCGTGCCGGAGCGGTGGTCCTCCCATGGAAAATATTCATACCAGCTCTGCCAGCCGCACTTGGGCGAGCCAGCTGCCTGTTCCTTGCGGGTCAATGCGAGATAGCTGATGGAGATGACGCGCTGCTGGCGCTCGGCGCCGATGCGATCCCGATCCGCGAAGGTGTAGAGTTGCTCAATATACCCCAGCGGATGGCCGGTCTGCTGCTCGACCCACCCCCTCAAACCGGATTGCAGCGATCGGTGCTCAAGCGCAAATGGTCCGGAGGGCAGGGTGTCCGCCTGGCCGATGGTGAGGACACAGGGTTCACTGTCGTTTACGGCGACGACAAAGGCGATCAGGTCCACTTTGACTTCGTCGGCCTTGACGGCGGCTCTGTCTTTCCTGGGTCCTTTTGCCTGATCGTCCATGTTCGCGAAAGTGGTTGGCCAGCTCGGGGGCGCCTGAATCGATTTAAGTGTAAGCGCGCCTGTCCGCACGTCAACACCGCACAGCTGCACGGCCATTTTTAGCTCTTCGCACTTGCACAAAAATGTGGCAAACGCGACACCCGCGGTTGGTAACGTTGGGGAAGGAGGATCCATTGAGTGCGTTTGGTGACACCAGGGCGGTCACACCGCCGGATATTCGTTCGCGCAAAGGTGGGACGCCGCTCGTCTGCCTTACCGCCTACACGACGCCAGTCGCCCGGCTTGTCGATCCCCATTGCGATGTGGTGCTGGTCGGCGACAGCGTCGGCATGGTTCTCCACGGCCTGCCCTCGACGCTCGGTGTGACGCTGGAGATGATGATCACGCACGGCCAGGCCGTGCGCCGTGGCCTCGAGCAGGCGCTGATGGTCGTCGACCTGCCGTTCGGTTCCTTCGAGGAAAGCCCCGAGCAGGCTTTCCGCAATGCCGCGCGCGTCATGGCCGAGACCGGCTGCGCGGCCGTCAAGCTCGAAGGCGGCGAAACGATGGCAGAGACGATCGGCTTCCTCGCCGCGCGCGGCGTGCCGGTCATGGCCCATGTCGGCTTGACGCCGCAGGCGATCAACACCATCGGTGGCTACCGCGTGCAGGGCAGAGGCGGGGATGCCGAGCGCATCAGGCGCGACGCGCTTGCGGTGAGCGAAGCGGGCGCCTTTGCGGTCGTGCTGGAGAAGGTTCCCGAGGCGCTCGCCCGCCGGATCACCGGGGAGGTGGCGACCCCGACCATTGGCATCGGTGCCTCGGCAGCCTGTGACGGCCAGATTCTCGTCGTCGACGACATGCTGGGCCTCTTCGGCGATTTCCGGCCCAAATTCGTCAAGCGCTATGCTGAAATGGGGGAGGCCGCTGCGGCTGCGATCGCGGCCTATGCGCGGGAAGTGAAGGAGCGCCAGTTTCCGGCCGCCGAGCACGTGTTTGCCGATGCGCGCAAGCCCGCCGACGCGGACGCGGCCAAGAGCGGAGAAGCAGCGTGAGCGTGCCGATTGTCAGGAGCGTTGCCCGGCTTCGCCAAATCGTCGCCGCATGGCGCGGCGAGGGCGTGGGGATTGCCGTGGTGCCAACGATGGGCGTCCTGCATGAGGGCCATCTCAGCCTGGTGCGCGCGGCACTCGAGAAGGCCGACCGGGTGATCGTGACGCTCTTCGTCAACCCGAAGCAATTCAACAGCCAGGCCGATCTCGCCGCGTATCCGAGCACCGAGGACGAGGATGCCGCCAAGCTGGCACCGCTTGGCGCGCACCTGCTTTATGCGCCGGATGCAGAGGAAATGTATCCGGCGGCCTTCGCCACGACCGTTTCGGTGTCCGGTGTCAGCGAGGGCCTGTGCGGTGCCTTCCGGCCGGGACATTTCGATGGCGTGGCGACCGTCGTCGCCAAGCTCTTCCTGCAGACCAGCGCTGACTTCGGCTTCTTTGGCGAAAAGGACTTTCAGCAGCTTCAGCTAGTCAGGCGTATGGCCCGGGACCTGGATATTCCAATCACCATTGTTCCTTGTCCGACAGTCCGCGAAGCCGACGGTCTTGCTCTATCATCGCGCAATGTCCGGCTCTCGCCAGCAGAGCGTGCTGTTGCCCCCAAGCTACCATCGGTCTTGCTCGAGACGGCTGAGCGGCTTGCCCGCGGCTCGCCCGTCCTGCCAACGCTTGCCGAAGCGCGCGCAGCAATTCTGGCTGCGGGCTATCGCGAGGTCGAATACCTGGAACTTCGCGACGAGGCAGATCTGCGACCCATGACAAGCCTTGACCGACCTGCACGCTTGCTTGTCGCGGCCTGGCTCGGCGGCACACGGCTCATAGACAACGTCAGAATATCACGGGTTTCAACAGATTAACGGGGTTCTCGGCACGCGCTGTATCCGTCCGGGATCGTTTAAAACAAGGTCTCTGCCTGGCATCGAGCGATCACGGAGGTTACGCAAAGCGCAAATGCATCGCGTGTTTGAGAACTTCGTCGAGCAACTGTCTGCAAGTGTTGATGCTGCCGATCTCCGTGAGGCAATGGCATCCGCTGCAGCCGGCTTCGATTTTCCGCTATTCGCCTATTTCACTTACCCGTCGGCCTCCGGCGACGCCCCGCAATTGATCTCAAACTATCCTTCATCCTGGACATCACGTTATCTGCAACAGCGGTACCACAGTCTTGATCCGGTCATCCTGCGCGGGCTGCAAGGCTGGGATACCTTCGATTGGGGTGTGGATCGCGCTCGGCACTGTCTGCCGAATTCGCAGCAACAAATTCTGGAGAGTGCGGCTGAGTTTGGCATCCGCGGCGGCCTGACGATGTCCATGCATGATCATCGCGGCCGGTTTGCTGCCCTGACCTTTGCTTCCGACGAGTCCCGTCCGCCTCTGTTGCGGTCACTGACACGTTACGAAAAAGCATTGCAGCTGGTGGCCATCAACTTTCATATCCATGTCCGGCGCAGGCTCGCCGACGATCGCGTGGTGGATGGTGTAACGCTCACCCCGCGGGAGTTCGAGTGCCTGAAATGGGCGGCGCGCGGCAAGTCGGCTTGGGATATCAGCCAGCTTCTCGGCGTCTCAAAGCGCACCGTGACCTTTCATCTGGAAAACGCCAAGGCAAAACTTGGCGTTCGAACGATCAACCAGGCCGTTGCACGACTGGCTGCCTCCGGCCAGGCGAGATCCTGATTCTTCGGCCACGATAGCTGTAAACCTCTACAGGCTGCATCGCTGCCAGCTTTGCCCTTCGATGGCGGGAACACATCCCGCACGGAGGCGACCATGATGCAGCTGATAACACCAGACCTTTACAACGAGTTCGCAAGCGAGCTCAAAGAGATGCACGGGCTCAGGTTTCGGGTGTTCAAGGAAAGGCTCGATTGGGAAGTTGATACCGAAGACCAGATGGAAACAGACCCGTTTGATGGTCTGAAGCCTGTCTATCTGCTCCTCAAGGGATCCGACTGGCGAATTCGCGGTTGCGTGCGTCTTTTGCCCAGCACCGGACCCACAATGTTGCGCGACACGTTCCCGGTGCTGCTGGGTGCTGACGTCGTGCCCTCGACCTCCGACATATGGGAGAGCAGTCGTTTCGCGCTCGATCTCCCTCCGTCGGCGCCCAAGGCAGCGGGCGGACTGGCCCAGGCAACCTACGAGCTCTTCGCGGGCATGATCGAGTTCGGCTTGGCCAAGGATCTGACCCGGATAGTAACGGTGACGGACACGCGCATGGAACGGATCCTTCGCCTCGCGACGTGGCCATTGTCGCGCATCGGACAACCCAAGTCCGTCGGCAAAACGGAGGCGGTGGCCGGGTTTCTCGAGATTTCCCGCGCGAGCCTTTTGCGCATCCGCAGCAGGGGACGTCTGAGCGGACCGGTACTGTGGCAACCGGTTCTAGGCCGTCGGCATAGCGCCATTGTGGACACCTGAGCCGTGAAGGATGCTGGTCTGCCCAAGGAAGCGACGGTCGGTCTTGTATGCTGGCCGGACTGGCGTCGTCACGAAGCTTACCACTACGCCAGACGATTGCCACGCACTGCCTGGGCCTGGGAGTTTCTTCGGCGCAATCCACAATTTCAGCGCGACCACGCCAAAATGGCACCGTCCGCCTACATTGTCGGAGCCCAGGCCGACATGAAGATAATCGAGTTGACGACAGGATCATCTTTCCTAAGACAATGGAGCCTCCTTTTTCGCGGACGCGCCACAGTCGGACGCTACGTCGGCAAGGGTCTTTTGGGATCCGCGCGACTGCGCCCGTATTCTACGAGCGGCCGCGGAGCCGGTTGGGCTCGACCACGATTTTGAACCGCTTGATCTCCCTTCGCTCTCATGCTGCAAGGACATCCTGCTGACACCTGCCGGCGTGCAGCACGTGCTGCTGAGGGAGGACTGCCGGAGTCTGCAGATCGCCCTTTCCGGTGCATCCGTTCTCCGCCCGATGCGGCTATATGTCGACGCGATCGTGCAGCCGCAGCACCTGAAGTTCCATGTCGCTGCCCTTCAGTTCCTGAACGACATCAATGGTTGCGGCCGCCTGGCAGCTGCTTGCTTTCCGCCGGAACCCCGCGGAGCGCGTCTGCGTATCGTGCTCCAGGCTTTGGATGGCTCGCTTGCAGGAGCATCTCATCAGGAGATCGCCATTGCCCTGTTCGGGAGACGCCGTGTCGAAGAAGATTGGTCTCATCCAGGTAGCCATCTTCGCGATCAGGTGCGTCGCGCCATCCAACGTGGCCGCTACCTGATGGGCGGCGGCTATAGACAGTTCCTGAGGTAATTGGGGTGACAGCTTGGTGATTGTCTTATTCGAAAACGCGCAGGCATCAATCTCCATTTCTCACTGCTATTGTGCCTTGTACAAGACGTGACACGCGCCTAGTTCTTCCGCTGCGGGAATCGGGTTTGAGTAATACGGACGAAGCACTGAGAACCAACGTTTTCGTGATAGTGCATTCATGCCCCGAGAATCCTGATGACCGTTACGAACCCCGACAAAGCCGGCGCTGACTGAAACGGTCGCTGAACGTGCTCTGTGGCCTGCGCCGCCAGACTCTCGGTTTCGGCTATGCCGACTAACAGCGTATTGATAGGCCATCGCGGGCTAAGCTCTACCGGCGAAAGCCGCGTCAAAGCGGCAGGCAATCAGAAACTAGATCGGCGGCGACGATGATTATGATCAACGTGACGAACGTGAATCATGCCGACGGCGCCGACGTTGCCGATGATGATGATGCCGACCATGCGTCGCTGATGCTGCCTAACTACAGTGCTGTGTGATCATGCCGATCACCGCGTGACCACGAGCGGCGGCGGTTCGTGGTCAGGTGCGTGGCCGGGATGATCGCGCATGGCCGATTGTTCCTTCGTGCCGCGGGGTGTGGGCTTGCGTTCGGTCATGAGGACGTCAGGCGCAACGAGGAAGTTAGATCAGGGCCCCAAACGCGTCTTATCCATGGGGTGGATGATAGCTATCCCTACAATCAATTATACCAATATTACCCAATACTACTAGAAGATCTCCCAATGAAAGCGGCCGGATGGGTATCCGTCTCGCGTGGGCTGAAGCTGCCGGCAAGAATGGAAGACGAACATGTGCGGGATTGTTGGCATCGTTGGGCAACAGCCGGTGTCGGATCGGTTGGTCGACGCATTGAAGCGTTTGGAATATCGCGGCTATGATTCCGCCGGCGTTGCGACGATCACCGAAGGTGCCTTGCACCGCCGGCGCGCCGAGGGCAAGCTCGTCAATCTCGAGAGGAGACTGAAGGAAGAGCCGCTGAGCGGCAACATCGGCATCGGCCACACGCGTTGGGCAACCCATGGGGCCTCAACGGAACGCAATGCGCACCCGCACTTTACCGACGGTGTCGCCGTCGTCCATAACGGGATCATCGAGAATTTCACCGAGCTGAAGGACGAATTGGCGGCGGCTGGCGCCGAGTTCCAGACCGATACCGACACCGAGGTCGTCGCGCATCTCTTGGCAAGACACCGCCGGGAGGGCATGAGGCGGCAAGAGGCGATGCGTGCCATGCTGAAACGCGTCAGGGGCGCCTATGCGCTTGCCGTCCTCTTCGAAGATGATCCGTCGACCATCATGGCGGCGCGCAACGGACCACCGCTGGCGATCGGTCACGGCGACGGCGAGATGTTCCTGGGCTCCGACGCGATCGCGCTCGCTCCCTTCACCAATGAAATTACCTATCTCATCGAGGGCGACTGGGCCGTTGTCGGCAATTCGGGCGCCCATATCTTCGATTTCGACGGCCATCCCGTCGAGCGTCCGCGCCATACCTCCACGGCCGCGGCCGATCTGGCCAACAAGGGCACTCATCGCCACTTCATGGAGAAGGAAATCTACGAGCAGCCCGAAGTCATCGCCCATGCTCTCCGTCACTATAGCAACATCATAGAGAATCGCGCCGACACGGTTTCTGGCATCGATTTCGCCAGGATCCCGAGCTTGGCGATCTCGGCCTGCGGGACCGCCTATCTCGCCGGACTGATCGGAAAATACTGGTTCGAGCGCTATGCGCGCCTGACAGTTGAAATCGACGTTGCGTCCGAATTCCGTTACCGCGAGATCCCGTTGTCGCCGCAGTCGGCGGCTCTTTTCATTTCGCAGTCCGGCGAAACCGCTGATACGCTCGCATCGTTGAGGTACTGCAAGGAGCGTGGGCTGAAAATTGGCGCTATCGTCAATGCCTGCGAATCGACCATCGCTCGGGAGGCCGATGCGGTCTTCCCGATCCTTGCCGGACCGGAGATCGGCGTCGCCTCCACCAAGGCGTTTACCTGCCAGCTTGCCGTTCTAGCCGCACTCGCCATCGGCGCCGCCAGAGCCCGCGGGACCGTAACCGAAGACGAGCTGCAGGCGCTCGTCAGGAGCCTCGCCGAAGTGCCGCGCGTCATGGGCCAGGTACTCAACAGCATCCAGCCGGAGATCGAGTTCCTGTCGCGCGAACTGTCAAAGTGTCGTGACGTCCTGTATCTCGGCCGTGGCACCAGTTTCCCGCTAGCGATGGAAGGTGCGCTGAAGCTCAAGGAGATTTCCTACATCCATGCCGAGGGCTATGCGGCGGGTGAATTGAAGCACGGTCCGATCGCATTGATAGACGACAACATGCCAGTGATCGTCATCGCGCCCCATGATCGCTTTTTCGACAAGACCGTCTCCAACATGCAGGAAGTGGCTGCCCGTGGAGGGCGGATTATCCTCATCACCGATGAAAAAGGGGCAGCCGCATCGAAAATCGACACCATGCACACGCTCGTGCTGCCGGCTGTCGACGAGATTATCGCGCCGATGATCTTCTCGCTGCCGATACAGCTTCTTGCCTACCACACGGCGCTCTTCATGGGCACAGATGTAGACCAGCCGCGCAATCTCGCAAAATCGGTCACGGTCGAATGATTGTGAACCTTTATAGGTGGCGATGCTTGTCCATCTTCGCTGCATCGGCGGTGGAAATTGGTCGAAGGTATCAGCGTCCGCGAGGCTGGGTGGACGGTGCCGCGAATAGCCACTGGAGGCGTCAGTGAGAGTTCGAGTTGCTGTTCAAGAAAGCCATCGGGGAGAATGAGTCGTGTAGGATCGCAGGTCGAATGCGCTACAGCCGATCAGGCCATCTCATGGCGGGCAGGTTCTTAGAACTTGATCAGAAGCAGGTGAGCCGCCATATTCCGACCCGGCTGCCAATTTCAAGTGGCCCATTCCATGGATGAGGCCGGTCCGGCCGAATGGACGTCCATTTTTTTGATTTGCTGGGTGTGCGCCAGGGTCGGGGAGGAAATCTCCCGATTTGTCAGGCGCTCCCATCTTCTTGGAGATGTTTATGAAGGATTCGCGCATTCCCGAGCCAGTCTTGACGGCTATGTCGCAGGGGACCCACATCATCCGCGCTTATCGTGAGCACCTTGGGTATTCAATCGAGGACCTCGCGGTCGCGTGCGGGCTTGCCGCTCAGGAAATCCAAAACATCGAGCGGGGTCTAAAGTACAATAAGGGCTATCGGAATCGGATAGCGAGATCGCTGTCCATACCTGTGGGAATTCTTGAGGCAGAGTCGGACATATCGGACGCCGCCTGATCAGTCGGATAATCTGCAATGGGTGGAAGACCGCTCTTGTGATGTGACGTTTGCGGCTGATAGTCGTCGCTTGATTCCGTTGGACGCGAATGCCTTCCGGCGCAGTACCGCCAAGAGAATTCTCGTCCACTGTCCGAGTCAGGAACTGCACGCGGGCTCGCCGAACAGGAAGTTGGAACGCTTCGTCATGCTGTCTTAGGCGATATAGCCGCCCGGAGTGCTGCGACACGTGCAGGATAGCATTGGCTCGCGAGGATGGATTGCTAACGGCGAACCCATGCTGGTCGGCAAGGCGATACTGGCTGGAGCATCAACTCGGCCGACGAGAGTGGCCCCCCATCCTAGGCAGGATCGGCCGACATGGCCGGCATCGCGAGCCGCTCTGAAAAGAGCACAGCGGGCATCCAGACGCTGCCGGGTTGACTATGGGTGTCGGAACCGCAAAAAGGGGCCGCTCTTCATGAGTGGCGTGCGCCGGCAGTCTAACCCCAAGCCCCCCGCCAGGCTGCCGGCGCGCTTCTAGCCGCCTTGATGCACGGCGATAAGCTTTTGACGGCCTGAAGCGACGTTGTGGTCGCCGTTGCGGTGCTTTTCCACGCGCCTCGTCAGGCGCCGGGATTGCTCCGTCGTGATGGCAGGCGGGGGTTTGCAGGTTGCGGTCGACGGGTTCGTTTCGGGGCGTCTGCCCCCGTCGTTATGTCGCGAGTTGGGGGATGCGATCGAGGACGATGCGCAGGATGCGCTGGTCGGGGCACGATGTCGGCAGGTGCAGGCGGATTTGCGATTTCATCTCGACCACCCGCGCAGCGATTTTGATGAGGCGCAATCGCAGCGTGTCGAATTGGGCGACGGCAAAGCTCGAGCGCCTCGGCATCGCGGCCCGCAAGCCCCACATCAACCAGTAAGCACCGGCATGCAGGAATAGCCGGAACTGGTTGGCCGTCGCTCTGGTGCAGGATGTGCGGTCGGCGGCAAGATGCGTCTTCCACGACTTGATGTGGTTCTCGGCCGCGCCGCGCCGGCAGTAGACATCCTCGTAGAGCGCCTTGGCCTTCCCACCGGCAAGGTTGGTGAGGACGAAGCGGATATCGCCACCTTGGGCGCCGACCTCGACCCGCGCGATGATGCGCTCGACGCGGCTCCAACTAGCGGCGCCGTCAACGAACTCCTTGAACCTGCGGACCTTGCCTGTCTTGGCCGACGCTTCGAAGCGCGCCGTCGTGCTGGCCTCCAGATCCGCGACATGCTTGCGCAGGGTCGTGGTGGGCGCGAGGCCAAAGATGAAGTCGACGTCGTTGGCGCGGCACCAGTCGATGACCTGCGGGTTGCAATAATGGCTATCGCCGCGGAGCAGGATTCGAATGTTCGGCCAGTTGATCCGGATCGCCCGCACCAGACGGCGCAGGTGGGGGCGGATCTCAGCCCCACTCGGCCGCTTGGCCGGTCGCAGGATCGCGCTGACGAACCGTCCCGCACCATCGAACACGACGATCGGCTGGAAGCCGTACTCGTCATGGTGGGCATTGAACAGGCGAAGCTGTTGGCCTCCGTGCACAGCGTCGAAGGTGTCGTCAATGTCGAGTACGATCCGCTTCGGCACCTGCCGGAACGAGGCGCAATACAATCGACCATCGCCCGCCTTATCGCGACCAGCTCCCGCACGCCGGGCAGGTTCTCCAGCCGGCACAGCGTCGATTGCGACGCCAGATCCCGACCCGACGGCAGCGCATCCTGGGCCATCTTGA